>NZ_ASXG01000033.1 GCF_000411975.1 Amycolatopsis orientalis DSM 43388
GGACGGGGGCCGGTGCCGCGGTGAGGGGGTGGGGAGGCGTTGTGGGGCTGGGGTTTCGGGTGGGTGGGGTGAGCGGGGGTTTCGGGATCGAGTCTGGCTGGGCGGGTTCTGTGGGGTTGCGGGACTGGGGTCGCCTGGGGAGGCGGGTTTCGAGGTCGAGTTCGGTTGGGCGGGCTGCGCCGGGGTTCGGGATCGGGTCTGGTTGAGCGGGCGTTGCTGGGGTTACAGGACTGGGGTCGGCTGGGGAGGCGGGTTTCGAGGTCGAGTTCGCTTGGGCGGGCTGCGCCGGGGTTTCGGGATCGGGTCTGGTTGAGCGGGCGTTGCTGGGGTTACAGGACTGGGGTCGGCTGGGGGAGAGGCGGAGTTCGAGACCGAGTTCGGTTGAGCGGGCTGGGCTGGGGTTCGGGATCGGGTTTGGCTGAGCGGGCGCTGCTGGGATTACGGGACTGAGTTCGGCTGGGGGCGAGATCGGGTCTGGCTGAACAGGCGCAGCTGGAGTTTCGGGACTGAGTTCGGCGGGGTGAGACGGGTTTCGAGATGAGTCCGGCTGAGCGGATTCTCGGATGGGCGGGCTGCGGTGTGGATGCGGTGCCCGGATTGTGGGCCTGACCTGGCGAGCAGGGCGGCTGAGGTGTGTTGTGGCGGGCGGGTTTCGCGGCTTGGCGAGTGGGTGCGGCGGCCGGGTTGGCGACGCGGTGCGGCGATCGAGTTGGCTCGGAGTGCTCTGCGGTGGGCGGGGTTTTCGCTGCTGCGTGCGCGGATACGGCGGTGAGCCGGGGTGGCGGACCAGCTCGCCGAGTGGGCTGAGCAGCGTGGTGCAAAGCCGAGGGAAGACGGCGTTTCCCGAGGTCGGCGGGCTCTTCGGGCTCCGGAAACAACCCCGCCGAATTTGCTGATAAGACAACAGATTCGCCAGCGTCGAGGCAGCCAGGGAAGGCGAAAGGAATCCCGCCGCCTGGTCCGGGAGGGATAATCCGACGCCCGGAGATAAATCCCCGCCGGGGGTAATTAAACCCTCGAGCCGGTCTCGGACGTCGCTTATGCCGGGTGCGGAGATAACTGCGGAGCAATACCGGTCTCTATAGAATCCGCGGCCCGCCGAATGGGTGCCATGGGAAGGGCCCGGCGCGCCGAAGCGACGCCGGGCCCGGAGAAAAAGATCAGCCTGCCGAAGGGACCGGGGCGGGCAGCGGGCTCGGGTAGTAATCCGCGCCCACCAGAACCGGTCCGTCGTCGCCGGGGCAGAACGACAGGACCCACAGCGAGCCCTTCTTGCTCGGCACCACCCCGTCGCGGGCGGCCGGCAGTTCCAGCCCGTCCCGGTCCGCCAGCGCGCTCACCAGGTCCGGGATCACGCCGCCCTGGCTGCTGATCAGCGGGGTGCCGCCGTCGGACGCGATCGCCAGCAGGCGGCGGATTCCGAGCAGCGGGTCCGGCCAGTAGCCCTCTTCCGACAGCAGCGGCTCGTGCCGCACCTCGACGCCTAGTGCGTCCGCGACGCCGCCGACGGTCTGCACACACCGCAGCCGCGGCGCGGAGAACACCCGGTCCGGGCCGAAGAGCGGCAGCAGGTCTCGCAGCGCGGCAGCTTGGCGCTGACCGGCTTCCGACAGCGGACGCAGGTCGTCGTCGCCGGTCCAGTCTTCGCGTTTGCCCGCCTTGGCGTGCCGCACCAGCAACACCGTCGTCAGCGCGGCCGGGAGCGCGCAGAACTCGCGCAGCACCCGGACATCCGCCGGGCGCGTGAGCAGCCGCTCGGCCTCGACCGGGGGCAGCCAGCGCAGTTCGTCGACCTCTTCGTTGGGGGCAAAGGCTCCCGCGACGGCTTCGGCGCTGAAGTAGTCGACGCTTTTGCGCAGCATCCGTCCGTTGTTCTTCGCGGGGACCTCGTACGTGGTCTGCGCGACATAGCGGCCCAGCACCGCGCGGAACCCGGTCTCCTCGGCGATCTCGCGCACCGCGGTGGAGGCGAGCGTCTCGCCGGGGTCGACCTTTCCCTTCGGCAGCGACCAGTCGTCGTAGCGGGGCCGGTGCACGAGCGCGACCTCGGCGCCCGTCTCGGCCGGGCGCCAGAGCACCGCGCCTGCTGCCCGGACGTCCACGCTCATCCGACGGCCCCGTGCAGCTTCGCGAGTTCGAGCTGGTGGTCGCGCACCTGCGAACCGGCGGCCGGGAACGGCTGCCATTCGCCGGACGAACTCAGCACCCAGCAGCGCGTGTGCGGGTCGAGCGCCGAATCGAACACCTCGTCCAGCTGCCTCGTCAGCTTCGGATCCTTGACCCGCACCAGCGCCTCGATCCGGCGGTCGAGGTTGCGGTGCATCATGTCCGCGCTGCCGATCCAGTGCGTGCCGCCGGCGCGGAAGTGGAACACCCGCGAATGCTCGAGAAACCGGCCGAGGATCGAGCGGACCCGGATGTTCTCGCTCAATCCCTCGACGCCCGGCTTCAGCGAGCAGATCCCGCGCACCACCACGTCGACCGGAACGCCGGCCTGCGAAGCGTGGTACAGCGCGTCGATCACCTGCTCGTCGACGAGCGAGTTGCACTTGATCCGGATGCCCGCCTCGAGCCCGGCGCGCGCGAGTTCGATCTCCTCGCCGATCGCGCGCACGATGCCGCGGCGGATGCCGTGCGGCGACGTGAGGATCGTGCGGTAGGTGTCCTGGCGCGAGTAGCCGGTGAGGACGTTGAACAGGTCGGTGATGTCCGCGCCGATGCTCGGGTCCGCGGTGAGCAGGCCGAGGTCTTCGTACAGCCGGGCGGTCTTCGGGTTGTAGTTGCCGGTGCCGATGTGGCAGTAGCGGCGGATGGTCGAACCCTCCTGCCGCACCACCATCGACACCTTGCAGTGCGTTTTGAGGCCCACCAAGCCGTAGACGACGTGCACGCCCGCGCGCTCCAGCGTGCGCGCCCAGGTGATGTTGGCCTGCTCGTCGAACCGCGCCTTGATCTCGACCAGCGCCACGACCTGCTTGCCCGCCTCGGCGGCGTCGATCAGCGCGTCCACGATCGGCGAATCGCCCGACGTCCGGTACAGCGTCTGCTTGATCGCCAGCACCTTCGAATCGGCCGCGGCCTGTTCGATGAACCGCTGCACGCTCGTGGAGAACGAGTCGTACGGGTGGTGCACCAGCACGTCGCCCTCGCGCAGCGTCGCGAACACGCTCTTGGGCGTCTCGCGTTCGCCGAACGCCGGATGCGTCGCGGGCACGAACGGCCGGTCCTTCAGCTCCTTGCGGTCGACCCCGGACAGCTGGAACAGGCAGGTGAGGTCGAGCAGCCCGGGCACCTCGACGACGTCCTCGGGGTCGACTTCCAGCTCGCGCAGCAGCAGTTCGAGCATGTGCTCGCTCATGTCCTGCGCCACTTCGAGCCGCACCGGCGGGCCGAACCGGCGCTGCGCCAGCTCGCGTTCCAAGGCCTGCAACAGGTCCTCGTCGCGGTCTTCCTCGACCTCGAAGTCGGCGTTGCGGGTGACGCGGAAGACGTGGTGCTCGGTCACCTCCATGCCGGTGAACAGATCGCTCAGGTGCGCGGAGATCAGTTCCTCGAGCGGCAGGAAGGTGGCGGACCGGTTGCCGCGTTCGGTTTCCACGCGCATCAGCCGCGGCACGTTGCTCGGCACTTTCACGCGCGCGAACCGTTCGAGCCCGCCCTGCGGATCCCGCACCGTGACCGCGAGGTTGAGCGACAGCCCCGAGATGTACGGGAACGGATGCGCCGGGTCGACCGCGAGCGGCGTGAGCACCGGGAAGATCTGCTCGGAGAAGTAGCTCGACAGCCGCAGCTGGTCGGCCCCGGACAGATCGGCCCAGCCGACGATCCGGATGTCCTGCTCGGCCAGCTGCGGGCGCAGGTGCTCCTCGAACGCGGCGGTGTGCCGCTCGACCAGGTCCTGGTTGCGCTTGGCGATGTAGTCCAGCTGTTCGCGCGGCGTGAGCCCGTCCGCGCTGCGCACCGAGAGGCCGGTTTCGTCGCGGCGTTTCAGCCCGGCGACCCGGACCATGTAGAACTCGTCCAAATTGGACGCGAAAATGGCGAGGAACTTGGCCCGTTCGAGCAGCGGCTGCGATTCGTCCTCGGCCAGCGCGAGCACGCGGGCGTTGAAGTCGAGCCAGGACAGCTCGCGGTTGAAATACCGGTCGTCGGGGAGCGTCTCGACGGCGGTGGGCGCGGACGTGACGGCGGGCGGGGCGGACGGGACGGAACGGAATTCCTCGCCGCTCTCGGTCGTGCTCCGGCGAGGCCGCGCGGAGGTCTTCGCCGCCGCGGGCGGTGCGGCCGGTTTCTTCGCCGTGGTGCGCAGCGCGCTCGACGCGGCGGTCTTGCGCTTGGCCGGTTTGGCGTTGTCTTCCGCCGACGCTGCCTTGGGTTTCGCCCGACGGGTCGCCGCGGCGTCAGCGTTCCCGCGCGAGGTCGCCTTCCTGCCCGCGGTGCGCGGAGCAGGGGACGAAGGGGAGGCGCTGCTGCCGCTCTTCACGCGCCGCCGGGCCGGAGTGCTGCCGTCTTCTGTGCTCACGCTGCCCATTGTTCACTACGAAGGCGCGGTTTGCGCAGGCCGCGATGAAGGTCGAGTGAACAGGTCAGCGCGATTGCGTCCGTTCGGCCGGGAGCAATGCCGCGGTGTGCTTCCCGAGACCGAGTTTCGCGGCGTGGCGGAGATCATCTTCGGTGTCCACGTCGCTGCGCAGGGACGGCAGGGCAAGGGTGAGCGGAATCGCGCCGGAGGACCGGTGCAGTTCCGCGGATCCGGCTCCGAAATGCGGGTCGAGCGGTTTCCCCGGCGCGGACAGCAACAGCGTCGTCCCGGTGCCCTGCCGGTCGAACACCACCGCGCGCCGGCCCGCGGCTTCGGTCAGCGCCTGCTCGAGATCCACGGCCCGCAACGCGGGAAGGTCCGCTTGGAGCGCGCCGACCACTCCCTCCGGGGCGTCCGCGCGCAGCAGTTCCGCGCCGTGCCGCAGCGCTTCGTTGAGCCCGCCGCTCGCCGGCTCGGCGACCAGTTCCACGCCGAGACCGGCCAATTCGGACAGCGCGGCCGGATCGGGGGTGACGACGAGCACGCGCCGGACCCGGGCGACGGAGGTGACCGCGGCCAGCGTGTCGCAGGCTAGCGCCAGCACCAGTTCGGCGTGCCGGTGCGCGGCGACCGCCCCGCGCAGCCGGGACTTGCCCGTGCCCGGCGGTTTCAGCGGCATGACCAGGTCTGCGTCCACCTGTCCATCTTTACCCGAAACCGGCCGCGCGCGTGCGTGAGCACACCCTCCCTGGACTGCGCGAACCGGCGCGCGGCAGGATCACCCGGAGCAGAGGAGACCCGAGGAGGAGAACTGTGGCACGGCGTGAGAAGGGCGGATTCTGGGTGGGGCTGGCCGCCGCCGCGTTCTACCCGCTGACCGCCATCGGCAAGCGGGTGTACCTCGGCGCGGAGAAAATCCCCCGGCAAGGGCCCGCGGTGCTGGTGATGAACCACATCTCGCACCTGGACCCGGCGGTCGACGCGGTGTTCGTGCACCGGCAGAAGCGGGTGCCGAGGTTCTTCCTCAAGGCGAGCCTGAAGGACGTGCCGGTCTTCGGCCGGATCGTGACCGGGTCCGGGCAGATCCCGGTGGCGCGCGGGTCGGCCGCGGCCGGCGACAGCCTCAAGGCCGCGCACCAGGCGCTGCAGGAGGGCAAGGTCATCGTGATCTACCCGGAGGGGACCATCACGAAGGACCCGCTGGGCTGGCCGAAGGAGGCCTACAGCGGCGCGGCGCGGCTGGCGCTGCAGAACGACGTGCCGGTGATCCCGATCGCGCGCTGGGGGACCAACCAGATTTTCAACGGCTACACCAAGAAGTTCACACCGTTCCCGCGCAAGACGGTGACGCACCTGGTCGGCGATCCGATCGACCTGTCCGCGTACCGGGGCGGGAACCCGCGCAGCGCCTCGACGCTGCGCGAGGTCACCGCCGTGCTGATGGACGAGGTGACCCGGCTGCTGGCGGAGATCCGGCAGGAGGAACCGCCGGTCAAGAAGCCGGAGACGGACAAGGCGGCAACCAAGACAGATGCCAAGGCGGAGACCGAGAAGCCGGAGGACGGTGCCTGATGGCGGGTTTCGCCGCCGACGTGCAGCGGGTCACCGTGCTCGGCGCGGGTTCGTGGGGCACCGCGTTCGCGAAGGTGCTCGGCGACGCGGGCCGGGACGTGACGATGTGGGCGCGCCGGGAAAGCGTCGCCGAGGAGATCCGGGAACGGCACACGAACGAGTCGTATCTCCCGGGCACGTCGCTGCCGGAACGGATCACCGCGACGGCCGACGCGGCCGCGGCGCTCGACGGCGCGCAGGCGGTCGTGCTCGGGGTGCCGAGCCAGAGCCTGCGCGCGAACCTCACCGGCTGGCGGCCGCTGCTGCCGCCCGAGGCGATCCTGGTCAGCCTGGCCAAGGGCGTGGAGCTGGGCACGCTCAAGCGGATGAGCGAGGTGATCGCCGAACTCGCCGCTGTCGATCCGGGCGAGATCGTGGTGGTGTCCGGGCCGAACCTGGCCCGCGAGATCGCCGCCGGGCAGCCCGCCGCCGCGGTGCTCGCGTGCGCGGACCACGAGCGGGCGAAAGCGGTGCAGCAGGCGACGTCGAACCAGTATTTCCGGCCCTACACCAACACCGACGTGGTGGGCTGCGAGCTGGGCGGCGCGTGCAAGAACGTGATCGCGCTCAGCTGCGGC
Organism: Amycolatopsis orientalis DSM 43388; assembly: GCF_000411975.1. GTDB lineage: Bacteria > Actinomycetota > Actinomycetes > Mycobacteriales > Pseudonocardiaceae > Amycolatopsis > Amycolatopsis orientalis_D. The sequence continues at coordinate 6,712 of NZ_ASXG01000033.1, forward strand.
ATGGCCGCCGGGATGGGCCTGGGCGCGAACACGATGGCGACGCTCATCACGCGCGGGCTCGCCGAAATGGCGCGGCTCGGCGCGAAACTCGGCGCCGACCCGCTGACCTTCGCGGGGCTCGCCGGGCTCGGCGACCTGGTCGCCACCTGCTCGTCGCCGTTGTCGCGCAACCGCACGTTCGGCGAACGGCTCGGCCGCGGCGAGACGCTGGCCGAGGCGCAGGCGGCGACCGGCGGCCAGGTCGCGGAGGGGGTCGCGTCGTGCTTGTCGATCCGCGAACTGGCGCAGCGGCACGGGGTCGACATGCCGATCACCGACGCGATGTACCGGGTGTGCCACGAGGGCGTCGACCCGCGGCAGGCGGGCGCGGAGCTGCTGGGACGGTCGCGGAAGCCGGAGTGGCGCTGACGGCGTCGGCGGTGTGAACCCGCCCTCACCTGGGGCGGTCCAGGGGGTGGGAAGGGTTGACCGGGCGGCCCGGGGCTGGTTCGCTGGGCGGCATGCTGACGTGCGAGATGACGATGCGGCCGGGGTCTGCCGACCTCCGCCCCGTCATGGGCATGTCGTGTCGCTGTTGTCGGTGAACCCCGCCCCGGCCAGTTCGACACCCATCTTCTTCCCGTGAGGACTTTCTTTTCATGTTCGCCGTTCCGGACAACACCCTGCTGCGTCCCGAGAACCCCGCCCTGCGCCACCCGGTCCGCGTCGCCGTCGACGTGGCCGCCGACCGGGAACGCTGGGGCAGCCTCCTGCGCTACGACCCGGACGAGCGGTTCTCCGCGCTCGTCGAACGCACCGAGGACCAGGAGATCTGGCTGCTCAGCTGGCTTCCCGGCCAGCACACCGACCTGCACGACCACGCCTTCTCGACCGGCGCGTTCACCGTCGTGTCCGGGCGGCTGACCGAAACCGTCTCGCGGCGCGCCCCGGGCGGCCGCGCGGTGACCGAGGTGCACGGGCTGTCCGCCGGGCAGTCGCGGGTGTTCGGCCCGGGTTACGTGCACGAGGTGCGCAACGACGGCCCGGACCCGGCGATCAGCGTGCACGTGTATCGCCAAGGCGGCCGGCAGATGCGGTCGTACCAGGCGAATCCGGTGGACGGGCCGTTCCGCGCGTGATCAGCGGTCGAGGTCGCCGCGCAGCCTGAATTGCCGCTCGATCTCGTCCCGGCCGACTCCCGCGGCGAGCAGCACCTGCAGCAGGATCCGCGATTTCCGCGGGCACAGCCACCCCGCCATCGTCGCGCCCATCCGGCGCAGACTCGATTCGGACCCGTGAAATCCGTACGTGCTGCGGAAAGTCGGGCCCGCACCGGTCCTCGACGCGACGACGACCGGCACTTCCGCGGCCGCGATCACGTCCGCCGTCGCGGTCGACACGTGTCCGACGCCGTTGGCCGCCACGACCACGCCGCGCGCCCCGTTCCGGAGCACCAGCGAAAGCAATTCGCCGGTGTCCTCGAGACCCGATTCGAGCAGCGGAACGAAATCGGCGGTTTCGGGTCCCGGCAGCACCGGCAGCCGCGGCGGCGACGGGTGGAAGTAATGCACCGCGCCTTCGGCGACCATGCCGAGCGGACCGGCCGGCCGCGAGGAAAACGTTTCGACCTGGCTGGAATGCGTCTTCCGCACCCACCGCGCCGCGTGCACGTCGTCGTTGAACGCCACCAGCGCGCCCCGGCCGCGGCTGCGCGGATCGGCGGCGACGGTGAGCGCGGCGAGGAGATTCGCCTGTCCGTCCGGACTGGGCAGGCTCGGATTCCGCATCGCGCCGGTGATCACCACCGGTGCGTCGGACGGCCAGGTGAGGTCGAACAGATACGCCGTTTCCTCCAGCGTGTCCGTGCCCTGCACCACCACGAGACCGTCCGCGCCCGCTTCGAGCTGCTCGATGCCCCACTGCCGCGTGCGCGCGAGCGTCGCGTAGTCCATCGACGAACTCGACAAACCGGCCAGCGTCGCCGCGGTGACCTCCATCGGCAGCCGGGAACCCAGTTCTCCCAGCAGATCCTCGGCGCTCAACCGCGGCACGACGCCGTCTTCGAGCGAACGTCCGGGGGCCATCGAGATGGTGCCGCCCAGCGCGGCGACGGCGATGCGAGTCATGCTCCGCACTCTATGCGGGACGCCGCGCCTGCAGGGTGTAGCTCGCGGCGATCCGGCGCGGGTTGTCGCGCAGCCGCCATTCGCCGCCGCCGGCCTCCTCCATCTCGTGCGGCAGCGCGTTCCACGCCGCGGTTTCGTGCTCGGTCAACCCGGTGAGGATCAGGTCCTGGTCGAGCAGCGCGGTGACGATCTCGCCGAGCGAATGGTTCCAGCTGTGCGTGGTCGTCTGGCGCACCGGTTCGTCCGTGTCGACGTACGTGGTGTCGTCGCTGAATACGAGCGGTTCGTCGTGTTCGAAATAGTCGTATTTCGGCCACGCGCGTTCGGATTCGTCGTCGAGCGACCACAGCATCGGATGGCCTTCGCGCAGGAACAGCCGCCCGCCCGGCCTCAGCAGGCGCGCGACGACTTCCGCCCACGGCGCGATCTTCGGCAGCCAGCAGAGCGCGCCGATCCCGGTGTACACCAGGTCGAACGCGTTCTCGCCGAAGACTTTCACCGCGTCGTAGACATTCGCCTCGTGGTAGTCGATGTCCGCGCCGGTGGCTTCGGCGAGCTTGCGCGCCTCGGCGAGCGACGCCGGGGAGAGGTCCAGACCAGAGACCTTCGCCCCGAGCCGGTGCAGCGACAGGGTGTCGGTGCCGATGTGGCACTGCAGGTGCACGGTGCGCAGCCCGGAAACGTCGCCGAGCCGCGGCTGGTCGAAGCGCACGATCTGGCTGAGATGCGCGGGATCGGTCTTGAACTTGTCGAACTCGTAGTACGCCGAGCGCGCGTGGATCGGCGCGCGGTCGTCCCAGTTGGCGCGGTTGATCTCGAACGAGTCCGTCATGCCTTCTCCGCGGCGCTGCGCAGGACGCAGAATTCGTTGCCTTCCGGGTCCTGAAGGACCGCCCAGCCGCTGCCGTCCTCGCGGCGGTGATCGGAATGCAGGGTCGCGCCCAGCTTGAGCAGCCGGTCCACCTCTTCGTCGCGCGGCACGTCCGGCGTCAGGCAGAGGTGCAGCCGGTTTTTGGTCGTCTTGGGTTCCGGGACGGCGATGAACAGCAGCGTGACGCCGGAGTCGAGAGTGATGCCGATCTCCGGGTCGCCCTGCCGGTCGTCCTCGCCGACCGGGCGGCCGGTCACCTGGGTCCAGAACTTGGCCAGCTCCCACGGGTCCGCGCAGTCGACGGTGACGTTGTGCACGACGGAGGTCATGGTCGCGAGTCTGCCCGGAATGCCCGAAGCACGCGACAGCTTTTCCGGCCTCGCCGCGACCGCGAACCTGTCGAATGGCTGTCAGCCTGGGATTCGGCTCGCGCGTCCGCGCGGACGTCGCGGAGGATGGCGGGGTGGAGAACCCGAATCCGGTGCGGCTGCTGGTCGTGGACGACGAACCGCACATCGCCGACCTGGTCGCGACCGTCGCCCGCTACGAGGGCTGGCAGGCCGTGACGGCCGGATGCGGTGCCGACGCTCTCTCGCGCGCCGCGGAGTTCGCTCCCGACATCGTCGTGCTCGACCTCATGCTGCCCGATTTCGACGGGTTCACCGTTCTCGACAAGCTGCGCGAGAAACACGACGCGGTCCCGGTGGTTTTCCTGACCGCCAAGGACGCGACCGCCGACCGCATCGCCGGACTCACCCGCGGGGGTGACGACTACCTCGTCAAGCCGTTCTCGGTCGAGGAGCTGATGGCGCGGCTGCGCGCGGTGCTGCGGCGGACGTCGGAGAAGCCGGATGTGCGCACCGTGCTGCTGCAGGTCGGCGACCTCACCCTGGACGAGGAGACGCACGAAGTCCGCCGCGGCGGGCGGCTCGCCGAACTGACGCCGACCGAATACGAACTGCTGCGCTACCTGATGCGGCGCTCGCCGGCGGTGCTCACCAAGGCACAAATCCTCGACCACGTGTGGGAGTACGACTTCGGCGGACGGTCCAATGTGGTCGAACTCGCGATCTCCCGGCTGCGGCGCAAGCTCGACACCGGGGCCGAACCGCTGATCCACACCGTGCGCGGGGTCGGGTATTCCGTGCGGCAGGCGGGCCGGTGAACCGGATCGGGCGCGGGGCCCGCCGGTGGTACCGGGCCTGGCGCGCTTCCCGGCTGGGCACGCGGCTGGCGTTCGGGCTGGGCGCGCTGGCGCTGGTGGTGTTCGCGATCGTCGGCGCGCTGACCGTCGAGCTGATGCACGACTACCTCAACCGCCGCCTCGACGAGCAGCTCAAGACCAGCCAGGTCGCCCAGGTGCCGCATCTGCGCGAGTCGAAGGACAATCCGGAAGTCGTCTACTCCTGGTACTCGGCGGTTTTCGAGGTGCGGGAGGGGCATGCGGTTCCGCAACCGGGCAGCAACCTGCCGAACGATGTGCAGCCGTTGGCGCAGATCGCCGAAGAGGCGACGGGCGGCGACCTTTTCCGCACCATCGCCTTGCCCGGCCAGGGTTCTTACCGCGTGCGGGCGTGTCCGGTGGAGACGTCGCGGAACGGGACCGGCACCGTGCTGTTGAGCGCCGCGCCGCAAGCCGATCTCGACAACACGGTGCAGCAGCTGATGTTGATCGAAGTGATCGCGTTCCTGATCGCGCTGGCGATTCTCGTCGTTGCCGGCCGGGTCGTGCTGAGGCGCGGGTTGCGGCCGTTGTCGGACATGGCCGGCACCGCGCACGACATCGCTTCGCACGACCTCACCGCGACGGCGAATTTGCCGGTACGCGCGTCCGGCACCGGCGGCGGGGCGGAAGTCGAGGAATTGCGAACGGCCTTCAACGTGATGTTGAGCCACATCGAATCCTCGCTGGCCGCGCGCACCGAGGCGAACGATCGGCTGCGCAGGTTCGTCGCCGATGCTTCGCACGAGCTGCGGACCCCGTTGACGTCGATCCGCGGCTACGCCGATCTTTTCCGCTACGCCGCCGCGAACGAACCGGAGGAACGCGAGGCGCACCTGGAGAAGATCCGGGCCGAGACCGCGCGGATGAGCGTGCTGGTCGACGATTTGCTGCTGCTCGCCCGCCTCGACGCACGGGATGTCGAACCTCCGGTGCGCCCGCAGCGAATGGATCTCACGGAAACCGCCGCGGCTGCCGCGGACGCGTTCCGCGCGGGTCGGCCAGGGCATCCGCTGACCGTGTCGATTCCGGAGGAACCGGTGGTGCTGCACGCGGATCCGGCGCGGGTGCGGCAAGTCCTGGACAACCTGCTGGCGAACGCGGCCGTGCACACCGCGGACGGAACCCCGGTGGAGCTGGCGGTGACGGTGGCGGACGGAATGGCGGTCGCCACCGTCACCGATGCCGGGCCGGGGATTTCCCCCGAGGATCAACAGCGGATTTTCGACCGGTTCTATCGCGTCGACAACTCCCGCACCCGGGCCGCGGGCGGCACCGGGCTGGGGTTGGCGGTAGTGCATTCGCTGGTGGTCGAGCACGGCGGGACGGTCTCGCTGGAAAGCCGTCCCGGGCGGACGGTGTTCACCGTGCGGCTGCCGCTGTCTTCGTGACGCGCGCCGCGACGTGTTCCGGCACGGTCCAGCCCGGCGGCAGGTCGGCGGAGGGTTCTGGTTCGCCGAACACGGTGCGCACCGGCAAGACCCCGGCCCACGCGGCGTTCGCGGCGACGTCTTCGGGCTCGTCGTCCGGTCCCTCGGCGCGGAGCTTCACGGACGCTTCGGTCAGGTCGAGCGCGAGGACCGAAACCGCGGCGAATTCCTTCTTGTTCACCGGGCGGGCGTGTTCCCACGAACCGGGGGAGAGGTGGTCGGTGAGCACGTGCAGGCCGTGCATCTTCTCGTCCGGATCGGTCACCAGCCGGGCCTGGCCGAGGATCACCGCGCTGCGGTAGTTCACCGAGTGGTTGTTCACTGAGCGGCAGTAGACGATGCCGTCGAGCAGAGTGACGGTCACGCAGACGTCCGTTTCCCCGGCGGCGGCTCGCAGACTGGCCGCGCCCGTGGAACCATGCAAGTACAGGGTGTCGCCGTCGCGGCCGTATCCGGTGGGCAGCACCAGCGGGGCGCCGTCGCGGACCACGCCGAGGTGGCAGATCAGCGCCTCGTCGAGCACGGCGTGCAGCACGGCGCGCTCGCTGGCGGCGCGGTGGCGTTTGCGGCCGAGCGTGGTGCGTTCGGTGGGCGAAAGGCTGCTCATGCGTTCAGTGTGCGGCGGCCAAGTGGCTACGTTGAATGTCCACTTCTTCTACACTTGAGAAGTCCACTTCGCCGTGATGGAGGTCCGCTGTGTCCTACGCCGACACCGCTCTGCCGGTCAGTCTCGACCGCGAAGCGGCCACCCCGCTGGCCGTGCAGCTGGCCGACGCGCTGCGCGAAGCGGCGGCCGGCGGACACCTCCGCGGCGGCGACCGGCTGCCCTCCACCCGGGCGCTGGCGGAACGGCTCGGTGTCTCGCGCACGGTCACTTCCGCCGCGTACGAGCAACTTCACGCCGAGGGCTGGATCGCTGGCCGGCACGGCTCCGGCACATACGTGACCACCCCGCCAACCCGCGCCGCCGCGTCCGTCACGGTGCCCGATTCCCTGCTCGCCGAAGCTGAAGCACGCCCGATGCTCGACCTCGCGCCGGGTACGCCGTGGGCGGGCGGACTCGACCGCGCGGCCTGGCGACGGGCGTGGCGGGCCGCTGCCGACCCCGAGCCGCTCACGCGCGCGCACCGGGCCGGATTGCCGGAGTACCGCGCGACTGTGTCGGAACACTTGCTGCGCCACCGCGGTCTGGCCGCGGGTTCGGTGCTCGCGACGGGCGGAACTACCGCGGCGGTCGTGGAACTCGCCGCCGCCGTGCTGCGCCGAGGTGCGGTCGTCGCCTTCGAGGAACCGGGGTATCAGCGTGCGGTGCAAGCGTTCCGGCAGGCCGGGCTGACCGTCGTGGGCGTGCCGGTGGACGAGGAAGGCCTGCGCCCGGACGCGATTCCCGCCGGGGCGCGCGCGGTTTACTGCTCGCCCGCGCACCAATACCCGATGGGCAGCCGGATGAGCGCGGCCCGCCGCGTGCAGCTCGTGGAACGCGCTCGCGCGGAAGGCATGCTGGTCATCGAGGACGACTACGACGGCGAGCTGCGCTTCGACGTCGCCCCGCTGCCGATGCTGGCCTCGCTCGCCCCGGACGTCGTCGTGCATCTCGGGACCACCAGCAAAATCCTCACCCCGACGCTCGGCGCGGGCTGGCTCGTCGCCCCCGCCGCGGTGGCCGATTCCATTCTGGCGTACCGGGATCTCACCGGAACCCGGCCGTCGCCTGCCGGGCAGCGGGTGCTGGTCGAACTCGCCCGGACCGGCGATCTGGGCCGGCACCTGCGGAAGCTGCGCCGGGAAATGGCCGAACGCCGGACGGTGCTGGTGGCCGCGCTGTCGAACGCCGGGATCCCGTTCGTCGGCGACGACGCCGGTGCGCATCTCGTGGTGCGGACCGAAAGCGCCGAAGCCGAGGCCGAGTTGATCGCCGCGGCGGAACGGCATTCGATCCGCCTGGACGGACTGGCCCGGCATTTCGCCGGAACGCCGACCGTGCACGGCATCGCGCTGGGGTACGCGGGCTGCTCTCGGGAAGCGTTGACGGCCGCGGTGCCGACGCTGGTCGATCTTCTCCGCTGACCGGCCCGGTTCCCGCGCAACCGAGCGCGCCGACCAGCGCAGACACCCCCGGCGCGCGCCGTCGGCGATGCTCACCCGGTACGGTGACCGGCTATGAGCGCTGAAAAAATCCGGGTCGCGGTCGTGTTCGGCGGCCGCAGCAGCGAGCACACCATCTCGTGCCTGTCCGCGGGCAGTGTGATCTCGAACCTGGATCCGGATCGCTTCGAGGTGCTCCCGGTCGGCGTCACGCCGAGCGGCGGCTGGGTGCTCGGCACCGGCGACCCGAAGCAGCTCAGCATCCAGGGCCGCGAGCTGCCGACGGTCGAATCCGGCCGCGCGCTCGTGCTCGCCGGCGACCCGACCAGCCGCGAGCTGCGCACCGTCGACCCCGGCCAGGCCACCGAGGTGCTCGGCACCGTCGACGTCGTCTTCCCGGTGCTGCACGGCGCCTTCGGCGAGGACGGCACCATCCAGGGCCTGCTCGAACTCGCCGACCTCCCCTACGTCGGCCCCGGCGTGTTCGCCAGCGCGGCGGCGATGGACAAGGAGTACGCGAAGAAGCTGCTCGCCGCGGAGGGGCTGCCGGTCGGCACCTACGCCGCGCTGCGCCGCGGACAGTCCACTTTGGCCGAAGCGGACCGCGAACGCCTTGGCCTGCCGGTGTTCGTGAAGCCCTCGCGCGCCGGTTCGTCGGTCGGGATCTCCCGGGTCGCCGACTGGGCCGATCTGGACGCGGCGATCGAGCTGGCGCGGCGCACCGATCCGAAGGTGCTCGTCGAGGCCGCGGTGCGCGGACGCGAGGTCGAATGCGGCGTGCTGGAATTCCCGGACGGCCGCGTCGAGGCGTCGCTCCCGGCGGAGATCCGGGTGCTCGCCGAGGGCGAGGACGCCTGGTACGACTTCGAAACCAAGTACCTCGGCGAGGACGCCGAGCTGGACATCCCGGCCAAACTGGACGACGCGCTCACCGACCGGCTGCGCGCGATGGCCGTCGAGGCGTTCCGCGCGCTCGACTGCCAGGGCCTGGCCCGCGTCGACTTCTTCGTGACCGAGGAGGGCGACCTGGTGATCAACGAGGTCAACACGATGCCCGGCTTCACCACGAAGTCCGCCTACCCGAAGATGTGGGAGGTGACCGGGGTGGACTATCCGACCCTGCTGTCGACGCTGATCGACACCGCGCTCGCCCGCGGCACCGGCCTGCGCTGATCGACCGGACGGACCCGCGCGTGCAGATCGCTTCCCGGCTCGACCGGCTCCCAGTCACCCGGCGGCACCGGTACTTCGTGGCAGTCGTCGGCATCGCGACCTTCTTCGACCTCTACGACCTGTTCCTCGCCGCGACCATCAGCACCGTCCTCACCAAGGAGTTCGGCGTCACCCCGACGACGCTGAAGTACGTCCTGGCCTCGGCGTTCGTCGGCGCGTTCGTGGGCGCGGTGTTCCTCGGCCGGCTGGCCGACCGGCTCGGCCGGCGCCGCGCGTTCCTGCTCACCCTCGGCCTGTACTCGGTGTTCACCCTGCTCGGCGCGTTCAGCACCGACGTGTGGATGCTGGTGATCTGCCGCTTTATCGCCGGCATCGGCATAGGCGCGGAACTGCCGGTCGCCGACGCGTACCTCGCCGACCTGCTTCCCGCTCGCGCCCGCGGTCGCGCGACCGCCTGGGCTTACACCATCGGTTTCTGCGGTGTCCCCGCCGCCGGATTCCTCGCCCGCGCGCTCGCCGGCCACGCGCCGCTCGGCATCGAAGGCTGGCGCTGGCTGTTCGTGCTCGGCGCACTGGGCGCGGCGATCGTCTGGGCGCTGCGGTTCACGCTGCCGGAATCGCCGCGTTGGCTTGCCGCACAAGACAGAATGGGCGAAGCGGACGCGATCGTGCGCAAGCTCGAAGAGAGCGCGCCGCAGCCGTTGCCCGAACCGGAGCCGGAACCGCCCGCGCCGGAACCGGTCCGCGCGTCGGCGTTGCTGCGCCCGCCGTGGTTCCGCCGCACGGCGATGCTGTACGTGTTCCAGCTGCTGCAGTCGTTCGGCTACTACGGTTTCGGTTCGCTGGTGCCGATCGTGCTGGCGGCCAAGGGCTTCGGCCTCGTCACGTCGCTGACGTTCAGCGCGCTCACCTTCCTCGGCTATCCGATCGGTTCGGCGCTGTCGATTCCGATCATCGAACGGCTGGAACGCAAGTGGCTGATCGTCGCGAGCGCGGCGGCGATGGCGGTGTTCGGCCTGGCCTTCGGCTACGCCACTTCCGGCGTGCTGATCGCGGTGTTCGGCTTCTGCTACACCGCGGTCAGCAACGTCTTCTCGAACGCCTTCCACACCTACCAGGGCGAGTTGTTCCCGACGTCGCTGCGCGGCACCGCCGCCGGTTCGGCCTACGCGCTGTCCCGGCTGGCGACGGCCGCGATGCCGTTCGTGCTGCTGCCGATCCTGCAGTCGGCGGGCGCGACGACGATGTTCGCCGTGGTCGCGGGTGCGATGGTGCTGCTGATGGTCGATGTGGCGGTGCTCGGCCCGCGCACCACCGGCGAATCGCTGGAAACGATCGCGGCTAGAACCGCAAAGGCTTGACCGGCAGCTTCGCCGAGATGGCGTCCGAAATGGTCTGCAGCGGACCCGTGCCCGCGTTTTCCGGGACAGTCAGCGCCACGTAGACCGGCCGGTCGACCGCGTACCAAGTGGCCGATCCGCCCTGCTCGACCTGCAGCCACTGCACCTTGTCGACCACGCGCAGCTGCGCGGTCGGGGTCAGCTCCGGCGGGCGTTCGAGGCCGCAGCGCAGCACGACCGGGTCCGGTTCGCCCCACGCGACGGTGGCCTTCGGCGCCGGCTCGGCGAGCGTGCGCGGCGACAGCTGCTTGCCGTTCGACGTGAGCGTGGCCGGGACCCCGGCGATCAGCTTCGCGCAGTCCGGCGACCCGGCCTGCGGCGCGGGAACGGACACGAGCGCGAGCGGCTGGTTCTGCTCGGGCGGCCCGGAGGAGCTTTTCGTCAGCGCGACGACCGCGACCGCGACCGCCAGCGCGGCCACGAGCAACGACGCGGTGACGAGGACGACCTTCGGAGGAGCGCCGGTGTCGGTGTCTGCCACCGGCTCAGTGGACCACGCTTCAGAGATGGACGACCGGGCAGGTCAGCGTGCGCGTGATCCCTTCCACGTTCTGCACGCGGGCGACGACGAGCTGGCCGAGCTGGTCCACGGTGTCCGCGGCGGCGCGCACGATCACGTCGTACGGGCCGGTGACGTCCTCGGAGCTGGTCACGCCCGGGACCCCGGCGATCTCCGCAGCCACCGCGGCCGCCTTGCCGACCTCGGTCTGGATGAGGATGTATGCGTGGACCACGGCGTGCCCTTTCGTCGGTGGCGGTCGAGTCGAGGTAGGAACGGTGTAGGAAACGTAGCGCCAGCCCTGGGAAAAACCTAGGGGATCCGATAGTCGGTGGCCGATCCGACACAGGCAAGGGAAACGGGAGGTGACCGGTGTCACCGGACGAGCACTCGGTGGCCGCGACAGGCGAGTTCGGCCTGATCCGGCGGGTCACCGAAGGACGCGCGCAGCCGCCGTCGACGCTGCTGGGCCCGGGCGACGACGCGGCGGTTCTCGCCGCGCCGGACGGACGCGTGGTGGTGACGACCGACGTGCTGGTCCACGGCGTGCACTTCCGGCTCGACTGGTCGAGCCCGGAGCAGGTCGGGCGCAAGGCGGTCGCGGTGAACCTGTCCGACGTCGCGGCGATGGGCGCGAAACCGACGTCGGTGGTCGTCGGGATCGCGTGCCCGGCGGACACCCCGGCGCAGGTCGTGACCGAGATCATGGACGGCATGTGGGCCGAGGCGGGCGCGGTCGGGATCGGAGTGTCCGGCGGCGACCTCGTGAGCGCGGACCAGCTCGTGCTCAGCGTCACCGCATTGGGCGACCTCGAAGACCGCGAACCGGTGACCCGGTCCGGCGCGCGCCCCGGAGACGTGCTCGCGGTGTGCGGACGGCTCGGCTGGGCCGCGGCCGGGCTCGCGGTGCTGCGCCGCGGCTTCCGGTCGCCGGTCGGCGTGGTGAACGCGCAGCGCTGCCCGGAACCCCCGTACGCGGCCGGTCCGCAGGCCGCGCTCGCCGGTGCGACGGCGATGATGGACGTCTCCGACGGCCTGCTCGCCGACCTCGCGCACCTGGCCGCGGCGTCCGAGGTCGGGCTCGACGTGCAGACCGCGTTGCTCGAGGTGTCGACGCGGCTGAAGGAGGTCGGCAGCGCGCTGGGCGCGGACCCGCTGCAGTGGGTGCTCACCGGCGGCGAGGACCACGCACTGGTCGCGACGTTCCCGCCGTTCGACGACCTGCCCGACGGCTGGCGCAAGATCGGCGTGGTCACCATGCCCGGCTCCGGGGTCACGGTGGACGGGCGGGAGTACGACCAGCAGGGCGGCTGGGAGCACTGGCAGCAGTGAGCTTTCATTAAGGTGGCGGCCGTGGACATCCGTGCCGTCGCTTTCGACCACCCCGACGCCGTCAAGCTGATGGCCGAAATACAGCTGGAATACGTGCGCCGCTACGGCGGCGAGGACGAGACCCCGATGGACGCCGCGGAGTTCACGCCGCCGCGGGGTCTGTTCCTCGTCGGATACCTGGACAACGTGCCGGTGGCTTCCGGCGCGTGGCGCGCGCACGACGGTCCGGAGCCGACGTTCCGGCCCGGCGACGTCGAGATCAAGCGGATGTATGTCGTCGAATCCGCGCGGGGCCGGGGCCTGGCCCGGGCGATGCTCGCCGAACTGGAGGCCACCGCGGTCGCCGCCGGGCGCAAGCGCGTCGTGCTGGAGACCGGCACCGAACAGCCGGAGGCGATCGGCCTCTACCGTTCGTCGGGCTACGACGAGATCCCGGCTTTCGGCTACTACCTCGACATGCCTTACAGCCGGTACTACGGCAAGGAACTCGTCCGCGACTGATCTGTATCGCTCTGTATCGCTCTGTTCCGCGAAGACCCGGAGGCGGCATTGGCCATCTACGCGCTCGGCGACCTGGTTCCGACGATCCACCCGGACGCCTACGTCCATCCCGACGCCACCGTGATCGGCGACGTCCGGATCGGAGCGCGCGCCTCGGTCTGGCCGCAGACGGTGCTGCGCGGCGACCACGGGTACATCGAGATCGGCGAACGCTCGAACGTGCAGGACGGCTGCGTCGTCCACTGCACCGCGCGGCATCCGACGATCCTCGGCCCGTCGTCGGCGGTCGGGCACGCGGTGCACATCGAGGGCGCGAAGATCGGCACCGGCTGCTTGATCGCGTCCGGTTCGGTGGTGCTGAACGGAAGCGTGATCGAGGACGGCGGGATGGTCGGCGCGGGCGCGGTGCTGTCGTACGACTCGACGGTCGGCACCGGCGAGATCGCACTCGGAGTTCCGGCGAAAACGCGGCCCAACAAGTCGTTTTCGCAGGATCAGATCGACGCGGTCGTGGATTCCTACGTCCGGCGCGGCGCCCGGTTCCGGGCCGAGTTGCGCAGGCTGGACCCGCCACAGTGACGCCGCGCACGTGGCGCTAGGCTCGCGGGCCGTGACTGGACGACCGCTGGACGAAATCGTCGAAGCCGGCTGGGCGAAAGCCCTTGCCCCAGTGGCCCCGCAGGTCGCCGCGATGGGGGAGTTCCTCCGCGCCGAGATCGCCGCGGGCCGCACGTATCTTCCCGCGGGCGAGCACGTGCTGCGCGCGTTCAAGCAGCCGTTCGACGACGTCCGCGTGCTGATTGTCGGCCAGGACCCGTACCCGACTCCGGGGCACGCGGTCGGCCTGAGCTTTTCGGTGGCCCCGGACGTGCGGCCGATCCCGAAGAGCCTGATCAACATCTACCAGGAGTACTGCGAGGACCTCGGGCACCCGACGCCGTCCAACGGCGACCTGACGCCGTGGGCGGAGCGGGGCGTGCTGTTGCTGAACCGGTCGCTCACCGTGCAGCCGTGCAAGTCCAATTCGCATCAGGGCAAGGGCTGGGAGCAGGTCACCGAGCAGGCGATCAAGGCGCTCGCCGCGCGCGGCGGCCCGCTAGTGGCGATCCTGTGGGGGCGCAACGCGCGGAATCTGCGGCCGCTGCTGGGCGACGTGCCGTGCATCGAATCGGCGCACCCGAGCCCGCTGTCGGCGCGCAACGGCTTCTTCGGGTCGCGTCCGTTCAGCCGGGCGAACCAGCTTCTGGTCCAGCAGGGCGCGGAACCGCTCGACTGGAAACTTCCCTGACGCGGCGTGTCCGGTTCCGGCGGCCGGTTCCGACCACCAGGGTGAGAACGACCGAAACCCCTGGAGGAAAGCCATGACCGCCACCGTCACGTCCGCCGACGGCACCTCGATCGCCTTCGACAGCTACGGCTCGGGTTCGCCGGTGCTGCTGGTCGGCGGCGCGGTGAACGACCGGACGACCGTCGCCGGGCTCGCCGCGGTGCTGGCCGACGCCGGTTTCACCGCGATCGCCTACGACCGGCGAGGCCGCGGCGACAGCGGCGACGCGCCGGTCTACGCCGTCGAGCGCGAGATCGACGACCTCGAGGTGCTGATCGAAGCCGCCGGCGGCTCGGCCGCGGTGTTCGGCCACTCGTCCGGCGCGATCCTGGCCCTGGAAGCGGCGGCGCGCGGGCTGCCGATCACGAAGCTGGCGGTGTACGAGCCGCCGTTCGTCGGCGACGACCGCCCGCGTCCGGCCGAGGACCTGGTGGACCGCGTCAACGCCCGCCTCGCCGACGGCGACCGCGACGGCGCGGTCGAGTTGTTCCTGGTCGAGGGCACCGGAACCCCCGCGGAGATCGTGGATTCGATGAAGGCCGCGCCGGTGTGGGGCTGGTTCGTCGGGCTGGCGCACACGCTGCCGTACGACCTGACCGTCTGCGGCCGGGGCAACCACCTGCCGACGGACCGGCTGGCGGCGATCACCGTCCCGGTGCTGTCCCTGTCGGGCGGCGCTGGGGAGGCGTGGATGACGTCGTCCGCGAAGGCGGTCGCGGCCGCGGTCGCGCACGGGCGGTACCAGGAGATTCCGGGACAGGACCACGGGGTGCTGAACGCGCCGGAGTCCCTGCGGGAGGTCCTGACCGGGTTCCTGCGGTGACGAAAAAGGGGCGAGTGCGCGGCACTCGCCCCCTCACTCCCACGGCCACTCGCAAGGTGACCCCACGCGGGGGTCCAGGGGGCTTGCCCCCTGGCGGGGGCCCGGGGGTTCGACCCCCGGAAGACACGTAGCGACAAAAAATGGCGAGTGCTCTCCACGAGCACTCGCCACCCTTCGAGTTGTCGCTACCCGCGGACGACCTTGCCAGCCTTGATGCACGAGGTGCAGGCGTTGAGCCGCTTGCGCTGGGACACGCCGACCTTCGCGTGCACAACCTGGATGTTCGGGTTCCACCGGCGGTTGGTACGCCGGTGGGAGTGCGAGACCGACTTGCCGAAGCCGGGTCCCTTGCCACAGACGTCGCACACGGCAGCCACGTCGAACTCCTCTGGATATGGGACAAAGAATGCGCGCCCGAACGGGCCGGGCAACTCGACCATAGTAACGAGTGGTTTCCGGGGCCTTGCCGCGGGGTCGTTACCCTCGCGGGGACCGGCTAGGAGGTTACGGGGTGCGGGTGCTGGACGCGGCGGCGGTGTCGGGCTGGGCGGCGGCTTCTGTGCGCAGCTTGGACCGGCTGCGCTCGGCGATCGACGGCATCAACGTCTACCCGGTCGCGGACTCCGATACCGGCTCGAACCTGCTGTACACGATGACCGGCGCGCACGAGGCGCTCGCCGCCGCCGAACCGGCCGACGCGGCGGAGGCGCTGGCGGTACTGGCGCGCGGCGCGGTGGCGCACGCGCGGGGCAACTCGGGCGTGATCCTGTCCCAGGTCGTGCGGGGGATGGCCGACTGGGCGGCGGCCGGCGGCGACCTCGACGGAGCCGGTCTCGCCGCCGCGCTCGGGCACGCCGACCAGGCCGCCACCGGCGCGGTCAGCAGGCCGGTCGCCGGGACGATGCTGACCGTCCTGCACGCCGTGGCCGCCGCCGTTCGAGGCTCGGCGCGGACGTTGCCCGAGGTCGCGCGGGAGGTCGTCACTGTGGCCGCGGCCGCCCTGGAGGAGACGCCCAAGCAACTGCCCGCGCTGGCCAAGGCCGGGGTCGTCGACGCCGGCGGCCGGGGCCTGGTCGCGGTGCTCGACGCGTTGGCCAGCGTGATCACCGGCGAAACCGAGGAGCGTGGACACGACCTGAAGGCGGTCGCTTCGCTCCCGGAGCAGGCGCCGTACGCGTGGGAGGTCATGTACCTGCTGGACGAGGTCGACGAGGCCCGGCTGCCTGCGTTGCGGAAGGAACTGAGCGGGTTCGGCGACAGCGTGACCGTCGCCGGCGACGGCTCGGGCAGCCACGCGGTGCACGTCCATTGCGCGGACATCGGCGCGGCCATCGAAGCCGGGCTGCAACTGGGCAGGCCGCGGAAGATCCGGGTCGAGCCGCTGCTCACGCCGACGCCGATCGAACCTGGAGGCGGCATCGACCGGTCCGTGGTCGCGGTGGTGCGCGGCGGTGGGCTCGCCGAGCTGCTGCGGGCCGAGGGCGTCGCGGTGCTGGCGGTGCCGGACGGCGAGACGCCCAGCGTCGAGGACATGATCGGGCTGTTCAACGAGGCGGCCGGACAGCATCTGAGTGTGCTGCCGGGCGGGCCGGACCTCACCGCGGCCGCCGACGCCGCGGCCGGGCATCCGATGGCGGGCGAGCGCGACGTCGTGGTGATCCCGTGCGCGTCGCCGGTGCAGGTGCTCGCCGCGCTCGCGGTGCACGACGGCGCCCGCCGGGTAAACGACGACGTCGTCGCGATGGCCGAAGCGGCTGCCGCGACGAGGCGTGGCGAGCTGCGGATCGCGCACGAGGAGTCGCTAACCTGGGTGGGCCGGGCCCAGTCCGGCGACGTGATCGGCCTGGTCGACGACGAGGTGGTGCTCATCGAGCCCGCCCCGGCGTCGGCGACGAATCTCGTCGCGGCCGCGGTCAGCGTGCTGAACCGGATGCTGGCGCTCGGCGGCGAGCTGGTCACCGTCCTGAGCGGGGCGGACGCTCCGCCGAGCGTGGCCGCCGAGCTCGCCGAACAACTGCGGCTGGAGCACCCCGAGGTGGAGTTGACGAGTTACGCGGGCGGGCAAGGCGACGCCGTGCTGCTGATGGGGGTCGAATAATCATGGCCGGGCTTCGCGACAAGCTCCCGCTGCTGCTGGGCGCGAAAACGGCGAAGGCACTGTCGGGCGCGCTCGGCATCGAGACGGTTTCCGATCTGCTGCGCCACTATCCGCGCCGCTACGCCGAACGCGGCGAGCTGACCGACATCGCCGGGCTGGAGCTGGGCGAGCACGCGACCGTGCTGGCGCGGATCGAGAAGGTCAGCAAGCGCCGGATGAAGTCCCGCAACGGCACCATCCTCGACATGGTGATCACCGACGGCAAGCGCCGGCTCGCGTGCGCGTTCTTCAACCAGGCGTGGCGCGAGAAGGAGCTGGTCCCCGGCAAGACCGGGCTGTTCGCGGGCAAGGTCACCGCGTTCCGGGACACGCTGCAGCTGGCCAACCCGGAGTACGAACTGCTCGACGCCGAACGCGAGGCCGAGGCGGTCGACAACTTCCTCGCCGAGATCATCCCGGTCTACCCGGCGGCGCAGGGCATGCCGACCTGGTCGATCGCCAAATGCGTGCGGCAGGTGCTGGACGTGCTGGAGGTCGGCGAGGACCCGATGCCCGCGGACCTGCGCAAGCGGCACGGCCTGCCCGGCCTCGAGCGCGCGCTGCGCGGCATCCACCGCCCGGAGGACTGGGCGCACCTGGAGACGTCGCGGCACCGGCTCAAGTGGGACGAAGCGATGGCCGTGCAGCTGATTTTCGCGCAGCGACGGCATTCCGCGGTGTCGCGGCCGGCGAAGGCGAGCCCGCACGTCGACGGCGGCCTGCTCGACGCGTTCGACAAGCGGCTGCCGTTCGACCTCACCGCGGGCCAGCGCGCGATCGGCGACGAGATCGCGGCCGATTTGTCGACCGAGCATCCGATGAACCGGCTGCTGCAGGGCGAGGTCGGGTCCGGCAAGACGGTGGTGGCGCTGCGGGCGATGCTGCAGATCGTCGATTCCGGGCGGCAGGCGGCGATGCTCGCGCCGACCGAGGTGCTGGCCGCGCAGCACGCGCGGTCGCTGCGCGAAATGCTCGGCGACCTCGGCATGGCGGGCGAGCTGGGCGCGGCCGAGAACTCGACCCGGGTCACGCTGCTCACCGGGTCGATGGGCGCGAAGGAACGCAAGAAAGCGTTGCTGGAGGCGGCGAGCGGCGAGGCGGGCATTGTCGTCGGCACGCACGCGCTGATCCAGGACACCGTGCAGTTCGCCGATCTCGGGCTCGTGGTGGTGGACGAACAGCACCGGTTCGGCGTCGAGCAACGGGACGCGCTGCGCTCGCGCGGAGCCGATTCGACGAGCCCGCATGTGCTGGTCATGACGGCGACGCCGATCCCGCGCACGGTCGCCATGACGGTATACGGCGACTTGGAAACCTCCGCGCTGCGCGAAATGCCGGTCGGCCGCTCGCCGATCAAGACGACGGTCGTGCCGGTCGCGGAGAAACCGGCGTGGTTCGACCGGGTGTGGCAGCGGGTCCGCGAGGAAGTCGGCAAGGGGCACCAGGCGTACGTCGTGTGCCCGCGGATCGGCGACGAACCGCCGTCGGACAAGAGCGACAAGCGGCCGCCGCTCGCGGTGCTGGACGTCGCGCCGGATCTCGCCAACGGCGCGTTGAAGGGCTTGAAGATCGCCGCCCTGCACGGCCGGATGCCGACCGACGAGAAGGACGCCGTGATGCGGGCGTTCGGCGCGGGGAAGATCGAAGTCCTGGTGGCGACGACCGTGGTCGAGGTCGGGGTGAACGTCCCCAACGCGACCGCGATGGTCATCCTCGACGCCGACCGCTTCGGCGTGAGCCAGCTGCACCAGCTGCGCGGCCGCGTCGGGCGGGGGAGCGTGCCCGGATTGTGCTTGCTGGTCACCGAAACCCTCGACGGCACGTCCACGCGCGAACGGCTGGCCGCGGTCGAGTCCACCACGGACGGGTTCGAACTGTCCCGTTTGGACTTGGAACTGCGCCGGGAGGGCGACATCCTCGGCGCGGCCCAGTCGGGCAAACGGTCCGGGCTGAAGCTGTTGTCGTTGCTGCGCGACGAGGACCTGATCACCGAAGCGCGGGCCCAGGCGCAGGAGCTTGTCTCGGGCGACCCGGAGCTGGCTTCGCTGCCAGGATTGGCACAGATGGTGGCCGACGTGGTCGACCTGGAGCGGGCGGAGTACCTCGAGAAGAGCTGAGCCGCGCGCTCGGCTGGCGGTGCCGGCGTGGCCCGGGGTTTCCCGGGCCACGCCTCGCGTCAGGCGTCGTAGAGGTCGTCGTCGGAGTCGTAGCCGTGGTTCCGGCTGCTGCTGCTGCCTCCGTAGCTGCCGCCGTACCCGCCGCTGTGGCTGCTGGATCCGCCGTAGCCGCCGCTGTACCCGCCGCCGGATGACCCGCCGTAGCCGCCGGAGGACCTGCTCGGCTGAGGGTTCAGCAGGTTCCAGTCGGCGTCCGGATTGCCGACGTAGCCGGGATGGTTCTGGTCCCAGTAAACCCGGTTGCCGCGCTGCGGGGTCGGGGCGTCGTAAGGCGGTTCCTTGGAGCCGCTCGCGGCGGAGGCCTTCGCCGGTTCGAGGTGCTTGAAAATCCGGACGTCGGAGTTGTGCGCGAAGTTCTGCGCGGGCGTCTGGTGAATGCCGGTCTGGTTGAAATGGGTTCCGGCGGACGGGTTGTGGCCCATCACGACATTGCTGTGGCCGCGCACGATGCCGGTGGGATTGCCCAGGTAGTCGTGCGTCCGGTAGCGCCGGTTCGGATCCATGTACCACTTCGTGTCATCGCCGCGCTTGCGGAACTTCGGCGGCGGCGAAACCGCGTTCCGCTCGAACAGCGGCCGCATCTTGGAGTGCTTGTGCGACAGGTTCTTGTAGCCGTAGTGCTCGCGCCTGCGCGCGCCGGCCGCGACGGTGGGCGGTCCCTCCTGGTAGACGCGGCCGCCGGGGGACCGCATCCGCCGCTCGCCGTTCGGGCCGGGGCTGGGCGAGCGCAGCCGGCTCCGGCCGCGCTGGGAGCCGCCGCCGGAGCCCTGTCCGCCGAGGCCGCGGGAGGAGTTGCAGGAGCCGCCGACGAGGCCGAGCGGGTCGACCGAGACGTGCGGGTTGGCGACGTAGGCGTGCGGGTCCAGTCCGCCGCCGAGCCCGAGCGGGTCCGGGCTGAGATAGCGGGCGAGGACCGGGTCGTAATACCGGTGGAAGTTGTAGTGCAGCCCGGTTTCCTCGTCGAAATACTGGCCCTGGAACCGGAGCGGGATCCCGGTTCCGCCGGACTCGGCCACCACGACGCCGAACAGGCTGCTGCGGGCCTGCCAGGCGATTTCGCCGCGTTCGTCGAGCAGTTCGGTCGGCGTGCCGGACGGTTCGGCCACGATGGCGAAGAACTGCTCGTCGATGCGCTTCTGATCCGCGGAAGCGGTGCGCCGGCGCTGCAGCAGCGGCACGAAGGTGCCCGGTTCGTAGTCCCACACCGTGGTTTCGGCGGCGCCCGGACCGGACCGGGTCGCCTCGGCCAAGGTTTCGCCGTCCCAAGCGAACTCGACCCGTTCGAGCAGCGTCGTCCCGTCGGTGGCGAAGTGCTCCTTGCGGACGCGGCGGCCCAGCGGGTCGTAGGTGTAGTGCCACCTGGTGCCGTCCGGGACCTCGACCGCGACGAGCCGGTTCAGCGGGCCCCAGGTGTAGGTCCAGGTCCGGCCGTCCTCGTGCCGGCGGGTGCGCATCCGGCCGGCCTGGTCGTAGGTGTAGCGGACGCGGCCGGCCTCGGTGATCACCGAGGCGGGGCCGGACCGCCTGCCGCGCCGGTCCTCTTCCTCCGGGGCGGGCCAGTCGGCGTCGACGAGCCGTCCGGTCGGGTCGTAGGAGTACTGCTCGTTCCAGCCCCGGGCGCGCACCGAGATCACCCGGCCGCGGACGTCCATCGCGAGCCAGCGCGACCCGGCCGTCCCGTCGTCGATCCGGTCGGGAAGGCCGTCGGGCCGGTAGTGGTACTGCCGGTCCTGGCCGGGTCCGCCGGTCGCGGGCCGCACCGCCTGGCGGGCGAGCCGTCCGGCCGGGGTCCACGAGCGGACGATCGCCGCGTCCTGGCCGAACGCGCGGAGGGTTTCGCGGCCCGTCCGGTCGTATTCGAACCGGGTGGTGCGGCCCGCGGCGCGCACCGCGGCCGGGAAGCCGGCTTCGCCGTATTCCCAGACGCTTTCCGCCCCGGACGGCGTTTGCCGCCGGATCTGGTTGCCCGAGGAGTCGAATTCGGAGCGGACGACGCGTCCGTTGACCTTTTCGCCGACGATCCGGCTGGCCGCGTCCCGGATGTATTCGATGCGGGTCGTGCCGTCGTCGAGAGCGACCAGCTCGCCGAGGACGTCGTATTCGAAGCGGGTGTGCAGGGTGCCGGACGGTCCTTCGACGATCTCCTCGACGATGTTGCCGCGCACGTCGCGGCGCAGGGTGATCACCTCGCCCGCCTCGTTGCGGATCTCCGTCAGCTCGCCGGCGGCGTTGTAGCCGTAGGACGAGGAAGCCCCGCCGAAATCGGTCTCGCGGGCGAGGTTGCCCGCCAGGTCGTACTCGTAGCGCCAGACCTGGCCTTGTTCGTTGGTCACCGCGGTGAGCCGCAGTTCGGTGTCGTAGGAGTATTCGAGCCGGGTGCCGTCCGGCCGGATCTCGGCCGAGACCAGGTCGAAGTGGGTCACCTCCTGCTGGGTGATCGCCGAGGAGGCGTCGGCGTGCAGGCGGTTGTTGCCTTCGCCGTCGTAATGCCATTCCTCCGTCGACCCGTCCGGCAGGCGATGCCAGGCGAGCGCGCCGTCGATGGTGTAGCCGAACTCCTCGGCCGCCCCGTTCGGATCGACGATCGCGGAGAGCCTGCCGAAGCAGTCGTAGGAGTAGGCAGTCGTCGCGCCGCGGGCGTCGGTTACGGTGATCGGGTTGCCCGCGTCGTCGGACACCACGGTCAGCGTCGAGCCGTTCGGATCGGTGATCGACGCGACGTGCCCCCACTCGTCGTAGGTGTAGCTGGTGGCCCCGCCGCCCGGTTCGACGACGCGGGTCACGTTGCCGCGTTCGTCGTATTCCCACCGGGTTTCGACGCCCGGTGTTTCGACCATGCGGATCGCCTGGCCGAAGTCGTTGCGCTCGATGGTGAGTTCCGTGCCGTCCGGCCGCCGCAGGGCGACCAGGTTGTTCATCTCGTCGTAGCGGTAGGTCCGCTGCCTGCCCAGCTCGTCGGTTTCGCCGACCAGCCGGTCCAGCGCGTCCCATTCGTACGAGCGCGCCGCGCCGGTCGGGTCGACCTCGCGCACGACCCGGCCGGTTTCGTTCAGGTGGTAGGCACTGCGGCGGCCCAGCGAATCGACGACATGGGTGATCCGCGTGGCCAGGTCGTATTCCATCGTGACGGTGAGGCAGTTGCCGGAGCCCTCGGTGCGCACGACCCGGCCCTCGCGGTCGTAGTGGAAGCGGTACCACTCGCCGTTGCGGTCGGTCCATTCGACGATCCGCCCCAGGTTGTCGTAGGCGTAGCGGAACGGGAGACCGGATTCGTTGACGATCTCGGTGAGGTTGCCGTTGGCGTAGCCGTAGCGGACCAGCGGCACCTCGGTCCCGTCCGCGGTCACCGTGGACAGCCCGGTGACGAGCCCGCCTTCGGTGGCGATCCGGATCAGGTAGCCGCCGCTGTGCCGCATCGCGATCGGCGTGCCGTGCTGGTCGCGCTGGAAGTGGATGTATTCCTTGCCGCGGCCGCTGATCGAACGGATCGGCCGGACCGGGCCGCTGCCGCGTTCGAACGTCAGGACCCGCTCGCTCTCGCGGTCTTCGAGGACGAATCCGCCGCCGGGCTCCTCGGCCAGATACCGCGCGGGCCCGTGCTCGGCGGCGACCCACTCGTCGCCGCGGGGGCGGCGGAACACCTGGACGATCCCGTCCGCGCCGGCGAACCACACCTGGTCCTCGTGCACCTCGACCCGCTCGTCCAAAGTGGACACCCAAGCCGGGCCGAGCCAGCCGCCCGCGCGGAACGACGAGAAGTGCGTGCGCTCGAAGACCATCGGCAGCGCGCTGAGGAAGGCGGCGTCGGTCTCGGCCATCACCATCTGGCCGCTCGCGACGTCGATCGGGTCGCCGGCGGTGCAGATGTTGTCGAGACCGCGCGAGTTCTCGCCCTGTTTGTCGAGCGATCGGGAGCCGCCGCCGTTTCTGGCCGGCCCGCCTCCGCCGGTCGAGGAGCTGCCGGAGGTCGACGTGTGCCCGTCCGGTCCGTTTTCGGGGTTGCCGCCTTGGTGGTTGTTGCCTTCGCGGTTGCTGCCTGAGTGGGTGTCGCCGGAGTTGCCGTGGTGCCCGCCCCCGCCACCGGCGCTGGAGGTGTGCGTGCCTTCGTCCCCGCCGGGGTGGCTGTTCCCGGATTTGACGTCGATGTCCTTGGGCCGGTGCGTCGGCGCTGTCTTGCCGCCCTTGAGGCCCTTCAACGCCTTGCCCGCGTCACCGAACAGCGTCCCGGCCTTCTTCAGCAGCGGGATCAGCGCCTTGAGCGCCTTGACCAGTTTCGTGGTGACCTGCGTGATCTTCGACGCTGTCTTCGCTACCGCGGAAATCACCTGCGGCACCACCCAGGTCATCCCGATCCCGAGCGTGAACACGACCTGCAACGCCCACGAGATCAGGTGCCCGACCAGATCCGCGATCGTGTCCCGCACCAGCGACCGCACCGCGGCCACGATCTCGCCCGCCGTTTTGACGCCGCTCGCCGCGCCCTCGCTGCCCTTCTGCGCACTCGCGATCAACGCGGACGTGTCGTCGGCCTTCTTTCGATACGCGTCGGCCGCTTCGCCTTGCCAGTCCTGCAGATCCTTCTTGACCAGCTCCGTCAGCTCCGTCGAAACGCCCTCGAGCTCCTTGGCGACATTCGTCCAGGTCTCCGACTGGGACTTGATCTCGTCCGCCTTGCCGGTCAACGCGTCGAGCGCCTCCTTCAACGGCCCGACGTGCTCCATCAACCACCCGACCCCCGCCGCGAAGATCGCCCCGAACGGGTCCATCACCGCGGTCAGCACGTCCAGCGCGGTCCCCACCGCCCCGATCGCGACAGCCGCCCAGTCCTTGCTCTCGATCGCGGTCTTGAGGCCGGTGGCGTCTTCCAGCAGAGGAACCCCGGACATCGCGGTCGTGGAGTCCTTCACCGGCGCGATCAACGGGTTGGTCATCGGTTGTCCCATTTCCTGGTGCGCACGGGCATGACGAACGAGCGGAGCCTGATCCGCCAATCCGGCGAGGCTATCGGCTGGGCGGCAGTGGAGCCGCCGGGGCGAGGCGGTGATGCCTGAACTCCCGGAACCCTTGCCCGAACGCACTCCCTCGCCGCGCCTCCGGTCGGGTTTCGGGTCTTTGCCCGGCTCAGACTGTCCATTGTGGTCACTCCGGTAAACCGCATGCGCGCACGCGCCGGTGTGTGCTGAACTGCCCGCGGAAGATCCTCGCCCGCCGTACCCCGCTGGAGGACCGGTGCCCGACCTCGAGATCCGCCCCGCGACCCCGGAAGACGCGGCAGGCATCGCAGCGGTCCACGTCGGTTCCTGGCAAGCGGCCTACGCGGGTCTGCTGCCGGACGAGTTCCTGGCCGGCCTGTCGGTCGAGGCGCGGGAACAGTTCTGGGCCTCCAGCCTGGCGGACGCCTCCCGCCCGCACACGGTCCTGGCAGCGAGCGTCGCGGACAAGATCACCGGCTTCGCGGTTTTCGGCCCCAGCCGAGACGACGACGCCACCCCGAAGACCGGCGAACTGTCGTCGATCTACCTCCTCCCGTCAGAGTGGGGCACGGGGACGGGCCGAGCACTGCACGAGGAATGCGTGCGCGGCCTGACGGCCCAGTTCGACTCGGCGAGGGCCTGTCCGTGATCTTGTGGGTGGTGGGTGATCTTGACCATGCTGGGGCGGGTGCTCCGGT
>NZ_ASXG01000034.1 GCF_000411975.1 Amycolatopsis orientalis DSM 43388
TAATCCTTTATATCCTTTGGTTCCCCATACTTGATCACTTATCGTATCAGGGACAAGCAAACCGACTTTTTCAATTTTCCCTTTCAGCGGCGATTGTCCGCAGCCGCTTAGCGCCAGGAGAATGAAAAAAATCGCGACAAGCCTGTACACCATGCCATGTTCAACTCCCTTTCAAAAAAACCAGCAAATCAAATCTATCTTTATTGTATCCTTTCAAGTGTAAATTAGGAAGATCTTTCTTATTTTTTGTCGAAAAATGTAGACATTTGTCTACTCCATTCTTCAATGATCTCATCGGCTATCTCGTATGCCGTCTTCTGCTTGAAAAAAAA
>NZ_ASXG01000035.1 GCF_000411975.1 Amycolatopsis orientalis DSM 43388
CGGACGCCCGCGCTTACCAGTCCGGACCGGCAGCAGGTCCTCGATCAACGCCCACTGATCGTCTGAGAGCAACTGAAACCGCGACACGAGCAGCAGCATCCCAATAATCAACCGGGATATTTGTCAGACACGCCCTAGCCGTCCGTGCCGGGGCGGCACACCTCGTCGACGAATTGCTGTGCCAGGGTGCGGAGTTTGACGTTCGTGCGCTGGGATTGGCCGACGAGGATCTCGAAGGCTTCGTCGGCGGTGACGCGGCGGACGGCCATCAGGATGCCTTTCGCCTGGTCGATGACCGCGCGGGAGCTGAGCGCGGTCCGGAGTTCGTCGACCGTGGTCCGGGCGGTGCGGTGCCGTTGGGCTTGCCGCAGGGCGGCTTCGGCGGCGGTGGTGTAGAGCTCGAGCAGGGCGGCGTCGAGGTCGCTGAAGCCGTGGTCGCCCGCGCCGTAGAGAGTCAGCGAACCGGAGAACTCTTCGTCGAGGTACAGCGGCGCGGACAGGTAGCTGCCGACGGACGCGTCGCGGGCTGCGCTGACGAAGCCGGGCCAGCGTCCGGTGGCTTCGTCGGACACGGTGACGCGGACGACTTTGCCGGTGCGGGCCGCCTCCAGCGCGGGACCGGAACCGGCGTCGTACTGCGCCGCGGCGATGGTTCCGGCCTCGTCCGCGGTCGCGGCCACCGTGCGGGGAACGCCGTCGCTCACCACCGACACGCTGGCGTGGTCGGCGCCCGGGATGGCCGGAACGACCTGCTGGCAGAGCCGGTGCAGGATGGCCGGCAGTCCTTCTTCCTGGTCGAGCGTGTCGGACAGGCGCTCCAGCGCTCCGGTGACCTCGTCGACCCGGCGCACCACGCGCGGGTCGTCGACGTGGTCGGATGTTTCGTCGTTCAGCGACATTCCTTAGTCCTTGCGAAAAGCGATAAGCTGTTACCGTACGGCAACAGTTGCTCTATGACAATGATGGTCCGGCGAAGCCGGCGCGGTCCGGGGGCCGGGAGACCGGCGGTAAACTGCGGTGACGGCGAGACCCAGGGATGCCACAGTGAACGCAGCGAACCGGACCGGCGGGACACGGGCGGCCAAGCAGGCCGCGGCTGCCGTGGCGGACGCGGCCGAGCTGCTCGAGATTTTCTTCGAGCGGGCACGGGACGCGTCGCCGAGGCCGTTGTCGTTGTCGCAGGTGCGTGCGGTGGTCGCGCTGGACCGCTACGACGGGCTGAACCTGCGGACCCTGGCCGAGCTTCTGGGTTCGACGCCGCCGCTGGTGAGCCGGCTGTGCGACCGGCTGGAGGCGGTCGGGTTCCTGGTGCGGCTGCCGAACGCGCGGAACCGGCGGGAACTGACGCTCCGGCTCAGCGACGCCGGGCGGGCTTACCTGCAGGATCTGCGGGCGCGGCGCCGGGCGAGCCTGCACCAGGTTCTCGCCGGGCTGAGCGAGGAGGAGCGGGACGCCCTGGTGACCGGGTTGCGCGCGTTCGACGCGGCCGCCGCGCCGGAATTGCCCGGGGGACGCATTACGCCGTCGGCGAAGCGGTCCTGACCCCTGCGCTGCGGCGAGAGTTTCCCTTGCGCGGGTGCTGGACGCGGCCTCGCTCGTGCGGCGGGTCCGTGCTGTCCGCGGCCTGGACGGCGGTGCTGCCCAGCGGCTGCCAGGTCTGCCGCGGCTGACGAGCAGACCAGTCACGGAGCGGTGGCCCGGAACTGCTCCAGGTCTTGCAGAGCCGGTTCGGCGAGCCGGAGGGCGGTGGTGAAGCAGCCGCGGATGGCGAGGAGGTCCGCGACGAGTTCGCGCACCTCTCCGGCGTGGTCCCGGCAGAAAGCCGAAGGCGTCCGGTCGATCAACGCCGTCGCGGCGTTCGCCAATGCGGCCGTGGTGGCGACGATGCCGTGGACCGCCGCGTGCAGGTCGGCTGGCGCCGGCGCGGTCAGCCGTTGCCGGGCTTCTTCGACTGCTTCTTTTGCCCGGGCGAAAGAAGCAGTGAGGGCTTCGTGATCGGCCGCGGCGGTCACCGGTGGATTCCGCTCCGTGCGGTGCCCAGGGCGGGACGGGGGGATCGCGTCATCGTCGTTCTCCAGTCAGAGGTGCTCAGTTCGCCGCAGGGCCAGCAGGACGGTGTCGTCGGTGTGCAGCACGACGTCGTGCATCCGGGTCACGAGGTCGCGGGGGAGCGCGTCGATCGGGTGGCGGGCGTGCGCGGGCGCGTGGTCGAGCAGCCGGACGAGGCCCTCGTCGAGGTCGCGGCGGCTTTCGATCAGGCCGTCGGTGTAGAGCAGCAAGGTGTCGCCGGGCCGCAGCGTGCGGCGGGTGAGCGCGGGGCTGCCCGGGTCGGGGAATCCGACGCCGCGGCCGACGACCGGCGGAGGCAGCAGTTCCGCGGCCCCGGCCTCGGTCACCAGCACCGGAGGCGGATGCCCGCCGTTGGCCAGCGTCGTCTCGCCGGTCGCTGGGTCGACGCGGGCCAGCAGCACGGTGGCCATCAGGTCCGGTTCGATCCGCGCCAGCGTTTCCGCCGTACGGGCGATGAGGTTGTGGAACGGGTGCCCCTGCAGGGCCAGGGTCCGGATGGCGTGGGTGGCGGTGAGCGCGTGCCGGGTGGAGGTGACGCCGTGCCCCACCGCGTCGACGAGCGTCACGTGCAGCGAGCCGTCCGGCAGGACGAACCAGTCGTAGAGATCGCCGCCGGTCGGGGAGTCCGGGTCGGTCGGCGAATAGTGGACGGCGAGCCCGAGCCCGGGCGCGTCCGGCGGCGGGGGCCGCAGCGCGTCCTCGAGTTCGCGGAAGATGAACGCGTGCGCGGTGCGCAGCTGCTCGTCGCGCTCTTCGAGTTCGACGTACATCGCCAGCACGCCGCTGTTCGTCTCCGCGAGTTCGTGCTTGAGCTCGCGTTGCTGCTGGGCGAGGCCGTCGGCCCGGGCGATCAGCGCGAGCATCTCCTCGCGAGTGGCCGCTTCGTCGTCGGCCGGAGCGGGCACCGGGCCTTCGCCGGCGGGGAGATACCAGGTCGGGGTGGCGTCGTCGCCGGCGTCGGGCAGCAGCGGGAGAGCGTTGCGCCGGGCCTGTTCCACCGGTTCGGGCAGGCGGAGGGTGACGGCGAGCCGGTGCTCGGCGGCGGCCGTTTCGAGGACGACGCGCCGGCCCGCGCCGAGGGAGGCTTCGGCGAGCAGGGTCGCGGACAGGACGAGGCGCGCGCGGTCGTCGGCGGGCACGCCCGCGTCGGCGCAGGCGACGCGCAGGCGGCGGCGGAACCGGGCGAGGGCAGGGTGCATCAGGCGAGCCAATGGGGGTGCAGGGCGATCATCGCGGCGTCGTCGCGCGGATTGCGGTGGCGGTGGGCGAGTTCGGCCGCCAGCAGCAACGCGTTGGCGGTCAGGGGCAGGGCTTTGCCGCCGGGCGGCGGGGTCCGCCATCCGTGGCCGACGCCGTCGGTCTGCAGCAGGACGAGGTCCCCGTCCGACAGCGGGGCCTGGCGGACCTGGACGGCGGGCAGGCTGAATCCGACGATGCCCGGGACGCTCAGCAGCAGCCGGGGTTCGCGGCCCGGGCCGACCGCGGTTCCGCTGACGTTGCCGACGCCGCAGAAATCGAGCCGGTGCGGGGCGATCCGGGCGAGGGCGACGGCGGCGCCGCGGGTGGCCCGCAGCGCCCGGTGCATGCTCGCGAGCTGCTGGGTCAGCGGCCGGTCGGGGTTCTGGCCGAAGACGCGGACGGCGAGATCGGCGGCTTCGGCGGCGTCCGGGCCGTGGCCGAGCCCGTCGACGACGACGGCGGTCCAGCCGTCGTGCGCCTGCGCGACCGCCACCGCGTCCCCGCACTGCTCTTCCCCGTCGCGAGGCAGGCAGAAATGCCCGATCGCGGCGGCCCGGCCGGCGGGCGTGCCGGGGGCGAGCAGCCGCGCGCCGGCGACCGTCCCTCCGCCGGGCGCCGAGCGGATCCGGAACACGGTGGCCATCCGGCTGACCGCGCCGAGACCGGTGCCGAGGGTGGCGGTGGTCGAGTTGCCGTCGAGCAGCCAGTGCCCGACGTCGGCCATCCCCGGCCCGTCGTCGGCGGCCAGGACGTCGACGCCGTGCCCGATCGCCGACCGCTGCACCACGACCGATCCGTTGACCGCGTGCTTGTTGAGGTTGCTGGCCAGCTCCGACGTGACCACGGCCGCGCGCTCGGTGAGCACGTCGGGCAGCCCGGCGGCCCGGCCGGTCTCGCGGGTCGTGCGCGTGGCGGCGTACACGGCGCTGGCGTGGTCGACGCGCACGTGCCGCGAGGGCGGGAGAGCCGCGGCGCTCACGGTTTCCAGCGCACGATCGTGACCGTGGTGCCCTTGCCGGGCGCGGTGTCGAGACGGAACTCGTCGGCCAGCCGCCGGGTGCCGCCCAGCCCGTGCCCGAGCCCGGCTCCGGTGCTGAATCCGTCGGTCATCGCCTGCGCGACGTCGGCGATGCCCGGTCCTTCGTCGCGGACCCGCAGGCGCAGGCCGACCCGGCCGGTGTCGCCGCGCACGACCTCGATCGTCAGCGTGCCGCCCCCGCCGTGGATGTAGGCGTTGCGGACCAGCTCGCTGGCCGCGGTGACGATCTTGGTCTGGTCGACGATCGAGAAGCCCGCCGCGACCGCGCTGGCGCGCACCGCGTGCCGGGCGGCGAGCAGGTCCTCCTCGGCCCGCACGACGTGTTCGCCGGGCGGGGTGTCGTTTCCGGGATCGGTGAGTCCGTCAGGGAGCATGAGGCGCCTCTTCGGCGGCCTCGGCGGGCCGGCGCCAGCCCAGCAGCTCCATCGCCTGCTCGGCGGTGAGCGCGGTCTGGACGCCGGTGAGCTGCAGCCCCAGCTCGGACAGGGTGATCGCGACGGCCGGGCGCATGCCCGCGACGATCATCCGGGTGCCGAGCAGCCGTCCGGTGTCGGCCAGCTGCATCAGCACCCGCGCCACGAACGAGTCGATCAGCTCCAGCCGGGAGATGTCGATGACGACGCCGCGGATCCCCTCGTCGGCGATGCGGTTGGCGAGTTCGTCGGTGAACGCCAGCGCGGTGGCGTCGTCGAGGTCGTTGAGCAAACCGCTGAGCAGGACGTCGCCCAGCCGCAGGATCGGCAGCCCGGGGTTCACCCGTTCACCGCGCCGGCGCGGGGCCGCTCGCCCAGCAGCTGCATCGCGGTGGCCAGCGCGTCGGCGAGAGACCCCCGGGTCACGATGTGCGACAGGTCGATGCCCAGCTGGGTGATGGTCCGCGCGATCGGGGGCCGGATGCCGCTGATGACGCAGTCGGCGCCCATGAGCCGCACCGCGGAAACGGTCTGCAGCAGATGCTGCGCGACCGCGGTGTCCACTGTGGGCACTCCGGTGATGTCGATGATCGCGACGCGGGCCTCGTGCGTCTGGATGGCCTCCAGGAGGTTGTTCATCACGACCTGGGTGCGGGCGCTGTCCAGCGTGCCGATCAGGGGGACCGCGAGGATGTGCCGCCACAGCTGCACGACCGGGGTCGACAGCTCGAGCATCTGGTGGTGCTGGTCGCGGATGATCTGCTCGCGCCCGGAGACGTACACGGCGAACGACAGCACGCCCGCGCGGTCGAGCAGTTCGCTGACCAGGAGGGCGGCCCGGTAGCGCACCGCCGGATCGGCGGTGTGGCGCTCGATCGCGTCCAGCAGCGTCCGCTTCAGCGCCAGGATCGCCATCGCGGTGGCCGACGGCGCCGCACCCGCCCGTGCCCGCCGTTGCGACAGCGCGGTCAGCGCGTCGCGCACGCCCGGGTCCCGCTCCACGATGCGGGCCGCCGGCAGTTCGGCGCCGAGTGCGTCCCGCAGCGTTTCGAGCAGTTCCGCGGCCTCGCGGCGCAGCTCGCGTTCGTCGTGCGGCGCGTCCGGGACCTCCAGCTGCTGCCGGACCCAGTCGTCCACCAGGGCGGCGTGGTCCTCGTCCAGAGTCCGCGTCAGCAGACCCCGGACGTCGCCCTTGTCCGTGCCCGGCACCGTATCCTCCTGCGGTCAGGGCGTGCTGCGCCGCCGATCCATTGTTGTCATGTAACAACAGTGGAGGGTAGTGGTGCAACACCGGGGGCTCACCCCGGCCTGTCGCCGCGCTCCCGGACGGCGGCGACCGCCTGGTATTCCCGCAGCCCGCGGGCCAGTGCGGCCCGTCCGGCGGGTGTCATCCGGGCCAGCACCGCGCGGACGCTCTCCCGGCGGCGGGCGCGCAGTTCCCGCAGGTATCCGCGGCCGCGTTCGCTCAACCGCAGGACCAGCTCCCGGCGATCGCGCGAACTCGGCAGCCGTTCGAGGAAGCCGACCGCCTCGAGCCGGTCGCACAACCGGCTCGCCAGCGGAGGCGTCGAGCCGAGCAGTTCGGCCAGCGTCCGCAGGTTGAGCCCGTCGTGGCGGTCGAGCGCGACGACCGCGCGCAGCTGGGCGTGCGACAGCGGATGCGCCGGCACCTCCCGCATCCGCTCGACGACCGCTTCGAGCAGATCGGGGAGTTCGGCCGCCCGTCGAGGCCGGGCTGTTCGCGGGACCGATGCACGGCCTCCACTGTGGCATCCATATGCTGATCCGGCAGGACAGCTCACGCGATTGGCCATAGACCGGCACGGCGGAGCGGAGCAGACTCGCAAGACTGACCGCGTGCCGCCCCGGCGCCCGGCGGCGTGAGCAGGAGGCGGCGTTGGACAGATCCCTGGCGGTCGAGCGATTGCTGCGCGATGTGCCGCCCCACGACCTCCCGGCCGCGCTGCGCTCCGCGCTGGCCGAGCATTTCGGCGCGAAAGCGGTCGAAATCTGGATGGCCGACTACGCGCTGACCGAACTGTGCCAGGTGAAGACGCTGCCTTACACGACCGAACCGATCCCGGTCGAGGGCACCACGGCGGGGACGGCCTTCGTCGCCCAGGCCGCCACGTTCGACCACGACCGCGACGGCGTGACCGGCTACCTGCCAGTGAGCGTCCGCGGCGACCGGCTCGGCATCCTGGCGGTGACCCTGCCGGAGGAACCGGAACCGCAGGTCTGGGCCGAGCTGGAAAGGTTCGCCGAGGCGCTGGCCCACGAACTGTTCGTCGCCGACCGCGACACCGATCTCTATCTCCAGGCCCGCCGTTCGTCCCGGTTGACGCTGGCGGCCGAGATGCAGTGGCAGCTGCTGCCCGGCCGGGCTTGCACTCGCGCCGAGTTCGCCCTCGGCGGCCAGCTCGAACCGGCCTACGCGATCTACGGCGACTGCTTCGACTGGTCCGCCTCGGCCCAGAAGCTCGCCGTCACCCTGATCAACGGCATGGGCGAAGGCAGCGAAGCCGCGTTGCTGACCAACCTCGCGGTCAACGCACTGCGCAACGCCCGCCGGGCCGGCGTCGAGCTGGACGCGCAGGCCGAACTGGCCGACCAGGCGGTCTACGCGCACTACCGCGGCGGCGCGCAGGTGGCCGCGCTGCTGCTGGAGTTCGATCTCGCCACCGGCATGGTCGATGTCGTCGACGCCGGGTCGCCGCGGCTGTGGGTGCTGCGCGACGGCAAGGCCGAGCGGATCCATTTCGAGGAACAGCTGCCGCTGGGCATGTTCGAGGACACGGTCTACGCCACGCACCGGTTCCAGGCCGTCGACGGAGACCGGTTCGTGTTCGTCAGCGACGGCGTGTACAACGCGGCCGGGCTCCTCGACGAACACTACGGAGACCGCGAGCTGGCCGAAGCGGTGGTGACGACCGCCGACCTGCCCGCGGCGCACGTGCCGGGCCGGATGCTGCGCGAACTCGCCGTCCGCCGGGACGGCGCCGAAGCCGAGGACGACGCGATGGTGGTCTGCCTGGACTGGTTCGGGCCGACACCGCTGGCGGGCGGCACCATCGCGGTGGCGCGGTGAGCGGTGCCGGCCCGGGCCTCAGGCCGCAGTGTCCTGGCGCAGCGCAGCGGGCCGCCAGACCATCGTCACGGTCGTGCCGTGCTCGCCGGTGTCAATGCTCATCCGGTCGGTGACCTCGTCGATCAACGGCAAGCCCCGGCCGCCTGAGGACGGCGCGGCCTTCCGTTCGGGAGCGATGCCGCAGCCGGTGTCGCTCACCGTCACCGTCACGGTGTCGCCTGCCCAGTCCGCGTACAGCCGGGTCCACCCGGTGCCGCCGGGATAGGCGTGCGCCGCGACGTTGGCCAAGGCCTCGTAGGCGGCCAGCGTGATGTCGAATTCGCTGCGCGCGTCCAGCGGCAGTTCCTTCAGCCAGTGCGCGAGTTTCTGCCGCAGGATCGCCGCCTCGCGCGGCTGTGCCGGTGCGAGTTCTTCGAAACGCGACTTGACCGAAGCGTCAATGGGTGCACTGACGACGGGCGGTGCCGCCGGTTCGGCCTCGCTCCTTTCCACGCTCGGGTCGGGAGTATTCCGGTACACGATCTACTCCTTCCTGCCGCCGCCCGCGACTTGCGGCCGCGGGCGTTGAAACTGTGGGGTACCCGGGAGGTTCGTTTCTCATTCGTGATCTGCGTCCGCGGGTCTCCGCCGCTGGTGGAGCGGGCAAGATTAAAGTAGGGCGGTGACTTTTGCTCGGTTTCGCCTCGCGCTGGCGATCGTGGTGGCGGTCGCGGTCAGCGGGTGCTCCGCATCGGTCCAGGGGGTGGCGGCGCCTTCTCGTGCTGAGCAGAGCGGTCCGTCGTCCCCGCCGGGGAGCCAGATTGCGGTGGCGCCGAAGGTTTCCGCTCCGGTCAACGTGGACAAGTTCCTCGCGGATCCGTGCGGCATGCTGACGCCGGCGCAGCTGTCCGCGTTGCAGCTGAGCCAGCCGAAGGCGGACAAAGCGGCCAGCGGCGCCGGTTGCGGCTGGCGGTTCAGCGACGGATACACGGCGGTCAGCGCGACATTTCTGACCACCGTGAAAAACGGCCTGACCAACGCCTATCGGCAAAATGCGTCCGGCTATTACGAAAACGGCTACTTCGAGCCGACGGTCGTGAGCGGTTTTCCGGCTGTGCTGGCCAATACCGCGGACCGCCGGAGCCAGGGACAGGCGTCGATGCTGGTCGGAGTGTCGGACCAGACCGAAATGCTGGTGCTGATTCAGGGGACGCCGGGCAGCGACGCCACCCGAGCGGTCACGAACGTGACCAGGGCGGTTTTGTCGACAATGCAGGGTGCTGGCTGAGACGCCGCGATCCTGGGGCGCGCGATGCGGAACGGATCCGGTTCCGGCCGGCGGGTACTCCGATCGTGCTCACGGTTACTGCTGATGGGCAATCCCGCGCACGGCCTGGCGTGAGCACTTCGACAGGACGCGTGCGCCGATCAGTCCCGTCGCGCTGACGGCGGGGAGAAACCCTTCAGGGCGAAGCGGTCTTCCGTACCAAGTGACGGCCGCATCGCCGGTCGCGGGCGTGCCGTGGCTCGACGAACTCGGCACCGCCGGGCTCCCGGTTTGCGCCCGGTTCGCTGGCTGGTCCGCGGCTCGGCGTCGCCGCATGGTGGGCGGGCGGGGCCTCGGCTGCCGAAGCGGGCGGGGCTGGTTCTCGGAAGGGACTCTTGCGATGACCGCTGTTGCGCGCGGAAGCCGTTCCCGGTGCTTGGCCGCCGACCACGGGGTCGCGTTGCGTTCGCTGCGCACGGCGGCCGAGCACTACGCCGCGCTGGGGTGGCCGGTGCTGCCGGGGCCGGTGTGCGACGGGCTGACGACCTGGCATCCGGTCAGTTTCGAGCTGCTCGGCGGCCGGGAGGCGACGGTTCCCCGGTCCTCGGCGACCGTCGACCGGCGCGTGGTCGCGGGGTGGTGGTCGGTGCATCGGCAGGCGATTCTCGCGCCGGTGGGGGAGCACTTCGACGTCTTGCGCGCGCCGACGCACCTTGGCTGGCGGTCGCTCGCCGCGTTCGACGGCGGGCGGCCGCTCGGTCCGATGGCGTTGTCGCCGCACGGGGCGTTCTTCTTCGTGACGCCCGGCCGTTGCGGGAACTGCGAACTCGCGCCCGGGGTCGAGGTCGTTTCGCCGGGAGAACTCGTGGTCCTTCCGCCGAGCCGGGTCGTCGCGGGCGTCGTCTGGTGGCGCATTTCACCGCTGGAGCGCGACACGTTGGGCGACGGCGCGGAGATTCTGCGCAAGCTGGCCGAACTTTCGCGTGAATCGTCGTAACAGGGCATCACACGTCCAGGTGGTCTCGCGGTTGTCCGCGCGCTTGATCGGTTATCCGAGTGCGGACCGCTGGGCCGCGAGGGAAGAAAGGAGCGCCATGACTGTCTGGTGGGAACTGGCGGAAGCACCCGCGGGGATCCGGCCGCAAGCGCCGCCGTCCGCGGGGCGGCTGCGTCGGCTCGGGGTGCCGAAGGAGGCGCCAGCGGACCAGCCCGTTGCGGTGCGGGGATCTCGGCCCGGCGAGCGTGGTTCCCCGTCTGTGGCGGAGCGAGCAAGGGAAAGCCTTGGGCCGCAAGAGAGTCCTCCGCAAGAGCCGTGACCTTACGGTGACCGCACTGGATTGCCCCGCCACGTGGGCGGGTGATTTCGTTGGCGGACAAGGGTAATCGAGGGAACATGCTCGCTGCGCGGGGCGGGTGGGCGCTCGCGTCCGTGCTGAGCCCGGGCGGTCGCTTTCCGGCCCGCGCACCCGGGAAACGCGAGCATTTTCCGGGGGCTAACTGCCCGTCTCGTCCGGGAGCCGCCGCGGCACGCGCCCCCTGCTCCTCGACCCGGCGCATCACCGGTGCGGCCAGAATCCCGTGGATCAGCACGGAAAGCGCCACCGCCAGCGCGCCCGCCCGCCACAGCTGGTCCGCGCCGGGCAGGTCGGCCTGGTGGAGTCCGTAGGCCAGGTAGTAGAGGGTGCCGATGCCGCGCACGCCGAAGAACGCGATCGCCAGCGCGGCCCGTCCGCGGGCGGGGGACCGGAGGAGCGAACCGATCCCGGTCAGCGGCCGGACGACGAAGACCGCGACGGCCGCGAAGAGGATTTCGCGCACGGTGACTCCGCGGAGCAGACCATCGCCGAGCGCGAAGCCCAGTCCCAGCAGGGTGATCGCGACGAAAAGCCGTTCGAGCTGGCGGCCGAAGGTGTGCAGGACCTCGTGGTAGCCGTGCGAGCGTTCGCTGGTCCGCACGCACACCGCGGCGGTGAACACGGCGAGGAAACCGTTGCCGTGCAGCAGTTCCGCCACCGCGAACGGCAGGAAGGCCAGTGCCAGCAGGACCAGCCCGTCGGAGTATTCGGCCAGCCGGAAGCGCGACGACGGGATGCGGAAGAACGCCCACGCCAGCAGCCGTCCGACGACGAGCCCGACCGCCACGCCGATCGGCAGCGGTGCCAGCACGTCCGTGCCGATCGACACGTGCGTGCCGGCCAGCAGCAGCGCGACGAGGACGAACGGCATGGCGAGACCGTCGTTGAGGCCCGCCTCCGTGGTGAGCGTGAAGCGGATCTCGTTGTCCCGCGCGAGATCCGGGTCCGCGCCGGGTGCCGGAACCCGACATCCCCGGCCAGCACCGGGTCGGTCGGGGAGAGCGCGGAACCCAGCAGCACCGCGGCGGCGGGCGCGAGGCCGAGCCACCACCAGCCGAGCACCGCGACCGCCGCGATCGAAAGCGGCATGGCGACGAACAGCAGCCGCCACGGCGACATCCACTTGCGCACCCCGAACGGCCGGTCCACGGACAGGCCGGCGCCCGCGAGCGCGAGCACGATGCCGAGCTGGGTGAACGACTCCACGACGTCCGGGTGCCGGGCGGGGGAGGCCCAGTCGCCGAGGTACGGCAACGGCAGCAGACCGAGCAGGAGCCCGGCGAGCAGCATCACCAGCGGCGTGGAGAACGGGCGGTCGGCAACCAGTTTCGGCAGCACGGCCGCGGCGAGCGCGAGCAGTCCGGCGACGCCGAACACGACCGGGAGGTTGGGCACCTCAGGCGGTCGCCGAGGGGTCGAAGCGAAGTCCTTCGTCGCCCGCGTCCACCCGCACCACAGTGCCGGGCGCGACATCGCCGGACAGCAGCTTGCTCGACAGCGGGTTGTCCACGTACCGCTGGATCGCCCGCCGCAGCGGCCGCGCGCCGAACTGCGGTTCGTAGCCCAGCTCGCTGATCCGGCGCACCGCCTCCGGGGTGAATTCGACGGTCAAGCCCTGGGCGTGGGCCCGCCGTTTCGTGCGCTCCAGCAGCAGTTCGGTGATCCGGTCGAGCTGGTCGGCCTCCAGCCGCAGGAAGACCACGATCTCGTCGATCCGGTTGAGGAACTCCGGCCGGAACGCTTCGCGCAGCCGCCGCATGAGCCGTTCGCGCAGCTGGTCGCCGTCGCCGTCGGCGGGCTGGACGAAGCCGAGCGCGCCGTGGGTCGAGCTGCCGACCAGGTCCGAGCCCAGGTTGCTGGTCATGATGAGCACGGTGTTGGCGAAGTTGACCGTGCGGCCGCGCCCGTCGGTGAGCCGGCCGTCGTCGAGGACCTGCAGCAGCACGTTGAACAGATCCGGATGCGCCTTCTCGATCTCGTCCAGCAGCACCACCGAGTACGGGCGGCGCCGCACGGCCTCGGTGAGCTGGCCGGCGTCCTCGTACCCGACGTACCCGGGCGGCGAACCGATCAGCCTGCTGACGGTGTGCCGCTCGGAGTACTCGCTCATGTCGATGCGCACCATGCTGTCCTGGTCGCCGAACAGCGCCTCGGCCAGCGCCCGCGCGAGCTCCGTCTTGCCGACGCCGGTGGGACCGAGGAACAGGAAGCTGCCGAACGGCCGGTCCGGCTCGGCGAGCCCGGCGCGGGACCGCCGCACCGCCTCGGCGACCGCGCGCACGGCGTCGTCCTGGCCGATCACGCGGTCGTGCAGGTGCTCTTCCAGGCCCAGCAGGCGTTCCCGTTCGGTCTCGGTCAGCCGCGCGGCCGGCACGCCGGTCAGCCGGGAGACGACCTCGGCGATGTCCGCGTCGGTGACCTCCACCGGGCCGCCGGGGCGCTCGACCGGTTGGTCGAGGCGTTTCCGCAGGTCGGCGATCTCGTCGCGGAGCGAGGACGCGCGTTCGAAGTTCTCTTCGGCGACGGCTTGGTCCTTCTCGAGCCGCAGCTGGTCGAGCCTGCTCTGCAGCTCGCGCTGGCCGTCCGGCTTGGTCCGCGCGCGCAGCCGCACGCGAGCCCCGGCCTGGTCGATCAGGTCGATCGCCTTGTCCGGCAGGAAGCGTTCGGTGAGACAGCGGTCGGACAGGTCGACGGCCGCCCGCAGCGCGTCGTCGGTGTAGTGGACCTGGTGGTGCGCCTCGTAGCGGTCGCGCAGGCCGTGCAGGATCGACACGGCGTCCTCGACGGTCGGCTCGGGCACCAGGATCGGCTGGAAGCGGCGTTCGAGCGCTGGATCCCGTTCGATGCCGGTGCGGTACTCGTCGAGCGTGGTCGCCCCGACGATGTGCAGTTCGCCGCGCGCGAGCGCTGGTTTCAGCATGTTCCCGGCGCCTTGGCCGCCGCTGCCCTCGCTCGCTCCGGCGCCGACGATGGTGTGCAGCTCGTCGACGAAGACGATCAGCTGGTCTCGGTGCTCGCGGATCTGCTTGAGCAGCGCGGACATCCGCTCCTCGAAATCGCCGCGGTACCGCGTTCCGGCGACCATCGCGGTGAGGTCGAGCTGGACGACGTGCCGGCCGCTGAGGAGGTCCGGCACGTCGTCGTCGGCGAGCCGCTGGGCAAGGCCCTCCACGATCGCGGTCTTGCCGACGCCGGCCTCGCCGATCAGCACGGGATTGTTCTTGGTGCGCCGCGAAAGCACCTCGACGGGTCTGCTCGATCTCGTCGTCCCGGCCGATCACCGGGTCGATGCGGCCTTCGCGGGCGCGGGCGGTGAGGTCCTCGCCGTAGTGCGCGAGGGTCGGGGTGTCCTGGAGCGGGGTCGCCCCCGGCCCGTCCGCGGGGGAATCCTGCCGGAGACGGTCGATGGTGACGCCCTCTTCCCGGAGGATGCGGCCCGCTTCGGACTCCTCGTTGGCGGCCAGCGCGGCCAGCAGGTGTTCCGGGCCGATGAAGGGGGAGCCGAGGCCGCGGGCGAGCTGGTGGGCGTCGATCAGCGTGCGTTTCGCGCCCGGGGCCAGCGCGGACGCCGTGGTCTCGCCGCTCGCCGCGTGGTCGCGTTCGATGCGTTCGGCGACCTTGGCCGGGTCGACCCCGGCGCGGGCGAGCGCCTGCGCGGTGGCCGGCAGCTGGGTCGCGGCCCACAGCAGGTGCTGGGTGTCGACATGCCGTCCGCCCCACGCGCCCGCGCGGTCCGCCGCCTCCGCGACGAGCCCGCGGGCCTGGTCGGTGAGCAGCCGCGACACGTCGACCGAGTAGCCGCGGCGGCCGGGCGCGGCCTGGCCGAAGAACTGCGACAGGAACTGGTCGAACGGGCTGTTTCCCTGCCCGGGCGGGAAAAATCCGGTCATCGGAGCGCTCACATCTCAACGGCTCGAAATCGGGGTCGGAAGGGCGCTTACCCGCTGTCCCGGGCGGTAAACGGGCGCCCGGGCAGACCCGGTGCGGACCGACGACGAGACCGGCGCCCGGGTGTCTGCCGACCAGGCCAGCTCCGACGAACTCGGCGGCCGCGTCCTGGTCGTCGGCGAAAACGGCGGTTTCACCGTGCGCTGAGGCCGCGGGCTCACCGGAGGCCGGCGGCCCAGAGCAGGCAGTGCACCACCCCGGTGAGCCCCGCTTCCCGCGCGGCCAGGCCGAGCTGGACCTCGAGCGCTTCGGGGTCGCCGTTCAGCTCCGCCAGCACCGCCCGCAGCGCGGCGCGCACCCCGGGGCCGAGCTCGTCCACGTCGGCGGCCACCGCGTCCTCGCCCACCGCCACCGCGGTGAACACCGCGTCCCGCGGCTGCGGCCCGAACCGGTCGGCGACCGCCTCGCAACAGCGGTGCACCAGGCCGCGCAGCACGCGCAGCCGGGCGGGCGGGGTGTCGAGTCCGCCGAGCAGCCGGACCACCTCGTCGAGGTCGCCGGTGCGGGTCGCGAGGACGAGGTCGTCCGCGAGGGAGGCCGTCGGATCGGGGGCCATGGGTCGCTCCTTGCCTGCCGGGAACCGTTCGCTTACCCGGGTGGCGAGCGGTCAATCACGTTTCGCGCCCCGGGTGCGGGGGCACCCGGACGAGCGGAGGTGGTGGGATGTCCTCGAAGGACCGGCT
This sequence comes from Amycolatopsis orientalis DSM 43388, assembly GCF_000411975.1. Classification (GTDB taxonomy): domain Bacteria; phylum Actinomycetota; class Actinomycetes; order Mycobacteriales; family Pseudonocardiaceae; genus Amycolatopsis; species Amycolatopsis orientalis_D. The sequence continues at coordinate 15,082 of NZ_ASXG01000035.1, forward strand.
GGCCGAGTACCGCGCCAAGCGCGACCGGCGGCGGACGCCGGAACCGAGCGGGGGCCGCCGGAACGCCGAACCGGTGTTCGTCGTCCAGCGGCACGACGCGAGCAGCCTGCACTTCGACTTCCGGTTGGAGATCGGCGGCGTCCTCGTCTCGTGGTCGGTGCCGAAGGGCCCGTCGCTCGATCCCCGGGACCGGCGGCTCGCCATCCGCACCGAGGACCACCCGCTCGACTACGCGCGCTTCGAGGGTGCCATCCCGGCCGACGAGTACGGCGGCGGCACCGTGATCGTGTGGGACACCGGCACGTTCGACATGCGCACCGGCGATTCCGCCGAGAAAGCCCTCGAAGACGGCCACCTCAAGGTGTGTTTGCACGGCGAAAAGCTGCGTGGCGCCTTCTCCCTGATCCGCCGCAGCTCGTCCGGCCAGGAGCAGTGGCTGCTGATAAAAAAGGACGACGAGGGCGCCGACCGCCGCCGCAAGCCCGCGAAGACGCAGCTCGAATCCGTCCTCACCGGCCGTACCAACCAGGATCTCGAATGACCGGTCCCGGCTGGCGCGAGCCGACCCTCGCCACGCTCACCGACCGCCGCTTCTCCGCCGAAGGCTGGATCTACGAGCGCAAGCTCGACGGCGTGCGCGCGATCTGCGTACGCGACGGCGGCGCGGCCACGTTGTACTCGCGCAACCACAAGGTGATGGACAGCGCGTATCCGGAGATCGTGGAAGCCCTTGCCGGGCAAGGCGGACCACGGTTCGTCGCGGACGGGGAGATCGTGGCGTTCGACGGCGACCAGACCAGTTTCGCCGCGCTCCAGCCACGTATCCACCTCACCGATCCGGAGCGCGCCCGGGCGACCGGCGTGCGCGTGTACTACTACCTCTTCGACCTGCTGTACTACGACGAGCAGGACACCACGGCGCTTCCGCTGCGCGAGCGCAAGGCCATCCTGCGCGACGCATTCGCCTTCGAAGACCCGCTCCGCCTGTCGGCACACCGCAATACCGAGGGGAAGAAGTTCTTCGAGGAGGCGTGCCGGCGCGGCTGGGAGGGCGTGATCGCGAAACGCGCGGACGCGCCGTACCGCCACGGCCGCTCGCCGGACTGGCTGAAGTTCAAGTGCCAGCAGGGGCAGGAAATGGTGATCGGCGGATTCACCGCGCCGCGGGGCAGCCGCGTCGGTTTCGGCGCGTTGCTGCTGGGCTACCACGAAAAGGGGAGGCTGCGGTACGCGGGCAAGGTCGGCACCGGCTTCGACCGCAAGGTGCTGACCTCGCTGCACGCCGAGCTGACCCGGCGGGAAACCGACCGCTCGCCGTTCGCCGATCCGGTGCGCGAGCCGGGTGCGCGCTGGGTGCGGCCCGAGCTGGTCGCCCAGATCGGCTTCTCCGAGTGGACCCGCGACGGCCGGTTGCGCCATCCCCGGTTCACCGGCCTGCGCGAGGACAAGCCGCCCTCCGACGTGATCCGGGAGCGCCCGTGAAGATTTCCCATCCGGACAAGGTTTTCTACCCCGGCGACGGGCTCACCAAGGGCGACGTCGTCGAGCATTACCGCACGGTCGCGTCCGTGATGCTGCCGCACCTGCGCGGCCGTCCGCTCACGCTGCGGCGGTATCCGGACGGGATCGAATCCGAGGGCTGGTTCCAGAAGCATCCGGGCGAGCATTTCCCGTCGTGGCTGCGCACCGAGCGCGTGCCGCGGCGGGGCGGCGGCACCGACGAGTACGTCGTGTGCGACGACGAGGATTCCTTGCTGTACCTGGCCGACCAGGGCACCGTGGAGTTCCACGTCTGGCTGTCCACTGTGGACGCCCCGGAGAAACCGGACCTGCTGGTGCTCGACCTGGACCCGCCGGACGGCACCGACGTCGCGGATCTGCGCGCCGCGGCCCGCCGCATCCGCGACCAGTACGCCGACGTCGGCCTCGCCGCGTATCTGCAGGCCACCGGCGGGCGCGGCTTCCACGTCGCGGCGCCCCTCGACGCCACGGCCGCCACGGACGTGGTCCTGGAACTCTCGCGAGCCTTGGCGGACCGGGTCGCGTCCGCCGACCCGGACCACTTGACCACCGCCCAGCGCAAGGACCGGCGCGGCGACCGCGTGTTTGTCGACGCGAACCGCAACGGCTACGCCCAGACGTTCGTGGCCCCGTACTCCCTGCGCGCCCGCCCCGGCGCGGCTTCGGCGACGCCGCTGGACTGGTCGGAACTGGGCAAAGCGGAGCCGAACGGCTGGGGCGTGGAGAAGCTGCATCGGCGGTTGGCGCGCAAGGACGATCCGTGGCGCGAGATGGCAAAGGAGGCTGGGTCGGCGGAGAAGGCGTTGGAGCGGCTCGGCTGAGGCGGGGTGTGCTGCGCTTCCGGCGAGGCCGTTGGATTGGCTGAGCCGAACGGGTGGGACACGGAGAAACTGCACCCGCGGTTGGCGCGCAAGCACGTGGCGCGGGCGAAGGAGGCTGGGTCGGCGGAGAAGCCGTGGAGCGCATTAGGTGAGGCGCGCCGGAGGGTGCGCACTGCCCCTCCGGCGCGCCTTACCGCCGTTCAGACCCCGGAGACCTGCTGAATCCAGTCCCGCCCGGCGGCGACGCTGCCGTAGGTCGTGACGCTGGACCGGTCGCTCGTCGAGCACACGCCGACCTGGACGCCGTCGTCGACCATCGGGCCGCCCGAGTCGCCGCCGGCCACCGCGCCGTTCGGGGTGCTCGCCGTGATCGCGGGGCCGCCGGCGTTGTCGCTGTCCTGGGTGTTCGTGATGGTGACCTCGGCCTTCTTCAGCACGCTCGACTGGTGGTGGCCCTCGTCGGTGCTCTGCGTCGCGCCCCAGCCGTACACGGTGGCGCTGTCGCCCTCTTGCGCGTCGTTGGAACTGCTGGCGAGGCGGGCGAACGTGCTGCCGCCGTCGGTGTTCAGCTTGATCAGCGCGAGGTCGCCGCCGGAGTACACGTAGGTGGACGCGGCCTTGGCGTGCACGCCGCCGCTGGCGCTGTTGGAGCCGATGTACAGGTCGATGTCGGTGAGGCGCTGCCCGTTGTTGTCGTACATGCAGTGCTTCGCGGTGAGGACCCAGCGGCTGCCGATCAGCGTGCTGGTGCAGAAGAACGTGTAACCGTTGGCGTGGCCGTTGAACCGCGTGATGTATCCGGGGTTCTGCGCGGTGCTGCCGCCGATGATCGACGGCTGGGCGCCGGGCGCTGCGGGGCTCGCGGACGCGGGGGTCACGGCGAACGCGCCGAGCGCCGCGCAGGAACCGGTCAGCACGGCGAGGGCCCGGGTGAGTGCGCGCATGTCGCTCCTTGGGGAAGGCGTTTCCGATGGGGACGTTTCCGAACGTAAGCAGCGCGGCCGGGCGGCGGAATCCGCCGAACCGCCCGTAGCGGGCAAGCGGCGGCGACGCGACTTTCGGCGGGTTGCCAACCGGTGAACGGATGCCGAGAATCCGAGCGGAGCGGTCCGTTTTTCCAGGAGAGGCGAAATGCGGTTGTTCGCCCCGGCTGCGAGCCGGGAGCGGCTGGCCCACGCGCTGGCCGAGGGGCCCTTCGAGCGCGCCCTGACGCTGGCGATCGAGCGCAGCGGCCTCGGCCTGGCCCGGCTGCGCGAACGGCTCGCGGCGTCCGGAGCCCCGGTCAGCACGACCACGCTCAGCTCGTGGCGCACCGGACGCAGCCGTCCGGAACGACCGGAATCGTTGCGGGCACTGGCTTTGCTGGAGCCGGTGCTGGACGTGCCGCCGGGTGCGCTGCGCGCGCTGCTGGACCGGCCGCGCACCGGCGCTCCGGTCCCGCGTGCGGCGCGGTGGGACCGGTTGTGGGAGAACCGCAGCCTGCTTCCGATGGTGCTGAACTCGTTCGAGGACTCTTCGCCCGAATCGGTCAGCGTGCACGAGACGCTGCACGTCGACGCCGCGGGACGGATGCGCAGCCTGCACGTGCGGGAAGTGCTGCGAGCGCTGGAGGAACCGGCGTTCGTGCGGATCGTGGCGCTGCGCGGGTTCACCCCCGGACGGTCGCCGGAGCTGGTGTCGGCGCGGTATTGCCGCCCCGGTTGCGTGCGGGCGGCGCCGGAGCAGGCGTTCTCGGTGACCGAGCTGGTGCTGGACCATCCGCTGGCCCCGGGCGAGACGGGAATCGTCGAGTACCGGTTCGCGTTCCGGGACGAGGAGCCGGATTCGCGCTACGACCGGCGGTTCCGGCTGCCGATCGCGGAACACCTGCTGGAAGTGCATTTCGATCCGGCGGCGCTGCCCGCGGAATGCGTCGCGTACCGGCAGGATTCGCCGGCCGGGCCGGAGCTGGAGACCGCCGAGGCGCGGGTGCGGCCCGGCGTGCCGGCCCACGTGATCCGGACCGGGCAGGGGCCGGGAATTCACGGGATGCGGTGGCGGTGGTGATTCGCCGCCTCCATTGCGGACTCCGTTGGTCCTTTGTGGATGGCCGCGGATTTCCCTTTGGGCGCGGCGCTTCGCACCCGCGCGGCTACTGAGGGTTCGGCATCTGCGCTGACTGGCGGGCAGTGCTGCGCTGTTCGGCCCAATTTCGGTTTTCCTGACGAGTAGCCAGTTTTGGCCGGGGCGGTCCGGGTAGCCGACTTCACATGTTTCATCGGCCTGACGAAAGCGGACGCGACGACGGCCGGAGGCGCGATGGCTGAGGAGAGCCGGTCGCCCGCCGGGCTCATGCGCGACGCCCGTGCGGTGTTCGAGGAACTGACCGGAAAGGACATCGAATCCGTCTCGGCGTTCACGAAGGACGGTGACGGATGGCAATTGCTGGTGGAAGTGCTTGAGCTGGAAAAGGTTCCGGACACCACCAGCCTGATGGCCACGTATCGCGTGCGGGTCGACGGGCAGGGCGGCTTCCTCGGCTACGAGCAGGTGCGGAGGTACGCGCGCGGCCAGATCGACGCGTGAGGAAAGGGAAGGCGATTTCATGACCATGGCGACTGGACGTTCCGGCTCGAACAGCCCGGCGCAACGCGGGCCGGGCAGCGGGAACCTGTACGACATCCTCGAACTGATCCTGGACAAGGGTCTGGTGATCGACGCGTTCGTGCGGGTTTCGCTGGTGGGCATCGAACTGCTCACTGTGGACGCCCGGATCGTGGTGGCCAGTGTGGACACTTACCTGCGGTTCGCCGAAGCGTGCAACCGCCTGGACCTCACTCGCGCGTCGAGCGGCACGACGCTGCCCGATCTGCTGGGCGACGTGTCCGAGAAAGGCGCGAAAGGAAAGTCCAAAGGCGCGCTGACCGGAGCGGTCGAGACGTTCGCCGAGCAGTTCCAGAAGTCCAGCGACAAGGACAACCAGGAGGCTGAGGAACGTCCCCGCAGCCGCAGCCGGCGCAGCACCGCGAGGTCGAGCGAATGAGCACCTACCTGTACGGCATCACCTTCGCCGATCATCCCGTCGAGGTGGGCGATCTGCGTGGCGTCGGACCGTCGCCGTCGCCTGCTCGTGTCGTGCCGGCCGGCGACCAGCTCTGCGCGGTGGTCAGCGACGTCGATGGCGAACTTCGGGCCAAGCGCCGGGATCTTCTTGCGCACCAAGAGATATTGCAGGCATTGTGCGAGCAGGGACCGACATTGCCGATGCGCTTCGGTGTCGTCGCGGATGACGACACCGCGGTGAAGGAAGAGATCGCGGCCAAGGCCGACGTGTACGCGGCCGCTCTGCAACGCGTTCGCGGGCACGTCGAGATGAACGTCAAGGTGGCGCACAAGGAAGACGCCGTGTTGGGGCAGATTCTCGCCGGAGACGACGAAATCCGGAACCTGGCCGCGAGTCTGCGGGAAGACGCCGGTCGCGGGCAACCGGAACAAGTCCGGTTCGGCGAGCTGGTCGCCGGCCGGCTGGAGGAGCGCGAGGGCGAGGACGCCGACGCGATTCTCGGGTTTCTGCGTCCGCTGGCGTCCGAACATTCTCCGGGGCCGCGGGTGGACGGATGTTTCTTCAACTGCTCCTTCCTGGTGCCGCGGGAGAAATTGGCGGAATTCCAGGACACGGTGCAGCGGTTGACGGCGCTTGTCGAGGAGGTGGCGGAGGTCCGCGCACAGGGGCCGTTGCCGCCCTACAGCTTCACCGAGGACCAGTAGTGGGACTGCTTGGTGAGATTCTCCTGCTGCCGCTGGCGCCGGTGCGCGGCGTCGCCTGGGTGGCCGAGAAGGTCATCGATGCGGCCGAGCAGGAACGGATCGCGCAGCTGCGGAGGGAACTCGTTGCCCTGGAACGGGAACTGGTGACCGGCACCGTGAGCGAGGAGGAGTTCGACCGCAGGGAGGACGAAATACTCGATCTGCTCGAAGAAGTCGACCGGGGGGTTGCCGGATGAACGGAGCGAACAGATGACACCGGGAATGAAGATCGCGGCCGCCGTGGTCGGCGGTTACGTGCTCGGGAGACGGAAGAAAGCCAAACTCGCCGTCACCATGGGCGCCTGGCTCGTCGGGAAGAAACTGAATCTCGACCCGAAGAAGCTGCTGTCGGACGTCACGCGCGAGCTGGCTTCGTCGCCCGAACTGGCCGGGGTCCGGGACCAGGTGCGGGACGAGGTGCTGGGGGCGGGCAAGACGCTGGCCGCGGACATCCTGACGCACCAGGCGGGACGGCTGGCCGGTTCGCTGCAGGAGCGCACCGACAGCCTGCGGGACAAGGCCGCCGGTCTTCCGGCGGCGGTCACCGGCCGGGACGGCGCGGACGATCGGGAACCGGAAGAAGCCGATGACGCCGAGGACAGCGGTGCGGAAGAAAACGACACCCCGCCTCGTGCGCGCAAGAAGCCGCGCAGCGCTCCGCAAAGGGAGCGCAAGCCTGCGCGCAAGACGTCCGGCAGTTCGTCGAGTTCGACGACGCGGAAGCGGGCCTCCTCCGGAGGCCGTGCGCAGAAACGTTCCTCGGGCGCCGCGGGGGTGAACCGTGGCTGAATCCAGTTCTGGCAACGAAGAACTCGGTCCCTTGGCGAAGCTTCGGGAACTGGCCTCGCGCAATCCCGCGACGGAGCAACTGCTGCACGCCGGGGAGGAGTACGCGCAGGCGAAGGCCGAACAGGTGATGTCCTCGGCGGGCTCCAAACTGGGGGAGGCGTCCCGGCGGCTGGCCGACGCGGGCGGCAGCGGCTCGTTGAAGGGATTGTTCAGCGCGGGCGAAAAGATCGCCGAAGGGAAATCGCCGGTCAAGGCGGCGGTCGAGGCCGGCGGAAAAGCGCTCAAGAATTCGGTGTCCGGCCTGTTCGGCAAACGCGGTTCGGGCGGCAAGAAGATCATCAACATCGTGGAGGACATCGACGTCGGAGTCCCGGTCCGCGAGGCGTACGACCAGTGGACCGAATTCCAGAAGTTCAGCACCTTCGCCAAGGGGGTGACGAGCGCGGAGCGGACTGACGAGACCACTTCGCAGTGGCGGTTCAAGATCTTCTGGTCGAACCGGTCGATGAAGGCCACGATCACCGAACAGATCCCCGACGAGCGGATCGCGTGGACCACGGACGGGGCCAAGGGCACGATCAAAGGCGTGGTGACATTCCACGAACTCGCCCCGAACCTGACGAAGATCCTGCTGGTCATCGAGTACTACCCGGCCGGGTTGTTCGAGAAGACCGGCAACATCTGGCGGGCGCAGGGCCGCCGGGCGCGGCTGGACCTGAAGCATTTCCGCCGGTTCGTCACGATGGCCGGAGAGGCTTCCGGGGACGGCTGGCGCGGCGAAATCCGCGACGGCGAGGTCGTGCGCTCCCCGGAGGAGGTGCGCGAGGACGAAACCGACGACGGACCGGGCGAGGACGAAGACGTCCGCGGCGACGAGTCCGAGGACGAGGAGTTTCCCGAAGAAGACGAGGACTTCGACGAGGACGAGGACTTCGACGAGGAAGACGACGAGGAAGACGACGAACCCGAGGACGAACGTCCCCGGGGCCGCCGGGCCGCCGCGGCGCGGTGACGAGGAGGCAAGCAGATGAGCGAGTCCAGCCTGACCGCCGGGAGACCGGGCGGGGTGTCCCGCGCGGCCGGTTCCGGCGGGGGCGCGAACCTCGCCGACATCCTGGAACGGGTGCTGGACAAGGGCATCGTGATCGCCGGGGACATCCAGGTCAACCTGCTCGACATCGAGCTGCTGACCATCAAGGTCCGGTTGCTGGTCGCGTCGGTCGAGCGCGCCAAGGAAATGGGCATCGACTGGTGGGAGCACGATCCGTCCCTGTCGTCGGGCTCGCGGCGGAAAGGACTGCTGGAGGAGAACGAAAGACTGCGCGCGCAACTCGAACTCGCGCGGGGAGAGCGAGCGGAACAGTGAGCTGGTATTGCTACGGGGTCACCGAATTCGCCGCGGAGAACCCGGTGGAAGGCCTCGCCGGGCTGCGCGGCTCTCCCGTCTCCGCCGTTTCCGGGGCCGGGCTGACCGCATTGGCCAGCCCGGTACCGGACGCGGAGTTCACCGAGGCCAGCCTCGAGGAGAACCTGGAAAACCTTGCCTGGCTGGAAGAAATCGCCCGGGTGCACAACACCGTGGTGGCCGAGGCGAGCCGGCGGACCGGAGTGCTGCCGCTGCGGATGGCGACGATCTACCGCGACGAACAGCGAGTGCGAGAAATGCTCGCCGAACATTCCGCGCAGTTTTCCGAGGCGTTGCAACGGGTCCGGGGTCATGCCGAATGGGGCGTCAAAGTCTTCGCTTCGCTGCGCGATGTCCAACAGACGCCCGCCGAAGCGCCCGCCGACGGCCGTTCCTATTTGCGGCAACGACTCCGTCAACGGCAGGCGCGGAACGCTCGCACCAACGAAGCGGCCGAGGTCGCCGAGCGCATTGAACGGGAACTCGCACCGCTGTCCGCGGACCTCCACCGGCACTGCAACCAGGACCCCGCCCTCACCGGCCGCACCGACACCAACATCCTCAACCTGGCCTGCCTGGTGCCCGATACCGGTCGTGAGCTGTTCCTGGCACGGCTCGCCGAACTGCGGCGAGCGGACGCGGCCGGAATCGAGGTCGAGGTCACCGGCCCGTGGGCCCCGTACTCCTTCGCGGGAATCCCGTGACGGCCGCCGCGGAGGCAACCGAGCGGCTCGTCTTGGTCGACCTGCTGGACCGCCTCCTCGCCGGCGGCGTGGTGCTGACCGGCGACCTGGTGCTGTCGGTCGCCGAGGTCGACCTGGTGCGCATTTCCTTGCGCGCCCTGATCACCGCGGTCCGCGAAGACCGGTCGGCACCGTGGTGAAAGGAGCGACGATGGACGAGACCGAACAGCTGCTTGCCACAGCGGCCGGAGTACTGCCGACCCGCCTGGAAACGGACGCGGACACGGTGGAACGCGACCTGATGAAGCTGGTCCTGACCGTCGTCGAACTGCTGCGGCAGTTGATGGAACGCCAGGCGTTGCGCCGCGTCGAGGAAGGCGGGCTGACCGAGACCCAGGAGGAGCGGCTCGGCCTGACCCTGATGCTGCTCGAGGAACGGCTGACCGAACTTCGCGAACGGTACGGGCTGTCCGCGGAGGAGCTGAACCTGGACCTCGGTCCGTTGGGGACTTTGCTGTGACTGCTCCGCCGCTCTGGTCCGGAGGTCAGCTGAGGTCGGCGGAGGCAAGCAATCGCGCTGGAGGGCTTCGTCTCCGGTGAGGTCGATGTTGTTGTCCAGCGCGTCCTCGGCGCCGACGCTCTCCACGAGGTAGCGATGCGGTGAGGCGAGCGCATCCCGCAGCAGGGGCGCGGCGGGCGGTGCCGCGGAGCCAAGTTCGACGAGGTCCCGCGTAGTGGACAATCCGGGGCGCTGTTTCCGGAGCACGTCTCCCGGCTGGTCGCGATATCGGCCGGGCACGGGCGAGCGGTGGTTCGTCGCGGCGAAACGCGGCCAGGAGGCGATGCGTCGCGACCGGTGGGCGTTCAGCCGGTATCTGTGGAGGAGCGGGAGCTGGCGAAGCCGCCCCGGGTGCGGGTGCCGACCTTGGTTCTCCACGGCGGCCAGGACGCCGACAATCTGCCCTCGACCAGCGAAGGCAAGGACAGCCTGTTCGTCGCCGAGTACCGCCGGGTCGTGTTCGGCGACGTCGGGCACTTCCCGCCGCGGGAGTCCCCGGCCCGGACCGCCGAGGAGATCCTGCGCTGGGGGGGCGCTGACCAGGCGGAGGTTTGGGGCCGGGGCGAGCGGGTATGGCGGGCCTATGCGACCGGGCGAGACGGAAATCCTGCCGGAAACCGCCGGTGCGGTCCGGACGATCGCGCTGCGCGTCGACGGGACCGAGCACCGGCTGACCGTCGATCCGCGCCGCACGCTGCTGGACCTGCTGAGGGAGCAAATCGGCGACTACAGCGCCAAGAAGGGCTGCGACCACGGCCAGTGCGGCGCGTGCACGGTCCTGCTCGACGGCCGCAGAGTGCTGTCCTGCTTGACGCTCGCGCTGACCTGCGAAGGTGCCGAGGTGACGACGGCGGCGGGCCTGGCGGAGAACGGTGAGCTGCATTCGCTGCAGCAGTCGTTCCTGGACCACGACGGATTCCAATGCGGCTACTGCACGCCGGGCCAGATCTGTTCGGCCGCCGGGTTGCTGGCGGAGTTCGGCGACGGCGCGCCCAGCCACGTCACCAAGCCGGTCGCCGACGCTCCGCAGTGGACCGACGCGGAGATCGCCGAGCGGATGAGCGGGAACCTCTGCCGTTGCGGGGCCTATGCGGGGATCGTCGCGGCGGTCCGCGAGGCAGGAGAGCAGCGATGAAACCGTTCGCCTACGGCAAACCGGCGACGACCGCCGAAGCGGTGCTGGCCGTGGCGGCCGAGCCGTCCGCGATGTTCCTCGGCGGCGGAACCAATCTCGTCGACCATCTGAAACTGGGCGTGGCCCGGCCCGATCGCCTGGTCGACGTGACCGGCTTGCTGTCCACCGAGATCCGCGAAGAAAACGGGGAGCTCGTGATCGGCGCGGGTGTCCGCAACAGCGACCTGGCCGCCGACCAGCGTGTCCGGGAGCGGTATCCGGTGCTGGCCGAAGCGTTGCTGGCGGGAGCGTCGCCGCAGTTGCGGAATATGGCCACCGTCGGCGGAAACCCGTTGCAAAGAACCCGCTGCGTCTACTTCCAAGACGTCACGACCCCGTGCAACAAGCGTTCGCCCGGGTCCGGCTGTTCGGCGCTCGGCGGTTACACCCGGCACCACGCGATTCTCGGCGCGTCCGAACAGTGTGTCGCGACGCATCCCTCGGATATGGCGGTGGCCATGACGATGCTCGACGCGCGCGTCCACGTCATCGGCCCGTCTGGGGAGCGAGTCGTGCCCTTCCCGGAACTGCATCGCCTTCCCGGCGAGCATCCGGAGCGGGACACGGTGCTGGAGCACGGCGAGCTGATCACCGACATCACGCTGCCCGCCACCTCGTGGTCGCGCCGGTCGACTTACCGCAAGGTGCGAGACCGCGCCTCCTACGCTTTCGCGCTCCTCTCTGTCGCGGTTGGACTGTCCATTGAGGACGGTGTGCTCGAAGACGTCCGGCTCGCTTTCGGGGGTGTGGCGCACAAACCCTGGCGGGCCCAGCGTGCTGAGGAGGTCCTGCGCGGCACCCGGCCCAGCGAGGAGGTCTTTCGCGCGGCTGCCGACGCTGAACTCGCGGACGCCACCGCGCTGGACGGTATCGACGGAGGGAACGCGTTCAAGATCCCGCTCGCCGCGCGCACCCTGGTCGCGGTGCTGCGCGACCTGACCGCCGAGGAGCGCGACCGATGACCGGACTGCTGGAGCCCCGCGCGATCGGCCGCGGGCTCACCCGCCGCGACGGCCCGGCGAAAGTCACCGGAACCGCGCCGTACGCCTACGAACATCCCGTCGAAGCACCGCTGTACTGCCATCCGATCCAGGCGACGATCGCGCGCGGGCGCTGTCTGCGGATCAGCGCGGTCGAAGCCGAAGCCCTCGACGGCGTGCAAGCCCTGATCACTCCGTTCACCGCCGAGCGACTCGCCGACACCGACGACGCGGAACTCGCGGTCCTGCAGGACTGCGAAATCCCGTTCCGCGGCCGGGTGCTCGGGCTGGTCCTGGCCGAATCTTCCGAGACCGCGCGGCACGCAGCGGAACTCGTCGACGTCGAGTACGAGACCGATCCCTTCACGGCCCGGCTCACCGCCGACGATCCCGACCTCTACCGGCCGGACAAGGTCAACCCGAGCTTCCCCACCGACACGAGCGACGGCGACGCCGAGGCCGCGTCCGCGGTGACTGTGGACCAGACCTATCGCACGGCGATGTACCACAACAATCCGCTGGAACCGCACACGACGACGGCCCGGTGGGACGACGGCGTGCTGACCCTGTGGGATTCCACGCAGAGCGTGCATTCGGTGCGGTCCACCGTGGCGAAGATCTTCGGCCTGCCCGCTGACCGGGTCCGGGTGATCTGCCCCTATCTCGGCGGCGGGTTCGGCTCGAAAGGCATGCCGCACGCCAACGTCGTGCTCGCCGCGCTGGCGGCCCGGGCCGTGCCGGGCCGTCCGGTGAAGCTCGCGCTGACCCGGCAGCAGATGTTCAGCCTGGCCGGCTACCGCACGCCGACGATTCAGCGGGTCCGGCTCGGCGCCGGCCGCGACGGACGGCTGGAGTCGCTGCGCATGGAGGTCGTCGAGCAGACCTCGCGGATCAAGGAGTTCGCCGAGCAGACCGCCGCGCCGGCCCGGATGATGTACGCCGCGCGGAACCGCACCACCAGTCACCGGCTCGCCCGTCTCGACGTGCCGGTGCCGTCGTGGATGCGCGCGCCGGGGGAGTGCCCGGGAATGTTCGGCCCGGAAGTAGCGATGGACGAGCTCGCCGAAGCGCTCGGTATCGATCCGATCGACCTGCGGGTCCGCAACGAGCCGGAACGGGATCCCGAGACGGGCCTTCCGTTTTCGAGCCGGAACCTGGTCGAATGCCTGCGCACCGGAGCCGAACGTTTCGGCTGGAACAAGCGCGATCCGCGGCCGGGCGTGCGCCGCGCCGCGCCGTGGCTGGTCGGCAGCGGCGTCGCGGCCTCGGTGTATCCGGCGAAACGGATGCCCGGGTCGAGCGCGACGATCCGCTACGGAAAGGGCCGCTACGCCGTAGAAATCGGCGCGGCCGACCTGGGGACGGGCGCATGGACGATCCTGCCGCAGATCGCGGCAGACGCGCTGGGGGTGCCCGTCGATTCGATCGACATCCGGATCGGCGACACCGCCCTCCCGAACGCCACCGTGGCGGGCGGCTCGACGGGTACCGCGTCTTGGGGCTCAGCCGTGGTGGCGGCTGCCGAGGCGTTCCGGGACAAGTACGGCTCCGACCCGGGCGACGGCGACGAGGCGCAGGCGGACACCCCGAAAAACCCCGACGAGAAGCAGTACTCGATGTATGGCTTCGGAGCGCAGTTCGCCGAGGTGCGCGTCGATGCCGACACGGGCGAGGTCCGGGTTTCGCGGCTGCACGGCACGTTCGGCGTCGGCCGGATCGTCAACCCGGTCACCGCGCGTTCGCAGCTGCTCGGCGGCATGACCATGGGCCTGTCGATGGCGTTGCACGAGAACAGCGTCCTCGATCCGCGGACCGGGCACGTCGTCAACCACGACCTCGCCGAGTACCACATCGCGACCAATGCCGACGTCGAAGACCTGCGCGCGGACTGGCTCGACGAGACCGATCCGCACCTCAATCCCATGGGCAGCAAGGGAATCGGGGAGATCGGCATCGTCGGGACCGCGGCGGCCATTGCCAACGCGGTCTGGCACGCGACCGGGGTTCGGGTGCGGGAGTTGCCGATCACGCTGGACAAGCTGCTGCCGGGCCTGCCCGGTGCTTCTCGGTAGCGGCGGCCTGCCCGACGCGCCGCCGACCGCTAGTGCAGGGGGCCGCTGCTGCCCGCGTCGATGAGGTCGCGCAGTTCGCCGGGCAGAGTCTTCCGGACCTTGCCCAGCGCGCCGTGCGTCGCTTCGCCGACCACTTCCAGCACGGCCCGGGACCTGTACACCGCGTCCGGTTCGGGCATCCGTCCTCGGGAGGCGACCCGGCTGGCGAATTCGTCCAGCCCGAACCGTTCCCCGGTCCCGGCGCCGGCCATGGTCATCGTGCGCCGCAGATGCTCGGCGATCTCCAGCGGCAGCTGCGCGGCGAGATGCTCCGCCGTCTGCTCCGGGATCGTTCGCCCAGTGTCTCCAGCACCGATCGCGTCACCCGCTCGGCGGCACCGCGGCTCGGCAGGTGCGCGCGGTCCTGGACTTTGCTGATCAGCTCGTCGTGCTGCATGAGCTCCTTCCCCCTGCTGGGGCCTTCGGGGTCACAGGGCGAAGGCCTGGCCGCCGCCGTCCGGGAGGTGCCGGTCGAACCACTTGGCGGCCGCGTCGGCGACCTGCTCCAGCGCGCCGGGTTCCTCGAAGAGGTGCCCGGCTCCCGGCACCACCATCAGCTCGCGATCGCTCGGCAGCTCGGCCGCGGCGGCCTTGTTCAGCCGGCGCACGGTGTCGTCGTTTCCCCCGACGATCAGCAGCACCGGGCACCGCACCGCCGCCAAATCCTCGGTCATGTCCGGCCGTCCGCCCCGCGAGACCACCGCCCGCACGACGTCCGGGCGGGCCGCCGCCGCACTCAGCGCCGCGGCGGCTCCCGTGCTGGCCCCGAACAGGCCTACCGGCAGCCCGGCCACCCCGGGATGACGGCCGAGCTCGTCCACTGCGCGCAGCAACCGGTCCCGCAGCAGGCCGATGTCGAAGCGCGCCTGACCACGGTCCTCGTCTGGGCTCAGCAGATCGAAGAGCAAGGTCGCGAAGCGGTGGTCCTGCAAGGTCCGGGCGACCGCCTGGTTGCGCGGGCTGTGCCGCGAACTGCCCGAACCGTGCGCGAAAACGACCACTCCGGCAGCATCGGCCGGCACCGTCAGCGCACCCTCGGCCGACGACGTCCCGGTGCCGACCGCGAACGGTTCCGTCATGGCTTCCTCCTGCCTCTGTTCGCACCCGGATATCCGGCGAGAGCGGCGGCCAAACGGACAGCGGGGTTAGCGTGGGCCGATGTTGCTCGAACATCGAGGGAAACGGCCAGTGGTCCCGGAGTCGGCGTACGTCGCACCGTCCGCGGTGCTGTGCGGGGCGGTCGTCCTCGGCGAGCGAGCCCGGATCCTGCACGGCGCGGTGCTCACCGCGGAAGACGGCGAAATCCGCACCGGGGAGGACGTCGTCGTCATGGAAAACGCGCTGATCCGCGGCCGGGCCTCGCATCCGGTGACCCTCGGGGACGCGGTCCTGATCGGGCCGCACGCGCACGTCAACGGAGCCGCCGTCGAGGACGAAACATTCGTGGCGACCGGAGCCTCCCTGTTCCCGGGCGCGGTCGCCGGCGCCGGGGCCGAACTGCGGATCAACAGCGTGCTGCACGTGAACTCCCGCCTCGAACCCGGCGCGGTGCTGCCGATCGGCTGGATCGCCGCGGGGAACCCGGCCGAGCTCTTCTCCCCGGACCGGCACGACGAACTGTGGGAGCTCCAGCGCACCCTGGACTTCCCGGGCACCGTGTACGGCATGCCGAGAGGCGCTTCGATGCGCGAGCTCATGCTGCGCCAAGCCCAGTTTTACGGTGCCCACCAGGACGATCGCCTTCTGGACGGATGACTGCGGCGGCGATCGTTCCGCAGTCACCTCGGCCGGGTGCCTCGCAGCCGCGGTCTGGGAAGCGCCGGCCAGCGGCGGGTTCCCAGACCGCGAAGGGGTCACGCCTTGCTTCGGACCACCTCGAACAGGCTGGTCCAGCTGTCCCGGCCGCGCCCGGCGGCGACGGCGCGGTCGTAGTGCTCCTTCACCGCGGCGGGCAGCGCCACGTCGATGCCCGCGTCCCGGCTCGCGGCGAGGACGTGGTCGGCGGTCGCGCCCATCATCCTGGCGTTCGCCTGGTCGCCGGGGTGGCTGCCGCTGTCGACGTTTCGCGCCGCCTCGTCCAGCGACGTCTGCACCAGCGTCAGCAGTTCCGTCGCGTACGGCACCAGCGTCGCGGCGGAAACCCCGGCGGTGCCGGCGAGCGCGGCGGAATGCAGGAAAGCCGAGAGCGTGGTGAGGAACATGTCCAGCAACGACTGGTAGTACAGCTGCGCCAGGCCCGGGTCCGCGCCCCGGTAGTCCGGCCGTCCGATCACGCGCAGGGCCGGTTCGATCCGCTCGAACGCCGGCTGCGCGCCGCTGTAGAACACGAACGAGCCCGCGGTGCCGACGACCGGCGCGGGCACCATGATCCCGCCGGCGATCATCTCCGCGCCGCGCGCGGCCAGCCATTCCGCGGCCACCCGGGTCCGCTCGGGCGTGTCCGAGCTGAGGTTCACCACGATCTTGCCCCGCAGCGCGTCCTCGGCCGGCGCGAGAATGTCGTACATCGCCTGATAATCAGTGAGGCTCAGGAGCACCAGCTCGTTCGCGGCCAGCGCCTCGGACACGGTCGCCGCCCGCTTCGCGCCTTCGGCCGCCAAGCCGTCGGCCCGGCTCGCCGTGCGGTTCCACACTGTCACCTCGTGTCCCGCGGCGAGGTAGGCGCGCACCATGGCCTGGCCCATCGGACCGAGGCCGAGCATTGTCACGTTCACGCGATTCTCCTTAGTTCTTCAGCAGTTCGATGACGCTTGTGAGGTTTTCCGCACCGTGCCCGTCGGCGGCCCGGCGCAGGAGCAGCTGGTGCAGCGGCGCGAGCAGCTCGGCGCTGACGCCCTGGTCGGCGGCCGCGAGGGGCAGGTTTTCGAACGCGGCGGCCTGCATTCCCAGGTTCGACACGACGTTCTGGGTGTAGTCGCCGCGGTCGATCTCGGCCGCGGCTTGTTCGGCGAAGCCGCCCATCGCGGTCAGCCATCCGCTCAGCAGCGGCGCGAATTCGACCGCCGAGAGCCCTGCGCCGCGGATCAGCGCGTAGGCCTGCAAGATGCCGATGAACTGGCCGTACATTCCGGACAGCAGCGCGAGATCGTGCAGCGCCGCGAGTCCCGGGTCCTCGCCGACGTAGTTGCTGCCGCCGAACGTGTCGAGTGCCTCGCGGTGCGCGTCGAAGACGTCCCGGGGCCCGCTGTAGAAGACGAACGCGCCCGGCTGCCCGATCATCGGCGGAGTCGCCATGATGCCGCCGTCGAGGAACTTCGCGCCCCGCTCCGAGACCCAGTCGGCCAGCTCGCGAGCCTGCCGTGGGGTGCCGTTGGTCAGGTTCACCACCGTCCGGCCCGCCAGCGAAGCCGGCTCGAGCACCTCCCGCACCGACGCGTCGTCCAGCAGGCAGACGATCGCCAGCTCGCTCGCCGCGACCGCCTCGGCGGCCGAACCCGCCGCCACCGCTCCCCGCGTGACCAGCGGTTTCGTCTTGTCCGCCGAGCGGTTCCAGACCGTCACCGGTCGTCCCGCGTCCAGCAGCGCACCGGCCAGTGCGCTGCCCATCGCCCCGAGCCCCAGCACGGTCGCCGCGGTCGTGTTCCCGGACATGTCGTCCCTCCAGTTCGTTGATCCGCCGACCACGGTGCCGAGCGCCGCGCACGGTTCGCTGGGGGTCCGCGCACGGAAGCGGCTACGGTGGAATCGTGCGATTCGGCATCCTCGGGCCCTTGGCCGTGAGCAGCGACGACGGCCGGCCGGTGCGGGTGCCCGAGGCCAAGGTCCGGACCCTGCTCGCGGTCCTGCTCGTGCACGAGGGCCGCCCGGTGTCGGCGGACCGGCTGGCCGACGACCTGTGGGGCGACCAGCTGCCCGGCAACCCGGTCAACACGCTGCAGACGAAGGTTTCGCAGTTGCGCCGGGCACTTGAACGCGCCGAACCCGGGTACGGCAGCGCGTTGGTGCATCAAGCTCCCGGTTACGTCCTGCGCGTCGAACCGGAGGCGGTGGATGCCGGACGCTTCCGTGCGTTGACCGCAGCGGCGAACACCGCGGAAGACCCGCGGTCGAAGGCCGAGCTGCTCACCGAAGCACTGGCGTTGTGGCGAGGTTCCGTGCTGACCGAGTTCGCCGATGAAGCCTTCGGGCAGCCGATGATCCAGCGACTCGAAGAGGATCGCCTAGCCGCGCAGGAAAACCTCGCCGACGCGCGGCTCGCGTTGGGCGAACATGCCGCGCTGACCGCCGAACTCGCCGACCTCGTCCGGCAGCATCCGCTGCGGGAACGCCTGCGCGCTCTCCAGCTGCGGGCGTTGTACGCGGCCGGACGGCAGAGCGAAGCCCTGGCGTCCTACGACGAACTCCGCCGCCGTCTCGCCGACGAGCTAGGCCTCGATCCCGGCCCCGAACTGACCGCGCTCCACCGGTCGATCCTGGCGCAGGACCCGGCGCTGACCGCCGCCGCTCCGCAGCTTCCGGTGCCGCTGACCGAACTGGTCGGCCGGACCGCCGCGGTCCAGGCGGTCCGCAGCCTCGTCCGCGAATCCCGGCTGGTGACGCTCACCGGGCCGGGCGGCGTCGGCAAGACCCGGCTCGCGCTCGAGACCGCGCACCGGCTCGGCGGCGACTTCGCGGCGGGAGCGTGGCTCGTCGAACTGACCGGCATGGACCGGCACGAATGCGCGCTGAGCCAGTGCCCGCCGGTCGAATGGGTGGTGGAGGCGATCGCCGCGACGCTGGGCATCCGGGACGCGGCGGCGCCCGCTCCGGCGGACCCCGCCGCACGGCTGGCCGAATCGTTGCGCGGCAAGGAAATCCTGCTCGTACTGGACAACTGCGAACAGCTGATCGAGCCGGTCGCCGAGACTGCCGGACGGCTGCTCGCGGCCGTGCCCGGGCTGCGGATTCTCGCCACCAGCCGCGAACCACTAGGGCTCGCCGGGGAAACGCAGTTCCCGGTGCCGCCGCTGGACCACGACAGCGCCGCCCGGCTGTTCACCGCACGGGTCGCCGACACTGGGTACGCTGTGGACAGTGCCGAGGCGGACGCGGTCGCCGAGATTTGCCGGAAACTGGACGGATTGCCGCTCGCGCTCGAACTCGCCGCGACCCGCGTGCGCGCGTTGGGCGTCCCGGAGCTGCTGCGCCGTCTGGACGACCGGTTCCGCTTGCTGGACACCACGCGCCGCGGCGTGCCCGCCCGGCAGCAGACCCTGCGCGCGATGATCGACTGGAGCTGGGAACTTCTGAGCGAACCGGAACGCCTTGTGCTGCAACGATTGTCGGTGCACACCGAGGATTGCGCGCTGGAAGCGGCCGAGGCGGTGTGCGCGGGCGATGGCGTCGAGGAAGGCGAGGTGCTGGGTCTGCTGGCGAAGCTCGTCGACCGCTCGCTGGTCGTGCCCTCGAACACCGGCGTGCCGCGGTATCGCCTGCTCGAATCGGTCGCGGTGTACGGCCTGGAGCGGCTGCGGGAAGCCAGCGAAGTCGAAAAGACCCGGCGGCGGCACGCGGAGCACTACCTTCAGCTCGCCGGGGCGGCGGACGCCGGTCTGCGTGGTCGCGACCAACGACGCTGGCTGCGGCGACTCGACGCGGACCTGCCGAACCTTCGTGCCGCGGCGGAGAATCTGGCCGGGTGGTCCAGCGCCGACGACGGTTTGCGGCTGGCGAACCGGCTGGCCTGGTACCGCTTCCTGCGCGGCCGGATGGCGGAGGCGATGCGCTCCCTGCGCGCCGCCCTCAGCCTGCCCGGCGGCGACGCGGACCTGCGCACCGAAGCACAGGCCACGCTCACCGCCCTCGGCATCCTCGCCGGCGATCGGCCGGACTGGCGTCCCGTGGCCGAACTGCCGATCAGTGCCCGGGTCAAGTGGTTCCTCGGCTACGCACTGTCCACAGTGGCCGATCTGCCCGGCGCGGAACCGTTGACTCTGGACGCGCTCGCCGCCTTCGAAGCCGTCGACGACCGGTGGGGGATCGCTGCCGCCTGCGGCGACCGCGCGAGCCAAGCGCTGGCGAGGGGCGATATCGCCGGCGCGCGGCGTTACGCCGATCGTTGCGCGGAACTGTTCGCCGAACTCGGCGACAAATGGGGTCAGCTGCAGGCCATTTTCGCGCAGGGCACGTTAGGCACGCTGTCCGGCGATTACGCGCGAGCCGAGGCCGGCTACACCGAAGGATTGCGGATCGCCGAGGAACTGGGTCTGTGGCCGGAAGCTTCCTACCAGCTGTCGTGGCTGGGCCGGGTCGCCTTGCTGCGCAAGGAGTACGCGGCGGCCCGCGAACTGCACGACCGGGCCCGCGAGGTCGCCGCCGAGCACGGTTTCACGCCAGGGGAGATGTATGCGCTGACCGGACTTGCCCTCGGCACCCGGCGCGAAGGCGACCTCGATCTCGCCGAACGGCAATTGCACACCCTGCTCGAATGGAACAAGCAGGTCGATTTCGAGCCGGGCAACACGTTGATCCTCGCCGAACTCGGTTTCGTCGCCGAATTGCGCGGCGACCCGGAGATCGCGTTGCGGCGGCAGCAGGAAGGCTACGAAATCGCTTGCCGCACCGGGGATCCGCGGGCGATCGCGTTGGCGCTGGAAGGGTTGGCGGGAGCGGCCGGTGCGGCTCGCGAAGCCGCTCGGTTGCTGGGCGCGGCCGCGGCCTCCCGCGCGGGCGTCGGCGCCCCGCTCCCCGCGGCGGAACGCGGGGACGTGGACCGGATCACCGCCCGCGCGACTGAGGCGCTCGGCGCGGCGGAGTTCGCGGCCGAGTTCCGCGCGGGCGGCGAGTTGGGGTCCTCAGAAGACCGGCCGCTGGTTCCCGTACCCGGTCGCCTGCTCGAAAGCGTGCGCGGCGCGCAGCAGCCCTAGCTCGCCTCGCAGCGGCGCGATGATCTGCAACCCGACCGGACGACCGTCGCCGGTGAACCCGGCGGGCACCGACAGCGCCGGGCAGCCGGTCGCGGAGATCGAGTACGCCGAGCGCATCCACTCCAGGTAATCGTGCATCGGCTGCCCGGCAACGGTTTCCGGATACTCCCATTCCACCGGGAACGGCGGCACCTGGCTCACCGGCGCGAGCAGCAGGTCGTACTGCGTGAAGAACTCGCGCATGCCCGTGATGAGCTGCAGCTGCCGCGTCTGTGCGCGCGCGATGTCGGCACCGGAAAGCGTGGCGCCGAAAGCGATGTTGCCGGCGAGTGTCTGCTTAATCCGGTCCGGATGTTCTTCGAGCAGAGTGCCCAGTCCGGCGTGGAAAAGCCACCCGCGCAGGGTGCGGAACACCTCGTCGGCCGCGGCGAGGTCCGGGCAGGCCGGTTCGACGCGGCAGCCGAGTTCGGCGAACACCTTCACCGCCGGTTCCAGCACCGCGCTGACCGCCGGGTCGACCGGCAGGCCGCCCAGGTCCGGCGACCACGCCACGCGCAGGCCGGTCAGGTCTGCTTCGAGACATCCGGCGAAGGGCTCGGCGGGCTGGTCGAGCGCGATCGGGTTGCGCTCGTCGTACCCGGCGATCACCGACAGCAGCAGCGCGACGTCGGCGACCGTCCGGCCCATCGGCCCCTGCACGCCCAGCGCCTCCCACGGCAGCGTGGCCGGCCAGGTCGGCACGCGACCGGGGGACGGGCGCAGGCCGACGACGTTGCAGAACGACGCCGGATTGCGCAGCGAACCGCCCATGTCGCTGCCCTCGGCGAGCGGCTGCAGGCCCGCGGCCAGTGCGGCCGCCGCACCGCCGCTGCTGCCGCCCGCGGACAGCTCCCGCCGGTACGGGTTGCGCGTGGCCCCGAAGACCGGGTTCATCGTGTGCGAACCGGCCCCGAACTCCGGCGCGTTCGTCTTGCCGAGCGTGATCGCGCCCGCGTTCCGGATGCGCTCGACGACGAGCGTGTCGCTGTCTGGCACGTGGTCGGCGAAAATGGGGGAGCCGTACGTGGTGCGGACCCCGGCGACGTCGTGCGTGTCCTTGTGCGCCACCGGGATCCCGTGCAGCGGGCCGACCTCCTCGCCGTGCGCGAGCCGTTCGTCGGCGGCCGCGGCCTCGCTCGTCGCGCGCTCGGCGGTGAGCGTGACGATGGCGTTGATCCGGGGGTTGACCTGCTCGATCCGCTCGAGATGGGCCTGCAGCACCTCGCGGGCGGACAGCTCGCGATCGCGCAGCCGGCGGGCCAGCTCGCGGGCGGGCAGGTAGCAGATCTCCTCAGCGCTCACTGGCTTCCCTTCCTGACCCCGGTGTCCGTTGGAGACGTCAGCTTGGCCCGTGGTGCTGGTGTTCGACAAGACCTACTCGACAACTGACGGAATCAGCCACAAGATTGGCTGATGACCGCACAGCTGGACCCGCTCGACCGTCGTATCGCCGGCGCGCTGCAGGTCGACGGCCGGGCGTCCTGGCGGCGGATCGCCGAGGTGCTGGACGCGCCGGAGCGCACCGTGGCCCGCCGGGGGACGCACCTGCTGCGCACCGGTGTCGTGACGATTGTCGCCGTTTCCCCGCACGGCGTCCCGCTGCTGGTGCGCGGGCGCTGCCGGGCCGGGCTCGGCCGCCCCGCGGGCACCGCGCTCGCCGGACGGCCGGAGACGAGCTTCTGCTACCTGATCACCGGACAGGGCGAACTGGTCGCCGAGGTCTTCTGCGACCGCAACCGGCTGCCGACCTTCATGTTCGACGAGATGGCGGCAATCCCCGGTCTGCTCGACCTGACGGCCGATACCGTCACGCGGTACTACCGCACCGTCCACGAATGGCAGCCGGGCCTGCTCGGCCCGGCCGAGACGGAGGCGATCTCGTCGCTGCCGCAGCCGACCCCGCAGCCCCGGCAGCCGGACGGGGTCGCCTTCAGCGGCGACGAACGCGCCATCGTGCGCGCGCTGCGCGAGGACGGCCGGCGGACCCACGAGGAACTCGCCCGCGCCGCCGGGATCTCGGAATCGACCGTCCGCCGCCGGCTGGACGCGTTGCGCCGAGAGGAAAAGGTGTTCATCCGGGCGGTGGTGGAGCCGGCCGTGCTCGGGCTGCCGGTCGAGGCGTTGCTGTGGATCCGGTGCCGCCCGCACGACGTGGACGGCATCGGGCGCGCCCTGCTCGGTTCGCCGTACGTGCGGTACGCGGCGGCGATGACGGGCGAGTATCAGCTGCTCGCTGACGTGACCTTGCCCGACATCGCCGCCTTGCACGAGTTCGTCGGCAGCTCCGGCTGGTCCCGGCAGGCGGATTCGGTGCATACCGGGGTGGTGCTGAAAGCGTTGAAGCGCAGCAGCGTCCTCGCGCCCGAGCTGCGCTCCTGACGGTTAGCCGCGCTCCTCCAGCCCGTTCAGCACCGCCGGCAACGGGCCGCGGTGCAGCACGCCGAGCCGTTGCGTCGCGCGGGTCAGCGCGACGTACA
The DNA here is from genome assembly GCF_000411975.1 of Amycolatopsis orientalis DSM 43388. Classification (GTDB taxonomy): domain Bacteria; phylum Actinomycetota; class Actinomycetes; order Mycobacteriales; family Pseudonocardiaceae; genus Amycolatopsis; species Amycolatopsis orientalis_D. The sequence continues at coordinate 38,272 of NZ_ASXG01000035.1, forward strand.
GTTCGGCCGCGCCGCGCGGTCCGTCCGCGAGAATCCAGTCCGGGTCCACGAGAAGCACGGCGTCGTACTCCAGCCCTTTGGTTGCCGAAGCCGGCACCGCGCCCGGCACGTCCGGCGGCCCGATCACGACGCTGGTCCCTTCGCGACCGGCCTCCTCGCGGACGAATTCCTCGACCGCGGCGGGCAATTCGTCCTCGGCGACCTTCCGCGACCACGGCCGGACCCCGCACGCGCGCACCGATTCCGGCGGCTCGGTCCCCGGCGCGAACTCGGCCAGCACGGTCGCCGCGACCGCCATGATTTCCGCCGGGGTGCGGTAGTTGACGGTGAGCGAACGGTAGGCCCACCGGCCCGGGACGTACGGATCCAGCATCGTGCCCCAGTCGCTCGCCCCCGCCGCCGACCGCCGCTGCGCCAGGTCGCCGACCACGGTGAACGACCGGCTCGGGCACCGCCGCATCAGCACCCGCCAGTCCATTTCGGACAGTTCCTGGGCCTCGTCGACCACGACGTGCCGATAGGTCCAGTCGCGGTCCGCCGCGGCGCGTTCGGCGAGGTCGCGGGTGTCGTGTTCGACGAACCGCTCGGCCAGGTCGGTGTCGTAGAGCAGATGCTCCGCGGACAGGCCGATGTCCTCGTCCATCTCCTCGCGGTCGAGCCGCATGATGTCCAGCACGCCGGCCGCGTACTCGGCCTCCGCCTCGCGTTCGGCCGCCTCCTCCCGCTGTTTCGCCCGGTCCGGCGCCTTGCCGAGGAGGTCGATCAGCTCGTCGAGCAGCGGGACGTCCGACACCGTCCAGGGCGCACCCGGTTCGCGCCGCAGCGCCTGGCTGGCACCGGCCGCGTTGAGCCGCGCGGGGGAGGAGTACAGCGTGGTCAGCAGGCTTTCCGGGGTGAGGACCGGCCAAAGCCGGTCGATCGCCTTGGCGAAGGCCGGGTCGGCGAGGAGTTCGCTGACCAGCGTGGACCGGAGGTCCTCCCATTCCTCCTTGTCGTCGCGGGTGAGCCAACCGCGCCCGATGCGGGACATGGCGCGTTCGGTGAGCACGTAGGTGACGATTTCGACGAAGACGGCCCGCGCTTCGTTGTGCGGCCGCCCGCTCTGGCGTGCCTCGTCGCGAGCCCACTCGGCGGTCGCCGCGTCGATCCGGACGGTGGTGTCGCGCAGCTCGATCAGGATCGGTTCCTTGGGCAGCTCCTGCCGGTCCGCGACCGCCGCGCCGAGGACGTCGAGCATCCGCAGAGATCCCTTGAACCGCGCGACTTCCGGCTCGTCCTCGACGTGCGCCCGCAGCCCCGGCAGCAGCCCGCCCGGGGTGGTGAACACCACGTCGGACTCGCCGAGCGACGGCAGGACGCGCCCGATGTGGTTCAGGAACGACGGATTCGGCCCGAGGACGAGCACGCCGTGGCGCTCCATCCGCTCGCGCTGCGTGTAGAGCAGATATGCGACGCGGTGGAGCGCCACGACGGTTTTCCCGGTTCCCGGCCCTCCCTCAATGACCAGGACGCCCGGGTGGTCGAGCCGGATGATGCGGTCCTGCTCGGCCTGGATCGTCGCGACGATGTCCCGCATGCCCTCGCCGCGAGGCGCGTTGACCGCGGCGAGCAGGGCGTCGTTCTGCTCGCCGCTGGCTGGCCGCCCCAAGACCTCGTCGGTGAACGAGGTGAGCTGCCGTCCGCGCGAGTGGAATTGCCGCCGTCGCCGCATGCCCTCGGGCGTGGCCGCGGTCGCGGTGTAAAACGCGCTCGCGGCCGGCGCGCGCCAATCGAGAAGAACGGGTTTGTACTCGTCGTCCTCGTCGAAAAGCCCGATCCGGCCGAGGTAGAAATGCTCGCCTTCGAGCGGATCGAGCCGCCCGAAACACAACCCGGAGTCAGCCACCGACAACCGCCGCGTTTCGCGAGTGAGCGCGCGCACCTCGACATCGCGCTCGCCCGGCCTCTCGTCGTTTCGTTTGAGGGCAGCGGTGTAGCGCTCCTTGGCCCGCTCGCGCTCCCGGTCGAGCCGCCGGTACAGCCCGGCGACGTAGTCCTGTTCGGACCGCAGTTCTTCTTCGTACCCCTGAGTTGACAAGTGCCCCTCGCTGCTGTTATTCTGAACTCAGATTCGGCGTGAACTTCTGATTTCCTGGTGAAGACGCGTCGATTTTTTATTGTCCACCCTTTGTCAAGGGCGCTGGTGGGCTGGTCGTTTTGGTGCGGTTTTCTCCGGTCGGCGGGTTGCGTGGGTCGGCGGGTTGCGTGGGTCGGCGGGTTGCGTGGGTCGGCGGGTT
>NZ_ASXG01000036.1 GCF_000411975.1 Amycolatopsis orientalis DSM 43388
CACAACCCCCCTCCAACCAGACGGTGTTGCAACAACCCCATGACCCCAAGAGCCCTTCACGGACCGAAGATCAGCACTCGATGACGTTCACGGCCAACCCGCCGCGCGCGGTCTCCTTGTACTTCACCGACATGTCCGCGCCGGTCTCGCGCATGGTCTTGATCGCCTTGTCCAGCGTCACCACGTGGCTGCCGTCGCCGCGCATCGCCATTCGCGCGGCGTGGATCGCCTTCGACGCGCCGACCGCGTTGCGCTCGATGCACGGGATCTGCACCAGCCCGCCCACCGGGTCGCACGTCAATCCGAGGTGGTGCTCGACGCCGATCTCGGCCGCGTTCTCCACCTGCGCCGGCGACCCGCCCAGGACCTCGGTCAGCCCGGCGGCCGCCATCGCCGAAGCCGAACCGACCTCGCCCTGGCAGCCGACCTCCGCGCCCGAGATCGAGCCGGTCTGCTTGAGGATCGACCCGATCGCGCCCGCGGTGAGCAGGAACGTCACGATCCCGTCGTCCGAAGCTCCGCGCACGAACCGCTGGTAGTAGTGCAAAACCGCGGGAATGATCCCCGCCGCGCCATTCGTCGGAGCGGTGACCACGCGACCGCCCGCGGCGTTTTCCTCGTTGACCGCGAGCGCGTACAGGCTCACCCAGTCCATCGCGTACAACGGATCGTCCGCGCCGTCTTCGGCGAGCAGCTTGTCGTGCAAGGACTTGGCCCGCCGAGGCACCTTCAACCCGCCAGGCAGCACGCCTTCGTGCGTGTACCCGTTGCGCACGCACTCAGCCATCACCTGCCAGATCTGCAGCAGTCCGTCCCGGACTTCCTCGCGGCCGCGCCAGGAAAGCTCGTTCCGCAGCATGATCTCGCTGACCGGCAGCCCGGTGTCCGCGCAATGCTTCAGCAGGTCCGCCCCGGTGCGGAACGGATACGGCACCGGCGTGGAATCCTCCACGAACACCGGATCGGTCTCGTACGACTCGTCCCGCACGAACCCGCCGCCGACCGAGTAGTACGTCCGCTCCCGCAGCAGCGAACCGTCGGCGGCGAAGGCCCGGAACACCATCCCGTTGGGGTGCGCGGGCAGGGACTTCCGCCGGTGCATCGTCAGGTCGGTGTCCTCGGCGAACGCCACCGCGTGCGTCCCGCCGACCGTCAGCCGCCCGGACTCGCGGATCGCCGCCACCTTGGCGGGCACCGTGTCGGTGTCGATGTCCTCCGGCCGCTCCCCGGAAAGCCCGAGCAGCACCGCCTTGTCGCTGCCGTGCCCGAATCCGGTCGCGCCGAGGGAGCCGAACAACTCGGCTCGCACCCGCGCGACCGTGTCCAGCACGCCGTCCTCGACCAGACCGTCCACAAAGGTCTTGGCCGCCCGCATCGGGCCGACCGTGTGCGAACTCGACGGCCCGATGCCGATCGAAAAAAGGTCGAAGACGCTGATCGCCATTGATCCGCCCCTTCTCTTAGTTCCTCGCCAGCAGGCTGCTGGCTTCTTGGGCCGCCGGTCCTTCGGCGGCGAGGTGGGCGAGGTTCTCCGGCAGTTCCTCGCCCCGGTGGGCCTTGGTCTGCGCGTACAGCCGGCCCGCGCGATACGACGACCGCACCAGCGGCCCCGCCATGACACCCGGGAACCCGATCGCCTCGGCGGTTTTCGCGTGCTCCACGAACTCCTCCGGCTTCACCCACCGGTCCACCGGATGATGCCGCGGCGACGGCCGCAGGTACTGCGTGATCGTGACGATCTCGCACCCCGCGTCGAACAAATCCCGCAACGCCGCCGACACCTCCTCCGGCGTCTCCCCCATGCCCAGGATCAGGTTCGACTTCGTCACCAACCCCGCCGCACGCGCCTGCGTGATGACGTCCAGCGAGCGGGCGTAGCGGAACCCGGGGCGGATCCGCTTGAAGATCCGCGGCACCGTCTCCACGTTGTGCGCCAGCACCTCCGGGCGCGACCCGAACACCTCCGCCAGCTGCTCCGGCTCCGCGTTGAAGTCCGGGATCAACAGCTCCACACCGGTGCCGGGGTTCAACGCGTGGATCTGCCGCACCGTCTCCGCATACAACCAGGCGCCACCGTCGGCCAGATCGTCGCGAGCGACGCCGGTGACCGTCGAATACCGCAACCCCATCGCCTGCACGCTCTCGGCGACCTTCCGCGGCTCGCTCCGGTCCAACGCCGCGGGTTTGCCGGTGTCGATCTGGCAGAAGTCACAGCGCCGCGTGCACTGATCCCCGCCGATCAGGAAGGTGGCTTCGCGGTCTTCCCAGCACTCGTAGATGTTGGGACACCCCGCCTCTTCACAGACCGTGTGCAGGCCCTCGCGCTTCACCAGGCCCTTGAGCTCGGTGAACTCCGGACCCATCCGCACCCGCGTCTTGATCCACGACGGCTTCCGCTCAATCGGCGTCTCACTGTTGCGCACCTCAAGCCGCAACAACTTCCGCCCCTCGGGCTGCGCGCTCATCGGCTCAGGTCCGCGTACAGCGGGTGCTTCTTGGCCAGCAGCTCCACGCGGCCCCGCAGCGCCTGCTGGGCGGCCTCGTCGAAGTCGGGTTTCAGCGTCTCGGCGATGATGTCGGCGACCTCGGCGAAGTCGTCGGCGCCGAACCCGCGGGTGGCCAGCGCCGGGGTGCCGATCCGCAGGCCCGAGGTGACCATCGGCGGACGCGGGTCGAACGGCACCGCGTTGCGGTTGACGGTGATCCCGACCGAGTGCAGCCGGTCCTCCGCCTCCTGGCCGTTGAGCTGGGAGTTCACCAGGTCGACCAGCACCAGGTGCACGTCGGTGCCGCCGGTGAGGACGCGGACGCCCGCCTCGGCGCAGTCGGTGCGCGACAGCCGGTCGGCGAGGATCTTCGCGCCTTCCAGGGTGCGCTCCTGGCGCTCGCGGAACCCGTCGGTCGCGGCGATCTTCAGCGCCACGGCCTTGGCCGCGATCACGTGCTCCAGCGGCCCGCCCTGCTGGCCGGGGAACACCGCCGAGTTGATCTTCTTCGCCAGGTCCTGGCGGCACAGGATCAGGCCGCCGCGCGGGCCGCCGAGGGTCTTGTGCGTGGTCGTCGTGACGATGTCCGCGTGCGGCACCGGCGACGGGTGCAGCCCGGCGGCCACGAGACCGGCGAAGTGCGCCATGTCGACCATCAGCTTCGCGTCGACCAGGTCGGCGATCCGGCGGAACTCGGCGAAGTCGAGCTGGCGCGGGTAGGCCGACCAGCCGGCGACGATCAGCTTCGGCTTGTGCTCGACCGCCAGCCGCTCGATCTCGGCGAGGTCGACGATCCCGGTCTCCTTGTCGACGTGGTAGGCGACCACGTTGTACAGCTTGCCGGAGAAGTTGATCTTCATCCCGTGCGTCAGGTGGCCGCCGTGCGCGAGGTCCAGGCCGAGGATCGTGTCGCCCGGCTTCAGCACCGCGAACATCGCCGCCGCGTTGGCCTGCGCGCCCGAGTGCGGCTGCACGTTCGCGTGCTCCGCGCCGAACAGCGCCTTGGCCCGGTCGATCGCGAGCTGCTCGACGACGTCGACGTGCTCGCAGCCGCCGTAGTAGCGGCGGCCCGGGTAGCCCTCGGCGTACTTGTTGGTCAGCACCGAGCCCTGCGCCTCGAGCACGCCGACCGGCGCGAAGTTCTCCGAGGCGATCATTTCCAGCGTCGACTGCTGGCGGTCCAGTTCCGCGGCCACCGCGGCGGCGACCTCGGGGTCCACTTCGGACAGATGGGCGTCGAACGGGGCGGTCATCAGTTCTCCTGGGTCAGCTCGGCGTACGCGGACGCGTCGAGCAGCTCCGGGACGTCGCCCGAGAGCCGCACCTGCAGCAGCCATCCTTCGGTGTAGGGGTCGGAGTTGATGACCTCGGGGGTGTCCGATGTGGCCTCGTTCACCGCCACCACCTCGCCGCTGACCGGCGAGTACAGCTCGCTGACCGATTTCGTCGACTCGACCTCGCCGAACACCTCGCCCGCGGTCACCGTGTCGCCGACGCCGGGCAGCTGCACGAACACGATGTCGCCGAGCGAGCTGGCCGCGAACGCGGTGATGCCCACCGTCGCGACGCCGTCGGAGACCGACAGCCACTCGTGTTCCTTCGTGTAGGACAGGTTCTGGGGGATGCTCATGGTTCGGCAGGCCTTTCAGGCTCGGGAGTAGAAGGGCAGGGCGACGACCTCGACCGGCTCGACGCGGCCCCGGATGTCGACGGACAGCGCGGTGCCGGGCTCGGCGTGCTCCCGGTCTACATACGCCATGGCGATCGGATAGCCCAGCGTCGGCGACAGCGCGCCGCTGGTGATCTCCCCGATAGTGGCGTCCCCGGACAGCACGGCGTACCCGTGCCGCGGGGCGCGGCGCCCGGTGCCGCGCAGGCCGACCCGCACCCGCGGGACGTCGGCCTTCGCCAGCTCCTCCAGGGCCGCGCGGCCCACGAAGTCGCCCGGCTTCTCGAACTTCACGACCCGGCCGAGGCCGGCCGCGAACGGGTTCAGCTCGCGGCTGAGTTCGTTGCCGTACAACGGCATTCCGGCTTCCAGCCGCAGCGTGTCGCGGCAGGCGAGCCCGCACGGGACCAAGCCGTGCTCCTGCCCGGCCTCGGTCAGCAGCTGCCACAGCGCCGAGGCCTGCGCCGCGGGCACGAACAGCTCGAAGCCGTCCTCGCCGGTGTAGCCCGTGCGGGCCAGCAGCACGTCGATGCCCTTCACGACGGCGGGCACGCTCGCGTAGTACTTCAGCGCGACGAGGTCGGCGTCGGTCACCGCGGCGAGCACGTCGACCGCCTTCGGGCCCTGCACCGCGATCAGCGCGGTGTCCGCGGACCGGTTCTCCACCACCGCGTCGAACCCGGCGACCCGCTCGGCCAGCGCGTCCGCGACCACGGTGGCGTTGCCCGCGTTGGCCACGACCAGGTACTCCTCGTCGGCGAGCCGGTAGACGACCAGGTCGTCCAGCACGCCGCCGTCGGCGTCGCAGATCATCGTGTAGCGGGCGCGGCCCGGCTTCACGCCGCTCAGGTTGCCGACCAGCGCGTAGTCGAGCACGTCGGCGGCCTGCGCGCCGCGGACGTGGATCTCGGCCATGTGCGACAGGTCGAACAGCCCGGCCGCCTCGCGCACGGCCTTGTGCTCGGCCAGTTCGCTGGCGTAGCGCACCGGCATCGACCAGCCGGCGAAATCGGTGAACAGCGCGCCGAGATCCTGGTGGACCTGGTGCAGGGGGGTTTCCGTCACAGGAAGCCTTTCGTTGTCGCGAGCGGAAGCGCTCACGCGTCGTACGCGTCGAGGGGCGGGCAGGAGCAGACGAGGTTGCGGTCGCCGCGCGCGCCGTCGATCCGCCGCACCGGCGGCCAGTACTTCGTCTTGCGCGCCACGCCGACCGGGTACACCGCCAGCTCGCGGTCGTAGTCCGCGGTCCATTCGCCGGCGATCGACGACGCGGTGTGCGGCGCGCCGCGCAGCGGGCTCGTCTCCGCGGTCCAGCGACCGGCGGCGACCTCGTCGATCTCGTGCCGGATGGCGATCATCGCCTCGCAGAACCGGTCGATCTCGGCCAGGTCCTCGCTCTCGGTGGGCTCGACCATGAGCGTGCCCGCGACCGGGAAGGACATGGTCGGCGCGTGGAAGCCGTAGTCGATCAGCCGCTTCGCGACGTCGTCCACGGTCACGCCGGTTTCCTTGGTGATGCCGCGCAGGTCGAGGATGCACTCGTGCGCGACCAGGCCGTCCTGGCCGGTGTAGAGCACCGGGTAGTGCGGCGCGAGCCGGGCGGCGATGTAGTTGGCCGCGAGCACCGCGACCTTGGTGGCCTCCGTCAGCCCGGGCGCGCCCATCATCCGCACGTACGCCCAGGAGATCGGCAGGATCGACGCAGAGCCGTAGGGCGCGCCGCTGATCGGGCCGACGCCGGTGTCCGGTCCGGCCTGCGCGAGCAGCGGGTGGTTCGGCAGGTACGGCGCGAGGTGCTCGCGCGCCGCGACCGGGCCGACGCCGGGGCCGCCGCCGCCGTGCGGGATGCAGAACGTCTTGTGCAGGTTCAGGTGCGAGACGTCGCCGCCGAACTCGCCCGGCTTCGCCAGGCCCAGCAGCGCGTTGAGGTTCGCGCCGTCGACGTACACCTGGCCGCCGCCGTCGTGCACGATCTTGGCGAGCCGCTCGATGCCGTGCTCGTAGACGCCGTGCGTCGACGGGTAGGTGACCATGATCGCCGCGAGATCGGCGCGGTGCTGGTCCACTTTGGACTGCAGGTCGTCAAGGTCGACGTTGCCTTCGTCGGTGCACTTGACCACGACCACGCGCATCCCGGCGAGCACCGCGGACGCGGCGTTGGTGCCGTGCGCGGACGACGGGATCAGGCAGACGTCGCGCTCGGGCTGGCCGTTCGCCTGGTGGTAGGCGCGGATGGCCAGCAGCCCGGCGAGTTCGCCCTGGCTGCCCGCGTTCGGCTGCAGCGACACCTGGTCGTAGCCGGTGACCTCGGCCAGCCAGCCGGAGAGCTGGCGGACCAGCTCGTGGTAGCCCTCGGCGTCCTCGGCGGGCGCGAACGGGTGGATGCCCGCGAACTCGCGCCAGCTGATCGGCTCCATTTCGGTGGTGGCGTTGAGCTTCATCGTGCAGGAGCCGAGCGGGATCATCCCGCGGTCGAGCGCGAAGTCCTGGTCGGCGAGGCGGCGCAAGTAGCGCAGCATCGACGTCTCGGACCGGTGCGAGTTGAACACCTCGTGCGTCAGGTAGCCACTCTCGCGGGCGAGGCCGTTCGGAAGCGCCTGCGCGGCTTCCCACGCGCTGTCGACACCGAAGGCGCGAAGCACCTTCGCGAGCGTGTCCGGACGCGTGACCTCGTCGCAGGCGATGCGGACGTGGTCGGCGTCGATGTGGCCGAGGTTGATCCCCGCTTCGCGCGCAGCCGCATGCACTTCAGCGGCTCGCCCAGGCGCCTTCGCGACGACAGTGTCGAAGAAAGCCTCGTGCGCGACTTCGACCCCACCAGAGCGCAGCGCGTTCGCGAGACCGGCCGCGAGCTCGTGAACCCGCGTCGCGATCGCCTTCAGGCCCTCGGGACCGTGGTAGACCGCGTACATCGCCGCGAGCACCGCGGGCAGCACCTGCGCGGTACAGATGTTGGAGGTCGCCTTCTCGCGACGGATGTGCTGCTCGCGCGTCTGCAGCGCGAGGCGGTACGCAGTGTTGCCGTCCGCGTCCACGGACACGCCCACGAGCCGGCCCGGCAGCGACCGCTCCAGCCCGGAGCGCACCGCCATGTAGCCGGCGTGCGGACCGCCGTAGCCCAGTGGCACGCCGAAGCGCTGCGTCGAACCGACAGCGACGTCCGCGCCGAACTCGCCAGGCGCGGCGATCAAGGTAAGCGCCAGCAGGTCGGCAGCGACTGTGTACAGCGCGCCCGCAGCCTTCGCCGCTTCGGAAACCGCGTGGTAGAAGCGCCGGCCGCGCAGCACGCCGGACGCGCCCGGGTACTGCACGATGACGCCGAAGAACTCCTCGGGCAGCCCGGTGAGCAGGTCGCGCACCTGCACGTCGATGCCGAGACCGGCGGCGCGCGTCCGCACGACCTCGATGGTCTGCGGAAGGACCTCGGAGTCGAGAACGACCACATTGGACTTCGACTTCGACGCGCGGCGCATCAGCGTCATCGCCTCGGCGGCCGCGGTGGACTCGTCGAGCATCGAGGCGTTGGCGATCGCCAGCCCGGTCAGGTCGGACACCGCGGTCTGGAAGTTCAGCAGCGCTTCGAGCCGGCCCTGCGAGATCTCCGGCTGGTACGGCGTGTACGCGGTGTACCAGGCCGGGTTCTCCAGCACGTTGCGGCGGATCACGCCCGGCGTGACGGTGTCGGAGTAGCCGAGGCCGATCATCTGCGTCATCGGCCGGTTGCGCGCGGCGAGCGCCCGCAGCTCCGCGGTGGCCTCTTCCTCGGACGCGGGCGCGGGAAGCGCCAGGTCGCCGGCCGTGCGGATGGCGGACGGCACCGCCGCTTCCACGAGGGCGTCCAGGCTTCCGTAACCGCATTCGGCGAGCATCTTCGCCCGCTCGGCCTCGCCGGGACCGATGTGGCGGGTGTCGAAGGGGGTGGAGGTGATGGGAGCTCCTCGGGACGGGCACCGGGCGCGGCGGTGCACTGGGAACTCCCCCTCTGTCATGGGCACCTGAGAGTTTCACCGCGCGCTCGGCACGGCTTTCACCTTGGGTGAGGCGCGGGTGCGCCTGCTTTCCAGAGTGGCCTCGCCGAAAGCGGTAGCGGTTACCTGAGAGATTCCGGGGAGTTTGCTCCTTCGGTGTCCCACTGCTCGCATGGGACTCTCCCGCTCCGGCTCGAACGGCCCTGTGTTCAATTGTGGGTGCGGCCACCTTACCTGCCGCTTCACGCGCCAGTCTAGCGCGCCAGGTGTACGCCACACCGCCTTGCCGAAGGTCCGTGAAGGACTCCTTGAGGGAATTAGATTCCCGCAAGGAGCCCTTCACGGACAGTCACAGCGGCGTTACGTAGGCACCGGAGATGCCGCCGTCGACGAGGAACTGCGCGGCGGTGATGAAGCTGGCGTCGTCGCTCGCCAGGAAGGCCACCGCGGCGGCGATCTCCTCCGGCTCGGCGAAGCGCCCGACCGGGACGTGCACCAGCCGCCGGGCCGCGCGCTCCGGGTCCTTCGCGAACAGTTCCTTCAGCAGCGGCGTGTTGACCGGCCCCGGGCACAGCGCGTTGACCCGGATGTTTTCGCGCGCGAACTGCACGCCCAGCTCGCGGGTCATGGCGAGCACGCCGCCTTTCGAAGCGGTGTAAGAAATCTGCGACGTCGCGGCCCCCATCACCGCCACGAACGACGCGGTGTTCACGATCGAACCGCGGCCCTGGCGCTGCATGTGCGGCAGGACGGCCTTGCAGCACAGGTACACCGAGGTCAGGTTGACCCGCTGCACCTTCTCCCAGGCTTCGATGCCGGTGGTCAGGATCGAATCGTCTTCTGGCGGCGAGATGCCCGCGTTGTTGAACGCGACGTCGACCGCGCCGAACTCGTCGACCGTCGTCTGGAAAAGGGCCTCGACCTGGTCCGCGTCGGTGACGTCGACCTGGACGAAGGCACCGCCGACCGCGTCGGCCGCGGCCTTGCCCTCCTCCGGCGTGATGTCGCCGATCACCACCTTCGCGCCCTCGCTCGCCAGGCGTTTGGCGGTGGCGAGGCCGATGCCGCTCGCGCCGCCGGTGATCACCGCGACGCGGCCGTCGAAACGCTGCACCATCTGGTTCATTCCTCCGTGCTCAGGAAAACGTTCTTCGTCTCGGTGAAAGCGGCCGCGGCGTCCGGGCCCAGTTCGCGGCCGAGGCCGGACTGCTTGAAGCCGCCGAAGGGGGTCCAGTACCGGACCGAGGAGTGCGAATTCACCGACAGGTTCCCGGATTCGACGCCGCGCGCGACCCGGAAGGCGCGGCCGACGTCGCGGGTCCAGATCGAGCCGGACAGGCCGTATTCGGTGTCGTTGGCCATCCGCACCGCCTCGGCTTCGTCCCGGAAGCGGACCACCGCGACGACCGGGCCGAAGATCTCGTCGCGGGCCAGCGGATCGTCCAGGCCCGGCGGGAGCACGACGGTCGGCGCGAACCAGTAGCCCGGCCCGGACGGCGCGCTGCCGCGGAAGGCGACCGGCGTCCGTTCGGTGACGTAGGAGGAGACTTTGGCGTGGTGGTCCGCGGAAATCAGCGGGCCCATCTCGGTCGCCTCGTCGCCCGGATCGCCGACGACCACGCCTTGCACGGCGGGTTCCAGCAGCTCGAGAAAACGGTCGTAAACGGTGTCCTGCACCAGGATCAGCGACCGCGCGCAGCAGTCCTGGCCCGCGTTGTCGAACACCCCGTACGGCGCGGTCGCGGCGGCCTTCTCCAGGTCGGCGTCGGCGAACACGATGTTGGCGTTCTTGCCGCCCAGCTCCAGCGTCACCCGCTTCACCTGCGCCGCGCAGCCCGCCATCACCTGCTTGCCGACCTCGGTCGAGCCGGTGAACACGACCTTGCGCACCGCCGGATGCGTGACAAACCGTTGCCCGACAACGGATCCCTTGCCCGGCAGCACCTGGAAGACGTCCTCGGGGATGCCCGCCTCGCGGGCGAGTTCGGCCAGCCGCAGCGCGGTGAGCGGCGTCAGTTCGGCGGGTTTGAGCACGACCGGGTTGCCCGCCGCGAGCGCCGGCGCGAAGCCCCAGCCCGCGATCGGCATCGGGAAGTTCCAGGGCACGATCACGCCGACGACGCCCAGCGGCTCGTGGAAGGTCACGTTGACGCCGCCGTCGACCGGGATCTGCTTGCCCAGCAGCCGCTCCGGAGCGCCGGCGGAGTATTCGAGCAGGTCGCGCACGTTGCCCGCTTCCCAGCGAGCGTTGCCGATGGTGTGCCCGGAGTTCTCGACCTCCAGCCGGGCGAGGTGCTCGATGTCCGCGTCGACCGCGTCCGCGAACCGGCGCAGCAGCCTCGCCCGATCGCCCGGGGCGACCGCCCGCCACGCCGGGAACGCGGCGTGCGCGCGGGCGATCGCGGCGTCGGTCTCCGCCTCGCTGGTCAGCTCGACCTCGCGCACCACTTCCGCGGTCGCCGGGTTGCGCACCTCGAACGTCGTCATTTCCCCTCCTGCGCGGCGTTCACCAGCGCGGCGAACAGCCGGACGTCGTCGCCGTCCTGCTCCGGATGCCACTGCACGCCGAGCACGAACTCCCCTGGCAGCTCGGCGGCCTCGACCGTGCCGTCGGCCGCGTGGCCGGACGCGACCAAGCCGGAGCCGAGCCGGTCGATCGCCTGATGGTGGTAACACTGGACTTTCGTTTCCTGGCCCAGAATCGCTGCCGCCCGCGTGCCGTCGACCAGCGTCACCGTGCTGGTGCCGAAGGTCGCCGGGGCCGGCTGATGCGTTGCGTCGCCCAGGGTTTCCGGCAGGTGCTGCGAGAGCGTGCCGCCCAGCGCGACGCTCATCACCTGCAGCCCGCGGCACACGCCGAGCACCGGCTTCCCGGCCGCGCGCGCCGCCGCGAAGAGGCCGAACTCGAACGCGTCGCGCTCCGGGCGGATGTATGTCGCCGGGTGCGGCTCTTGGTCGTAGCGGCTGGGTTCGACGTCCGCGCCGCCGGTGAGCACAAGACCGTCGATGCGCCGCACGAGCGCGTCGTACTTCGTGCTTACGGGCGGCAACAGCACCGGAATCCCGCCCGCCTTGACCACGCAATCCGCGTACACCCGGTGCAGCAGCGTTGCTTCGGTGTCCCAGGCCAAGAACTTTGCCTGTTCCGAATAGGTGCTGAGGCCGATGACGGGTGGGTCAGAGTCGTTCGAAACCACGGATGCGCTCCCAATCGGTCACAGCTCGCTCGTACGCTTCGCGCTCGATCCGCGCGGCGTTGAGGTAATGGTCAACTACATCGGCACCGAAGGCATCTCGCGCGATACGGCTGCCTTGGAGGGCCTCAGCCGCTTCGGTGAGCGTGACGGGCACAGTGGGTTTGTCGGACTCGTACGCGTTGCCTACGAACTCTGGCTCCAACGGCAGCTCGTTCTCGATGCCGTACAGCCCAGCGGCGACCATCGCGGCGACCGCGAGGTACGGGTTCACGTCTCCGCCGGGTACGCGGTTCTCGACGCGCAACCCGTCACCGTGTCCGACAACGCGCAGCGCGCACGTACGATTGTCCGTGCCCCACGCGATCGCTGTCGGCGCGAAGCTGCCAGGGACGTAACGCTTGTAGGAGTTGATGTTCGGGGCGAAGAAGTACGTCAGCTCGCGCAACGCTTCCAGTTGTCCAGCGAGGAAGTGCTGCATCAGCTTCGAGAAGCCGTGTTCGCCGTCGCCGGGAAGCACCGCTTCGCCGGACTTGCCGCGCAGGCTCAGGTGGATGTGGCAGGAGTTGCCCTCGCGTTCGTTGTACTTCGCCATGAACGTGAGGCTCTTGCCCTCCTGCGCGGCGATCTCCTTCGCACCGTTCTTGTAGATGCCGTGGTTGTCGCAGGTCGTGAGCGCTTCGGCGTACCGGAAGGCGATCTCGTGCTGCCCCGGGTTGCACTCGCCCTTCGCCGACTCCGGATACAGCCCCGCACCGGCCATCTCGTTGCGGATCCGGCGCAGCAGCGGCTCGATGCGCGCGGTGCCGAGCATGGAGTAGTCGACGTTGTACTGATTGGACGGTTTGAGGTCGTGGTAGCGCTTGTCCCAGGCGGACTCGTAGGAGTCTTCGAACACGATGAACTCGAGTTCGGTGCCCGCATACGCCTTCAGGCCGTGCTCGGCGAGCCGGTCGAGCTGGCGGCGCAGCACCTGGCGCGGCGAAACGGAAACCGGGCCGCCCTGCACGCGCTCGACGTCCGCGAGCACCAGCGCGGTGCCCTCCTGCCACGGAATCTCCCGCAGCGTCGCGAAATCCGGCCGGAGCACGAAGTCGCCGTAGCCGCTCTGCCAGGACGACATGGCGTAACCGTCGACGGTGTTCATGTCGACGTCCACCGCGAGCAGGTAGTTGCACGCCTCGGTCGCGTGGGCGGCCACTTCTTCGAGGAAGTACTCCGCCGAGCAGCGCTTGCCCTGGAGCCGCCCCTGCATGTCGGTGAGGGCGACGAGCACCGTGTCGATCGTGCCCGCCGTCACCCGTTCGCGGAGATCTTCGAGCGTGAGCATTCCTCGCCTGGCCGCCATCGCATCGCCCCAAAGGTTCGGATCAGGTCCTTTGCGGCTTCTTCCTACCGGGTGGCCGGGTCCGGGTCAATCCACTGAAAGGTATTTTTTTAGACCTTTAAATGCCCGCTCGACCGACCTCCCCCGCGCGGTGCCTGCTATGTCCGGGTTGCCCGGCTGAGAAGATACTGTGAATCCGGTGCGTCCGGGACCAAAACCGCCGCCTCGTGCGTTGGACCGGGCAAGAGAGGTGAGAGGGATGACTGAAGCATTCACGCAGACCACGTTCAGCCAGCAGCAGGCGCGGCCGCAGCTCCCGACGATGCCCACCGGGTGGCCGATCGGGTCGTACGAGTCCTACGAACAGGCCCAGCAGGCCGTCGACCACCTCGCGCACGCTGATTTCCCGGTTACCGACGTCACGATCGTCGGCGTTCAGCCGATGCTGGTGGAGCGCATCGCGGGCAAGATGAGCTGGGGCCGGATGCTGAGCAGCGCGGCCATGTCCGGCGCGGTGTTCGGCCTGTTCCTGGGCCTGGTGCTGAGCATGCTCAACCCGGCCGCCGGGCTGCTGTCGATCGTGCTCGGCCTGGCCGCCGGTGTGGTGTTCAACGTGGCTTTCGGCGCGCTGGGCTACGCGGCGAACCGCAACAAGCGCGGGTTCATCTCGCAGAGCCAGCTGGTCGCGCAGCGCTACGACGTGCTGTCGCAGCCGCGCAACGCAGAGAAGGGCCGCCAGCTGCTGGCGGACCTGGCGGCGCGCTCCGCGTTCAACCACTGAGTTCCGGCGCTCGCCTCCCGGCGCCCGGACCGTTCGCGGCCCGGGCGCCCGGTTTGCGTTCCAGGGCCTCGCGGCGCGACTGGCCCGGTTGCACGCTCCGAGGCCGGGCAGCGGTGCGGGCCCCGCGCCGCCGCGTCCCGGCCGAACAGGACCCGTTTCGAGCTCCGCGACTTCACCGCGGCCCGCCGCCAATCCAGCCGAATCCGGCCCCAACTCGCGCGCCGTCCTTCTCGCTGGACCTGGCTGACCCGCCGGACCCGGCTCCGGTGATCCAAGCCCTCGGCGTCACCTGGACCTGCCCGGCAGCGGCCCGAGCGTGCGGTCCGGCAGCGAGGAAATCGAGGCACGGGCCGGGCCTCGTGAGCGCTTGCGCCGGTTCTCACCGGAATCCACCCGCACGAGGCGCCCGTCTACTTCGTCGGCTGCGCAGGCTTCGTCGGCGGAACCGGCGTCGCAGAGGTCCCCGACGTCGCCGGGGCCTTCGGGATCACCGCCGCGAACGGCACCCCCGAGTCTTCCCGGCAATACCCGCGATAACCGTTGTAGCCGTTGACGTTCCCGCGGTCATCCTGCACTCCCTCGACGACCTTCGGGCGCGGGAACTGGTTGTCCTGCCCGGTCATCTGGCTCGTCCCGGTGTCCTTCTCGCAGCCGTAGCGCGTGATCGTGATCGGGCGGCCGCGGTCGTCGTACAGGTAGACGTTCTCGAGCGGTTTGCCGTTCGCGTCGAAGACGTACAGGTTGGTCAGTTCGTGCGAGCCGTAGCGCAACGCCTCGTTGCCGTGGATGTCCTCGTACGTCGACGACGCGTACGCCGGGGCGGAGTTCGACGAGTACGTGCGGTCCCGGACCAGGTTGACCGCCGCGCCGAGGCCGCCGAACGCGCTGCCCGCCACGAACGCCGACACCGGCACCGCGATCCACAGCATCCGGCCGTCGGCCTTGGTCCGCGGCCCCGCCCACATCACCAGGCCCGCGCCGACGAGCAGCACCGGCAGCAGCAGGATCGCGTGCAGGTTCCGGATCATCAGCAGCAGCCCGAAGGCCAGCAGCGCGACCCCGCAGACCACCCACCACGCCGGCTTCAGCGAATTGAGATAGGCGAGCACCCGGTCGGCCGACCGGTCCTCCCGCATCGACTTCACCATCGCCCGGGCGCGGGCCACCTCCGGCAGGTCCCGGATCGCCTCGACCCCGCGCAGCAGCAGGAAGGCCACGCTGACCGCGAACACCGGGGCCAGCACGAGCATCCCGGCCAGTTCCTTCGCGTCGAAACGCACCGCGGTGTAGAACGCGACCAGCGCCGCCCCCGCCGCGCAGAACAGCAAGCCCCACAAGGCAAGCCGCGGTCCGAGCCGGCCCGGGTTGACCGTGGCCACGACCTCGGTCGGCGTTTCCGGAGTCTCCGGAGCCGGCGGGTAGCCGCCGGACGCCCGCAGTTCGGCCGCGTAGCTCTCCGGCGTGCCGAGCCGCGCGACGAGGTCCTCGACCCGCGCCGCCGCTCCGGCTTCCGCCTCCATCTCGGCCAGCTGCGGCCGGACGTCCTCGAGCAGTTCCTCGATCTCGTTCGCGGGCAGATCCGCGAGCGCGGTGCGCACCCTCGCCAGGTACGTCCGCGCGGCCGTCGGCTTGTCCGTGCTCATGCTGCCTCTCCCCGATTCGTGCCGCGTTCCGCCCGCCCGCGCGGTCAGGCCCGCTCTTTCACCAAACTGTCCATAGTGGACGCGAAGCTGTGCCACGTGCGCGCCGATTCGGCGAGCCGCGCCCGGCCCCGGTCGTTCAAGCTGTAGTACTTGCGGTGCGGGCCTTCTTCGCTCGGAACCACATAGGACGTCAGCAACCCCGCCTTGTACAGCCGTCGCAGCGTGCCGTACACCGATGCGTCCCCGACCTCCTCCAGGCCGGCGACGCGAAGTCTTCGGAGCACGTCGTAGCCGTACCCGTCGTCGTCGCGCAGCACCGCGAGGACCGCCAGGTCCAGCACTCCCTTGAGCAGCTGACTGATCTCCACGGCGTTCCTTCCCCGGTCCTGCGCGACAGAAGGTACCACGCATAGCGCAGTAGTGCGTACCGCGAGCGGCCATCCGGAGGAATCGCTGCCCATTTTCCCAGCTCAGAGCGGTACAAACAGCGAGAGGTATACGGTGTAGACAAGCTGGTCTACAGTGTAGACATGGCCGGGATTCCGACTGCCGAACGGCTCGTCTCGGCGGCGCGCGAGATCATCGCCGCCGAGGGCGCCGCGGCGGTCAGCATGCGCCGGGTCGCCGAAGCCGCCGGGGTCACCGCGATGGCGATCTATCGGCATTACGAGAACCGCGAGGTCCTGCTGCGCGCGGTCGCCGATGCCGTCGGCCGTGAACTGGGCGCGGCGTGGAAGGACCCGGCCCCGGACGGCGCGTGGCTCGACCGCTTCGACGCGCTGCTGGACCGGTTCCTGGATTTCGCGCTCGGCCAGCCGCATCTGTACCGCTTCCTGATGACCGACGGCTGGGCGCGGGCCCGGCTGTACCCGGACGGTTTCCGCGAACCCGGTTCGCCGCCCTTCACCGCGCTGGTCCGGCTGATCGAAGAAGGCATGCGCGACGGCGTGCTGCGCGAGGACGATCCACTGGAAGCCGCGCTGACCGTCAGCACCCAGACGCAAGGCATGGTGCTGCACTACCTCGCCGGCCGGATGGGGGCGGCGGAACCCGAGTTCCGCGCGCTGTGCCGGCGCACTTCCCGGAGGATTTTCGATGGCCTCAGCAGGTAATGCCCGCTGGCAGATCCCGGCCGCGCTGTTGTCCTCGGCAGTGCTCTTCTACTTCGGCACCGGACTCTCGCCGATCGCCGTCCTGACCTGGCTCGCGCCGTTTCCCGTGCTGCTGCTGGCGACCCGCGTCGGCGGCTGGACCGCCGCGAGCACCGCGTTCGGCGCGTTCCTGCTCGGCACCGCGAACATGTGGGCCTATCAAGCGCATTCCGGCGACGAACCGCTGTGGCCGTTCGGTGCCGCCATCGACATCGGGACGTCTTTGGCCTTCACGTTCGCGGTCTGGCTCTTCTGGGCGTTGGTGCGCCGCCGCCGGACGTTGTTGGCCAGCCTGGCCGCACCGGCGGCGTGGACGGCGCTCCTGTATCTGATCGCCATCGCGAACCCGATGGGCATGATGGGTTCCCTGGCCAACGACCAGGGCGACGCGCCCCTCGTGCTGCAAACCGCTTCGTGGGCCGGAATGTGGGGCGTGGAGTTTTTGGTGCTGCTGCCCGCCTGTGCGGTCGCCGCCCTGTGCGCGCCCGGAGCTTCCCGGCTGCGCACCGGGGTCGTCGCCGCGGTCATCGTGGCGTTGTCCCTCGGCGGCGGTGCCCTGCGGCTTTCCGGTACCGGCGGCCCGTCGGTGCGGATGGCCGCGATCACGCAAAACGCCGGCTACCACTGGGGTCCTGAACTCGGCACCGCGAGCGGCCGCGCTGTGGTGCAGGGTTACCTCGACCAGATTTCCGGCCTGCCGGACGGCGTTCAGCTCGTCGTATTACCCGAAGCCGCTTTCAGCGCCGAACAGGAATGGCCCGCCGCACTCGTCGAACCGATGCGGCACGCAGCCAAGGCCCGAGGAGCCGCGCTCGTGGTCGGTTTCGAGTACTACGACCGGCCCGGCAAACACAATTACGACTACGCCCTGGTCTTCCCCGCGGACGGCTCGGCACCCGCTCGGTACCTGAAACACCGCGACCTGGTGAGCCCGCCCGGCCGGGACCTGGTGTTCGTGCCCGGCGCGACGGTCCCGACCGGCGTGGTGATCTGCGGCGACACGACCTTCGCCTCCCCCAGCCGCGACTACGCCGCCGCCGGTTCGCGGATCCTCGCCGTCCCAGCGGAATTGGCGGTCCCACCGGACAGCAACGACGAGGGCGGCTGGCAGCACACCCGCAACGCGCTGCTCCGGGGCGTCGAAAGCGGACAGTCAATCGCGCTGTCCGACGCGAACGGCAGCCTGATGCTCTCCGACGGCTATGGACGCGTCCTAGGCGAAGCCCACACCGGCGGCCCAGCCCCGTTCACCACAGTGGTCGCCGACATCCCGGCAGGCCCCGGCCAAACCCTCCACACCCACTTCGGCGACTGGTTCGCCTGGCTCTCACTACTGATCACATTGTCCGGCTTGGTCTTCACTCGACTCCGCACACCCAACCCAACCAGGCACCCACACCACCCCCGCACCCCGGTACGAAGCCAAACTGCGGTCTGAGGGTGGTTGTCAAGGCACGCTTTCCCGCCTTGACAACCACCCTCAGACCGTCAGCACAATCAAGCTTCGGGGTGCCTACGCACCTCATCCGGGCGCAATGTCGCCGCCAGGCGACGAGCCGCCCCAACGCAGCCCCAACTACGCCGCCCTAGCCCGCCGCTGACACCGAGGACAAGAAAACGACGACCGATTCATAAACGGCTCCCGCCGAATCGGCGCCCCACACCGCCGACACGGCATCCCCTCCTGCCCGTACGCGTCGAGCGAGCGCTCGAAATACCCCGACTGCCCGTTCACATTCACATAAAGCGCATCGAACGACGTCCCACCGGCGAGCAGCGCCGCCGCCATCACGTCGCTGGCCGCGGACAGCAACGTCCGTCCCTGCGCGGGAGTGAGTTTCTCGGTCGGCCGGGACCAATGCAGTTTCGCCCGCCACAACGCCTCGTCGGCGTAGATGTTGCCCACCCCCGACACGAGTGTCTGATCGAGCAGCGCTCGCTTCACCTCGGTTCGCCGCGAACGCAGCGCGCGCACGGCTGCCTCCGGATCGAACTTCGGGTCCATCGGGTCCCGCGCGATGTGCGCGATGGTGCCGGGCACGCTGTCGCCGTCGACCTCGACCAGCTCGTCCAGGGCAAGGCCGCCGAACGTCCGCTGGTCGACGAAGCGCAGTTCCGGCCCGCCGTCGGCGAACCGGACCCGGACGCGCAGGTGTTTCTCGTCCGGCGCGTCCTCGGGCTGCACCAGCATCTGGCCGCTCATGCCGAGATGCGCCAGCACCGCCTCGCCGTCGGACAGTTCCAGCCACAGGTATTTGCCGCGCCGCCGGGCCGCCTCGATCGTGACTCCGGCGAGCCGTCCGGTGAAGTCGGCGGCTCCCTGGGCGTGCCGCCGGATGGCGCGGTCGTGCAGCACGTCGACGGCCCGGACGGTACGGCCGGCGACGTGCGCTTCGAGACCGGCGCGGACGGTCTCGACCTCGGGTAGTTCGGGCATGCGCTCATTCTGCCCGGCACCTCCGACAAAAAACGGGGCCGGTGCCCGCGGAGTCCCGCCTGCCCGACGGCGCAGCGGCGCGAAAACCGGGGCGCACCGCTCTCGCCGCACAAAAAACGGGGCTGATCAGCGAACCTCGCCAACCAGCCCCGGAAAGAACGCGTCAGCTCGCGTCGTCGCCCGTGCCGAGTTCCTCCGAGAGAGCCCGCCAGGCGGTCTCCGCGGCCTTCTGCTCGGCTTCCTTCTTCGTGGTGCCGTTGCCTTCGCCCAGCGCACGGCCCGCCACCAGCACGGTGGCGGTGAATTCCTTGCGGTGGTCGGGGCCGCTGTCCTCGACGCGGTACTCGGGCACGCCGAGCCCCCCGGACACGGTCAGCTCCTGCAGGCTGGTCTTCCAGTCGAGACCGGCCCCGCGCAGCGGAGCCTCGGCCAGCAACCCGTCGAAGAGGTGGTGCACGAGCTTGCGCGCGACCTCGATGCCGTGCGCGAGGTACGTGGCGCCGATGACGGCTTCGAGACCGTCGGCGAGGATGCTCGCCTTGTCCCGGCCGCCGGTGAGCTCTTCGCCCTTGCCCAGCAGCAGATGCGCCCCGAGCCCGCCCTCGCCGAGCCCGCGCGCGACGCCGGCCAGCGCGTGCATGTTGACGACGCTGGCGCGCAGCTTCGCGAGCTGGCCCTCGGGCAGGTCGGGGTGGGTGGTGTAGAGGTGGTCGGTGACGACGAGGCCGAGCACCGCGTCCCCGAGGAACTCCAGTCGCTCGTTCGGCGGCAGGCCGCCGTGCTCGTACGCGTACGAGCGGTGGGTGAGCGAAAGACGGAGCAGCTCGGGGTCGAGTTCGACCCCGAGCGCCTCGAGCAACGATGCGGGATCGGCCGTGGGTCCTCCGACGGGCTTACCCCCCATGGTCGGCTGCCCGCTCAGGCGGGCTCGACGACCTGGCGGCCGTTGTGCTGGCCGCAAGCCGGGCAAGCGACGTGCTGGATTTTCGGCTGGCGGCAGGCGCGGTTGGAGCAGGGCACCAGCTGAACCGGAGCCGCCTTCCACTGGCTGCGGCGGGAGCGCGTGTTGGATCGCGACATCTTCCGCTTCGGGACGGCCACGAGTAGATCTCCTTCAAACGGTCTGCTCGCGGGGTGCGAGCGAACTTACTTCTCCCGGATCGAGCTGGACGCTCGTCAGGCTTGCTCTCCGGAGCCGTGCGCAGGCTTTTCGCCCGCGTTCTCGTCGAATCGCTCGACCAGCGCGGCCCACCGAGGGTCTATCTTCTCATGCCCGTGTCCGGGCTCGAGATCGGCCCACTTGACGCCGCAGTCGACGCACAGCCCAGGGCAGTCCTCGCGGCACAGCGGGGCGAGCGGAAGCGCCAGCACCACGGCGTCGCGGACGGTCGGCTCGAGGTCGATCCGGTCGTCGACCAGCCGGGGGATCTCGTCCTCCTCGGTGGTCTCCTCGGTGGCCGAGCCCGGGTAGGCGAACAGCTCGGTGAGGTCGACCTGGATGTTCTCGGTGACCGGGTCGAGGCAGCGCGAGCACTCGCCGGTGGCCACCGCCGAGGCGGTGCCGGTGACGAGGACCCCCTCGACGACGGACTCGAGCGTCAGGTCGAGCTCGACCGGCTCGCCTTCGCGGATTTCGAGCACGCCGGGGACGCCGAGCGTGGCCGGCACGGGCGCGCTGCGGCGCAGCTCCCGGCTGAGTCCCGCGCGGCGGCCGAGCTCACGGGTGTCGACCACCCACGGGCTGCGGTCGTCGAGCTGCGCGGGGCGGGGGTTCTGGGCAGGGTTTTCGGACATCGCCTACCAGCGTACGCAGCCCTCGCGCAGGTCGGCGCAGCGGCTGGTCAGACCTGGTGAGCAAGGGCACTCGCCACCGGACACGCGTTCAGCCGGTTCCGTGGCCTCGGGTATGCGCGAGAACGCCTCAGACCTGGTAGTCGTACAGCGTCGAGCGGCCGCCGCCGTGGCCGGTCGCGGGCGAGCGCAGGTGGTTGCGGCCCGAGTCGACGGTGCGCAGCGTGGTGGCCAGGAGCTCGGAGAACTCGGCCAGCTTGCCGTCCACGTACGCGTCGCAGTCGGCGCGCTGGCGGTCGGCTTCGGCGTGCGCCTCGTCGACGATGCGCGCGGATTCGGCGTGCGCGGCCTGCACGACCTCGGTCTGCGAGACGAGGCGGGCCTGTTCGGCGCGGGCGTCCTCGATCGCGCGGTCGTAGGCGTCGCGGCCGGCCTGGATCATCCGCTCGGATTCGGCGCGGGACCGTTCGGTGAGGTTCTGGTACTCCGCCTGCCCGCCCGCGACCATGCGCTCGGCCTCGTTGTGCGCGTCGCTCAGCATCTGCTCCGCGCGGGCGCGCGCGTCGGCGAGGATGCGTTCGGCCTCGGACGTGGCGTCCGACACGGTCCGCTCGGCTTCCTCGTTCGCGCTGGCGACGGTCTCCCCCGCCTCCTTGCGCGCGGCCAGCAGCAGGTCGTCGCGCTTGTCGAGCACGTCCTGCGCGTCGTCCACTTCGCCGGGAAGCGCGTCGCGGACGTCGTCGAGCAGCTCGAGGACGTCGCCGCGCGGCACCACGCAGCTGGACGTCATGGGAACCCCACGGGCCTCTTCGACGATCGTGACGAGCTCGTCGAGTGCCTCGAAAACCCGGTACACGGCCACTCCCTAAGCAGTTTCCCCGATCACTGGCTTCCAGTCTGCCCGCTTCGCAGCCTGAACCGGTGAACGAGCACCCGACCGGGCGTGTCCTGCCTCCGCGCGCAAGGGGCGGCCTCACCCGCTGGTGGGGCCGCCCCTTCCGGACCGGGGTCAGCTGTTCAGATCGATCTTCTGGAAGGTGGCATAGTGGTCCGGCGTGTAGACGAGCTCGCCGCCCTTGCCGGAGATCACACGGTCCTCCGTGCCGACGTCGTACAGCGTGTAGTAGCCGGCGTCGCACGCGGGCAGGACGCCCTCGCGGTTCTGGTAGGTGGTGCCGTCGCTAAGGGTCCCGTTCCGCACGCCGTCGACGACCTGCTTGGCGTCGTCGGACAGCGTCGAGTAGCCGACCGGGCTCAGCTTCGACAGGTCGCCGCACTTCGCCGGAGTGCTGCCGCCGTCGATGTCGATGACCTGGAAGGTCGCGTAGTGGTCGCCGGTGTAGAAGTACTCGCCGCCCTGGCCGGTCACGATCCGGCGGGTGCCGCGGTTGCTCGCGCCGGGCGTGGGCACGGTGTACTCGTGGTAGTAGCTCGACGCGCAGGAGGGGAGGATCCCCTCGCGGTTGGTGAACACGACCCCGTCGTTCTTCGGGTACGGGAACGGCCCGTTCGTCTGGATGAGCTTGTAGGTGTCAGTCGCCTCCGGAGGCAGCGCCGACAGCTTGACGTGCGTGAAGCCGGACAGATCCCCGCAGGAGTTCTGCTTCGGCTGCACGGACGCCGGAGCCGCCGGGGACAGCGGGACGGCCTCCGCGGCCGTGCCGAACCCCAGGAAACCGACCAGCAGTGCGAAAAGGACACCGACTATGCGGCTGCGATTGTTGGTCATTTTCGGACGGTAACCCGGTCGAGTGGTCTGAAGAATGACGCGAGGTGAACAGCTTCGGACCGCGGCCGAAGTCCCGACGAAGGCAGTAATCCGTTCAGGCTAATTCGGCCGCTGGGCTGGCGTTTCCGCCGGAAGCGCTGCTCAGTCCTGTTTGGCGTAGACCGCGAGGAGACGTTCGTGGACCACCGGCGGCACGAGGTTCTCGATGTCGCCGCCGAGCGCCGCGATCTCCTTGACCAGCGAGCTGGACACGAAGCCGTACGCCGGGTTGTTGGCCATCAGCAGCGTTTCGAGGCCGGTGAGCTCACGGTTCATCTGCGCCATCTGCAGCTCGTAGTCGAAGTCGCTGACCGAGCGCAGGCCCTTCGCGACCGCCGCGATGTCGTTCTCGCGGCAGTAGTCCACGAGCAGGCCCTGCCACGAATCGACGCGCACGTTCGGCAGCTTCGCGGTGATCTCGCGCAGGATCTCCATGCGTTCCTCGACGCTGAAGAGACCCTTCTTGCTCTTGTTCACCCCCACCGCGACGACGACCTCGTCGAAGAGCTTCGATGCCCGCTCGATGATGTCGAGATGTCCGTTGGTGGCCGGATCGTAAGAACCGGGACAGACCGCACGCCGCATGGCGCGGACGCTATCAAGCCGCGCCGCCGCGCGCGCTCTCGTGCCGACTGCGTCACACCTCGGATGAGCTGTCGTACTCCGCCCAGTACAGCGCCGTGTCGCCGTAGCGCTTGTCGCGAAGCGGCTTGAACGTCGACGGCCAGTCCGGAGCACCGTCGCGCGCAGCCCGTTCGATCACCGCCAACGCGCCTTCGGCGAGCCAGCCGCCGCTGTGCAGCGAAGCGAGCACTGTGCCCAGCGAAGCAGCGTCGACCGCGTACGGCGGGTCGGCGAGCACGACGTCGAACTGGACCGGCGCAGGCGCGGCGACCACGGTCTCGACCTGCCCGGCCCGCACTGTGCCGCCCAAGCGCAACTCAGCGACGTTGCCGCGAAGCACGTCTGCCGCCCGACGGTCGGCCTCCACGAACCACGCGTCCGCGGCACCGCGCGAAAGCGCTTCGAGACCGAGCGCGCCCGAGCCGGCGTAGAGGTCGAGCACGCGGGCGCCGTCCAACTCACCGGCCACTTCGAGCGCGTTGAACAGTGCTTCGCGCACCCGCTCCGACGTCGGGCGGGTGCCTTTGGGCGGCACCTTCAGCCGCCGTCCGCCCGCCTTCCCCGCCACGATCCTCGTCACCCGGTCATCTTCGCCCAAGGTCGCGATGTGGCGTTGGGCAGGACTTGCCGAACCCGCGCGCGCGGGCGCGTAGAGTCGTCCTTCGCCCTGCAGGGGCGCGTTGATGGAGTTCAAGGGAGCGTTTGCGTGTCGGAACCCCGGGTGAGACGGGCTGAGATCGCCGTCGAGCAGGCACACGTCGACCGGGTCTACACGCGGCTCGCCGAGCTGCGGACCCAGGCCGAGGCGATGCGGACCAAGGGCTACGAGCTCGGCCAGGGCGCCCAGCGCGAAGCGATCTTCGAGCAGGCGTCGATGCTGTTCGAGCGCGACATGATGGTCTACCACGCGAACCAGACCCTGCAGACGCTCGACGCCGAGTACGAGGGCCTGGTCTTCGGCAGGCTCGACCACCTCGACCGCGAGCACATCTACGTGGGCCGGCTCGGCATCCGCGACAACGAGTTCGACAACCTGGTCACCGACTGGCGCGCCCCCGCGGCCGCGGCGTTCTACCAGGCCACCGCCGAAGAGCCGATGGACGTCGTGCGCCGCCGGGTGATCCGCTGCTCCGGGCAGACTGTGCTGGACGTGGACGACGACGTGCTGATCGCCGACGCCGTGCCCGAGGACATGCAGATCGTCGGCGAGGGCGCGCTGATGGCCGCGCTCGGCCGTTCGCGCGGCGAGAAGATGCGCGACATCGTGGCCACGATCCAGAAGGAACAGGACGAAGTCATCCGTGCGCCGTGGCGCGGGGTCACCGAGATCACCGGCGGCCCGGGCACCGGCAAGACGGCTGTCGCGCTGCACCGCGCGGCGTACCTGCTGTACCGGCACCGCCGTCAGCTCGGCGGCGCGGGCGTGCTGGTGGTCGGTCCCTCGGGCGTCTTCACCACGTACATCTCGCGCGTGTTGCCGTCGATGGGCGAAACGAACGTAGAGCTGCGCGCGCTCGGCGAAGTCCTCGACGGTCTCGAAGCGACGCGACAGGACACAGCCGCCCTGGCCGCGATCAAGGGTTCGCTTCGGATGCGGAAGGTGCTTCTGCGCGCGTTGCGCGACACCCCGCCCGAAGCGCCGATGGAGCTGAAGATCGTCTATCGCGGCGAAGTCCTGAAGCTCACCGCGCGCGAGCTGGAGAAGGTGCGCCGCAAGGCACACACACAGGGCGCGCCGCCGAACCGCTCGCGCGTACGCGTGGCGGAGCTGCTGCTGGCCGCGCTCGCGGACAAGGCCGAGGAGTACGCGAAAGCGGACGGCAAGGAGATCGACCGCGCGGAGCTGATCAACGATCTCGGCGAGCGCATCGACTTCCACCGCTTCCTGGTCGTGTGGTGGCCGGTGCTGTACCCGGCGCAGGTGCTCAAGTGGCTGGGCAACGAGAAGCGGATGGCCGCGGCGTCGAAGGGCATCCTGAACCGGAACGAGATCAGCCTGCTGTCGGCCGATTTCGCGGACCGTTCGCGCGGCTGGTCGGTCGCCGACGTCGCGCTGCTGGACGAATTGCGCGTCCTGGTCGGGCCGGAGCCGAAGCGCCGCCGTCGCCAGGCCGTCGTCGAGGCGACCCCGGAGCGCGGCAGCTCCGGCGGCGCGCCGCACCGTCCGGAGCACTACGACGAGTACTCGCACGTGGTCGTCGACGAATCGCAGGACCTTTCGCCGATGCAGTGGCGGATGATCGGCCGTCGCGGCAAGTACGCGAGCTGGACCGTCGTGGGCGACCCGGTGCAGAGTTCGTGGCCGGATCCGGCCGAGGCGGCGCAAGCGCGCGACCAGGCGTTCGGCGTGAAGACCACGCGGCGGCGCTTCACGCTGCGCACGAACTACCGGAACTCGGCGGAGATCTTCGACCTGGCGGCGAAGGTCGTGGCCGGGCACGCGCAGGCCGACGAGCTGCCCAAGGCGGTGCGCACCACCGGGATCGAGCCGGAGGTCCGCCCGGTCGACCAGGCGGCGCTGGCGCCGGCGACCCAGGCCGCGGCCAAGGAACTGCTCGGCGCGGTCGAGGGCACGGTCGGCGTGATCACCGCCATGGACCGCGTCGGAGAGGTCGAGGGCTGGCTCGCCGGGCAGACCGACGAGCGGCTGAAGGTCGTCGGGTCCCTCGATTCGAAGGGCCTCGAGTACGACGCGGTGGTGCTGGTCGAGCCGACGGACCTGGTCACCGAGTCCTCGACCGGGCGGCGGGTGCTGTACGTCGCGCTCACCCGGGCGACCCAGCAGCTGATCGTGCTCGCCTCGAACCCGGACTGGCTGCCGCACGCGTAAGCCGGGAAGGGAATCGCGGCCGCACGCGTTGCGGCTGTACGTGACCTCTCTGCCTGACGTGCCGCTGTCCGTGCTCGACCTGTCCCCCGTTTCCGAAGGGAAGGGGGTCGGCGAAGCACTGCGCAATACGCTCGATCTCGCCCGCAACGCCGAACGGCTGGGCTATCACCGGTACTGGCTCGCCGAGCACCACAACATGCCGGGAATCGCCAGCTCGGCCACGGCGGTGCTGATCGGGCACGTCGCGGACGCCACCGAATCCATCCGCGTCGGTTCCGGCGGGATCATGCTGCCCAACCACGCGCCGCTCGTGGTCGCCGAGCAGTTCGGCACGCTGGAGGCGTTCCACCCGGGCCGGATCGACCTGGGCATCGGCCGCGCGCCGGGCACCGACCAGCGCACCGCGCTCGCGCTGCGCGGACCGGGCGGGCTGTCCGCGGAGAACTTCCCCGAGCACCTGATGGAGCTCATCAGCTACTTCGAGCCGGACCCGGCGCGCGGCGTCAACGCGGTCACCGCGGAGGGCAACAAGCCGCCGGTATGGCTGCTCGGCTCGTCCGGCTTCAGCGCGCAGCTGGCCGGCCGGCTGGGGCTGCCGTTCTCCTTCGCGCACCACTTCGCGGCCGAGAACACGCTGCCGGCGGTGCGGCTGTACCGCGAGAACTTCCGTCCGTCCGAGGTGCTTTCCGAACCGTACGTGATGCTGGGCGTGCAGGTGATCGCCGCCGAGACCGACGAGCGCGCGCAGTACCTGGCCGGTCCGAGCGGGCTGACCTTCCTCAGCCTGCGCCGCGGCCGCCCGATCGCGCTGCCGACGCCGGAGGACGCCGCCGAGTACCCGTACACCGAGATGGACCGCGCGTTCCTGGCCGAGCGGTTCGGGTCGAGCATCGTCGGCGGACCGGAGACTGTCCGGAAGGGACTGGACCAGCTGCTGGCCGACACCGACGCCAACGAGCTGATGATCACCACGATGGTGCACGGCCACGAGGACCGGGTGCGCTCGTACGAAATCGTCGCGGACTTGAAGCGCTGATGGAGGTCTTCGACTGGCAGGGAAAGCACGGACAGCAGGTGCGGTGGTCCCGGCAGGGTTCGGGGCCGCCGCTCGTGTTCTGCCACGGCACGCCGTGGTCGTCGAAGCTGTGGGAGCCGATCGCTTCGACGTTCGCGCCGGACTTCACCGTCTATCTGTGGGACATGCCGGGCTACGGCAGTTCCACCATGACCGAGGGCCAGGACGTTTCGCTGGCCGCGCAGGGCGAGACGTTCGCCGCGCTGCTCGACCACTGGGGGCTCGAAGAGCCGGACGTGGTCGCGCACGACTACGGCGGCGCGGTCAGCCTGCGGGCGTTTCTGTTGCACGGCGCGGCTTACCGGTCGCTGGCGCTGGTGGACGTCGTCGCGCTGGCCCCGTGGGGTTCGGAATTCTTCCGTCTGGTGGCGAAAAACGCGGCCGTATTCCGGCAGCTGCCGGCGAATCTGCACGAAGCGCTCGTGCGGGAGTACATCGCCGGCGCCGCGCATCGTCCATTGTCCGCCGAAGCGCACGAAATGCTCGTCCGGCCCTGGCTCGGCGAGGCCGGGCAAGCGGCGTTCTACCGGCAGATCGCGCAGGCCGATCAGCGGTACACCGACGAAATCGAACCGCGTTACCGCGAGATCAGCATTCCGACGCTGGTGGTGTGGGGCACCGAGGACACCTGGATTCCGGTCGATCGCGCGCATCGGCTCGCCGGGATGATCCCGGGTGCCGGACTGGAGCTGGTCCGTTCGGCCGGACACCTCATCCAGCTCGACGCGCCCGAGGCGCTGACCGCTTCGCTGCATCGCTGGCTCGCCCGCTGAATTATCCGGAAACCGCCGCGCCGGTATTTATTTTCCGGCACTGACGACCGCATTCCCGGCAGTTGACGCAACCGCACAAGAATCCGGCGATAC
Source organism: Amycolatopsis orientalis DSM 43388 (assembly GCF_000411975.1). Lineage (GTDB taxonomy): Bacteria > Actinomycetota > Actinomycetes > Mycobacteriales > Pseudonocardiaceae > Amycolatopsis > Amycolatopsis orientalis_D. The sequence continues at coordinate 27,611 of NZ_ASXG01000036.1, forward strand.
TGCGCCGTGGCACCCGTGCGGCGGCGCGGGCCGGCACCCGGCACATCGAAGACCCCACGCCGCATGTGCGACCAGCCGCAAAGAGACCGATTTTCTGGCACGTTCGGGACAAGTTCACGATGCCGGACAGGCACATCGCGACAGCACACCACCAGACGCGCTGTCGCATGCAGGCAAACAGGTCAGCATTCAGCGGCGACTCTGCCGGCAGCGAAACGACCACCGAGCTTCACACACGGCAAGACCCGCGGCCCTCTTGTAGCATGCACTTGATACAAGAGGGAGGGGTCCACCGTGAAACTCGACTCGGCGCTCGCCGTCGCGGCGATGACCGGCCTGTTCGGGCTGATCATCCTCGTCGTGTTGTGGCCAGGCGAGAAGCAAGGCGCCCGGCTGCTCGCGAAATGGGGTGTGCGGAACCCGACCACCGACCAGGTGCCGGTGGCCGTACGCTATCTGCGCCGTCGGCGATTTTGGTATCCGTGGCTGTTCCTCGGCCTCCCGCTGATCCCAGGCGCGACGGGTCTCGTCGGCGGACAGCGCGCGAACTCGCTGGTGTTCGTGGTGCTGCTCGGCGGGCTCGCCGCCGAAATCCTCGCCCAGCGCCCCTCGCGGGAACCCCGCAGGGAAGCCGTGCTGGCACCTCGCGGCGTGCTCGATTTCGCTCCGTTGTGGACGGTCGTCGTCTCCGGACTGGCCACTCTCGCCGCCGTCGTGCATCTCGCCGTTTTGCGGCAATGGGGGCCGCTCGCGGCGACCGTCGGCGCGGCCGCGGTGTCCTGGATCATCGTGCTCCTCGCGGTGCGGCGTCCAGCCGCCGGCGACCCGGAAGTCGACCAGGCACTGCGCGTGCGCAGCGCCCGCGTCGCTCTCGGGCTCGGCACCGGAACGGCTGCCACGCTCGGCTGGACGGTCGGCGACCTCACCTCGTTCCTCGCGTTCGTGGCCACCGTCGCCGCGTTCCTCGCGATCGTCGGCCCGCCGCCGAAGCAGCGCGCGACGACCACGGCAGCGCGGTAGATGACGCTGCGAGTGGTGGTCGACGCCGAAAGCGGGGTTCCGCCCTGGCGTCAGGTGCACGACCAGATAGTCCGCGCGATCACGACCGGCTCCCTCGCCCGGGATGCCCGTCTGCCGCCGATCCGTCAGCTTTCGCGGGACCTCGGACTCGCCTCCGGGACCGTCGCCCGCGTGTATCGCGAACTCGAGGCCGCCGGCTGGGTCACCACCGCGCGAGCACGCGGAACCGTCGTGACCGGCCCGGCCGAACGACCGGATCCGGGCATGCTGCTTCGCGCCGCGGCCGCCGAATACGCCCGGCACAGCCGGGAACTCGGGGTCGCGCCGGACGAAGCCGTCGACGCCGTGCGCGTGGCATTGGCGAGCCTGGACGCACCGCCGCGATGAACCTCGCTATCGTCCGGCCGGCGCGGTTTTCGCCGTTCGGTGAACCGTCTTCCGCACGGTCTGGGGCGCACCTCCTTCTTGCCCGTGCGTTCCCGCGGTCCACTCACCGGACGAGGCGCGGATTCGCCGCCTCAGCGCGGAGGTTCAGCCCTCCATCAGCACCCTCCCCACCGCGGCCAGCACGGGTTCCAGCGCGGCGACTTCCGTGCCGACGCATTCCGTGATGCCCGCACCGACGACCTCCATTCCGGAAAGCGCGTCGATCATTTCGACCAATTCGGCGATCGTGAGCCCGCCGGGCTCCGGATAATTCACTCCGGGAAACTCTTCGGGATCAAGAATGTCCAAATCCACATGCAGGTAAACGCGGTCGGCTCCCGCGGCGCTCAGCGCTCCGGCGACGTCGTCGGAGCGCACCGCCAGACCGTCGGCGATGGCTTCCTCTTCCGCGGAATCGAGCGAACGGGTGCCGAACAGCACCGCTCGTCCTCGTTCGATCGCCGGGCTGGCAGCGAAATCCTTGTCGCCCTCGCCGAGCAACGACCGCAGCACCATGCCGTGGAACGCGCCCGAGGGCGAAGAATCCGCCGTGTTCAAATCCGCATGCGCGTCGAACCACGCGACACCAAGCGTTGCGCCGTAACGGAAACGCGCGACGCCGACCGGTACGAGCTCAACGCCGCAGTCGCCGCCGATCGTGAGCACCGGGCCTTCCGGCGCTTCGAGCGCAGCGAGCTGCAGCTGCCGGTTCGTGCCCGTGAGCACGGCCCGGTTGGCTATCCCGGCGACGACGTCGGACGTCGCCGCGTCCTGACGTACGTGGTGCACCGGCTTGCCGAGCACGTGCCCGGCCAGTTCGGAAAGTGCGCGGCAGCCCTCGACCAGCCCCTTGGCTCGGGGACTGATCGCGCCCTGCCATTGCGGCACCGCGTTGATCAGCATGCCTCGACGCTAGCGCGAACCCACCGGAAAAAGCGAGCCGTAAATGGTGCGAGGGGTCCCCTCGCTCCGTTTTGGAGCGAAGGGACCCCTCGCACGGAAAAAAGTGGCGCGGGAGCGGGTTATTCGAGCACGATGAGAAGGTCTCCGCCCTCGACCTGCTGAACGGAGGTGATTGCCAGCCGACCGACTTTGCCCGCCGCCGGAGCGGTGATCGACGCTTCCATCTTCATGGCCTCGATCGTCGCCACGGTCGCACCGGCCGCCACCTCGTCGCCCTCGGCCACCTGCAGCGTCACCACGCCCGCGAACGGCGCGGCGATCTGCTTCGGGTTGCCCTTCTCGGCCTTTTCGGTGGCCGGGATGTCCGAGGCGATGGACCGGTCCCGGATCTGGATCGGCCGGAGCTGGCCGTTGAGCGTGGACATGACGGTCCGCATGCCGCGTTCGTCGGCCTCGCCGATGGCTTCCAGCTCGATGAGCAGCCGGACGCCGGGCTCGAGGTCCACCGAGTACTCCTCGCCCGGGCGCAGACCGTAGAAGAAGTCCTTGCTCGGGAGCACGCTGGTGTCGCCGTAGGCTTCGCGGTGCGCGAGGAATTCCTTGGTGGGGCCAGGGAACAGCAACCGGTTCAGCGCGCCGCGCCGGTTGTCGGTGAGCTCCTTGTGGTCCTCTTCGGACAGTTCGGCGACCGGTTTGGCCGCCGAACGGCCTTCGAGCGCCTTGGTGCGGAACGGTTCCGGCCAGCCGCCGGGCGGGTCGCCCAGTTCGCCGCGCAGGAAGCCGATCACCGAGTCGGGGATGTCGAACTTGTTCGGCTCCGCCTCGAAGTCCGCCGGGGAAACACCGGCGCCGACGAGGTGCAGCGCGAGGTCGCCGACCACCTTGGACGAGGGCGTGACCTTCACGAGGTGGCCGAGGATCTTGTCCGCCGCCGCGTACATGGCCTCGATGTCCTCGAATCGGTCGCCGAGGCCCAGCGCGATCGCCTGCGTGCGCAGGTTGGAGAGCTGGCCGCCGGGGATCTCGTGTTCGTAGACCCGGCCGGTGGGCGACGCGAGACCCGCCTCGAACGGGGCGTAGATCTTGCGGACGCTCTCCCAGTACGGCTCCAGGTCGCCGATCGCGTGCAGGTCGAGGCCAGTGCTGCGGTCGGAGTGGTCGGTGGCTGCGACGATCGAGCCGAGCGACGGCTGCGACGTGGTGCCCGCCATCGACGACACGGCGCCGTCCACCGCGTCGGCACCGGCCTGGATGGCGGCCAGGTAGGTGGCGAGCTGGCCGCCGGCGGTGTCGTGCGTGTGGATGTGCACCGGAAGGTCGAATTCCTTGCGCAGCGCGGTCACCAGCCGGGCCGCAGCGGGCGCGCGGAGCAGGCCGGCCATGTCCTTGATCGCCAGGACGTGCGCCCCCGCTCCGACGATCTGCTCGGCGAGCTTGAGGTAGTAGTCGAGCGTGTAGAGCTTTTCGTTCGGATCGGACAGATCGGAGGTGTAGCAGAGCGCGACCTCGGCGACCGCGGTGCCGGTGGCGCGGACGGCGTCGATGGCCGGCCGCATCTGCTCGACGTCGTTGAGCGCGTCGAAGATGCGGAAGATGTCGATGCCGGTCGCGGTGGCCTCCTCGACGAAGGCCGTGGTGACCTCAGTCGGGTAAGGCGTGTAGCCCACGGTGTTGCGACCGCGCAGAAGCATCTGCAGACAGATGTTCGGCACGGCCTTGCGCAGCTGCTCGAGGCGTTCCCACGGGTCCTCGGCGAGGAAGCGCAGCGCGACGTCGTAGGTCGCGCCGCCCCAGCATTCCAGGGAGAGCAGCTGCGGCACGGTCGCCGCGACGACCGGCGCGACGGCGAGCAGGTCTTTCGTTCGCACGCGCGTCGCGAGCAGCGACTGGTGCGCGTCGCGGAAGGTGGTGTCGGTGACGCCGAGCTGTGGGGTTTCCCGCAGCCAGCGCGCGAATCCCTCCGGGCCGAGTTCGGTCAGCTTCTGCTTGGAGCCGTCCGGAGGAGTGAGGTCCGCGGGCAGCTTCGGCAGCTTCGTCACGGCATCAGGGGTGCGCGGACGCTCGCCGTGCGGCCGGTTCACCGTCTGATCGGCGAGGTAGGTCAGCAGGCGCGTGCCTCGGTCGGCGGAGTGCCGCGCGGTCAGCAGATGCGGCCGTTCCTCGATGAACGACGTGGTGACGTTGCCCTCGCGGAAGTCCGGATCGTCCAGCACCGCCTGGAGGAACGGGATGTTCGTCGCCACGCCGCGGATCCGGAATTCGGCGACCGCGCGGCGGGCCCGCCCGACTGCGGTGCGGAAATCGCGGCCGCGGCAGGTGAGTTTCACCAGCAGCGAGTCGAAGTGGGCGCTGATCTCGGTGCCGGAGAACGCGGTGCCGCCGTCGAGCCGGATGCCCGAACCGCCCGGCGAGCGGTAGGCGCTGATCATGCCGATGTCCGGCCGGAATCCGTTGGCCGGGTCCTCGGTCGTGATGCGGCACTGGAGCGCGGCGCCGCGGAGGTAGATCTTGTCCTGCGACAGGCCGAGGTCGGCGAGGGTTTCGCCGGAGGCGATCCGCAGCTGGGACTGCACGAGGTCGACATCGGTGACCTCTTCGGTGACCGTGTGCTCGACCTGGATGCGCGGGTTCATCTCGATGAACACGTGCTTGCCCTCGCGGTCCAGCAGGAATTCGACGGTGCCCGCGTTGCGGTAGCCGATCTGCCGGGCGAACTTCACGGCGTCGGCGCAGATGCGGTCGCGCAGTTCGGGATCGAGGTTCGGCGCGGGGGCCAGCTCGACCACCTTTTGGTGGCGGCGCTGCACTGAACAGTCGCGCTCGAAGAGGTGGATCACGTTGCCCTCGCCGTCGGCGAGGATCTGGACCTCGATGTGCCGCGGTTCGACCACGGCCTTCTCCAGGAACACGGTCGGGTCGCCGAACGCGGACTCGGCTTCGCGCGCGGCGGCCTCGATCGACTCGCGCAGCAAACCCGGGTCCTCGACGCGGCGCATGCCCCGGCCGCCGCCGCCGGCGACCGCCTTGACGAAGACCGGGAAGCCGAGTTCGTCGGCCGCCGCGACCAGTTCGTCGACGTTGCTGGACGGCTGCGACGAGCCGAGCACCGGGACGCCGGCCTCGCGCGCCGCCTTGACCGCGCGCGCCTTGTTGCCGGTCAGCTCGAGGATTTCGGCGCTCGGGCCGACGAACGTGATCCCCGCTTCTTCGCAGGCCCTGGCCAGGTCGGGGTTCTCCGACAGGAAGCCGTAGCCCGGATAGACCGCGTCCGCACCCGCCTTCTTGGCGGCCTTGACGATCTCCTCGACCGAGAGGTACGCGCGGACCGGATGGCCCGGTTCGCCGATCTCGTAGGCCTCGTCGGCCTTCAGCCGGTGCAGCGAGTTGCGGTCTTCGTGCGGAAACACGGCGACTGTGCCCGCGCCCAGTTCGTAGCCTGCGCGGAACGCCCGGATCGCGATTTCGCCGCGATTGGCCACCAGCACTTTGCGGAACATGCCCGGTCCTTCCCTTTTCGGATCGGTATCGAAGGCACGTTACCCGGTTCGTCCCGCGGTGCGGGAGCCGTAGTCCAGGTGATGGACATCATGCGCGCCGACCTGCAGGCATGATGCTGGCCGGGCCGCTGCGCCGCAACCGTCAGGGCGTTCCGGCAGGCAATGTGCACAGCAGCCGATTCGCGGTTCCGGAGGGCGCATTCTTGACCACGTTCTGCGTTGCGTCCTGCACGATTGCTTCGCTGACCGCGTTGGGCGCGGCGTCGAGATGCGCGGAGCGATAGAGGGTCACCGCGCCGGCGGTCACCGCGGCGGCCATCGAGGTTCCCGACAGCGTCCCGACCCCGGACGTGCCCGCGATCGGCGCGGGAATGTCGACGCCCGGTGCGTACAAGTCGAGCGACGTCCCGAAGTTCGAGAAGGGCGCAACCTGGTCTTGGACGTCCGTCGCACCCACAGTGAGCGCTTCCGGCACTCGCGCGGGCGAAGTTTGACTGGCGTCAGTGCTGCCCTCCCCTGCCGGAACCACGATCGGCATCACCGCGGCGACTGCCTTGACCGCGTTGTCGAGTTGTTCGTTCGGCACGCCGCCGATGCCCAGCACCGCGACCGCCGGTTGGTGTGCGTTCTGGGCTACCCAGTTCAGCCCCGCGATAATCGTGTCGGTCGCGCCGCCGCCGGCCTGGTCGAGCACGCGGACCGGGAAGATCTGCGCGCTTTTCGCGACACCGTAGCTGTGTCCCGCGACGATTCCCGCGACCCTGGTGCCGTGGCCATTGGTGTCCGACGTGTCCGTGCCTGCGGTGAGGAAATCCTTGCCCGGCAGGACCCGGCCCTGCAGATCCGGGTGCTTGGCGTCGACCCCACTGTCGATCACGTAGACCGTGACGCCGGAGCCGTCCGAGTCGTAGTGGTACTTCTGATCGAGGCCGGTCCGCTGGTCGATCCGGTCGAGCGCCCAGCTCGGCGGGTTGGCCTGGGTCCCGCTCGCCGCCAGCGCGGCCGGTTGCACCCCGGCGACCAGCAGAAAGGTCAGAGTTGCCGAAAAAAGGCCACGCGCCGCTCGGTTCCGCATGCCTGCGGTCGTATCCCGGTCGCCATCGAGCGGCAACTCGACGTCACACGATGGGCTGGTCCCGGTCCAGCGCTCGACCGCCCCGACGCATTAACTAGCAAGGGGACGATGAACTGCAGCCGCGGACGTGCCGCGGGCGTTTCGCCGCTGAGCGACCACCTGCTGGCCGACCGCCAGGTCTCGCCGCTAGGTGGCCAACGGAGGACCGGCAGATCTCGCCGCCAGAGCCAACGAACGACCGCCAGATCTCGCCGCCAGAGAGCCAACGAACGACCGCCAGATCTCGCCGCCAGAGAGCCAACGGTGGACCGGCCGAGAGAGTTAGCCGCTGGACGGCCAACCGTTGGCAGACCGACAACTACTTCGCTGGAGGGACGTGGGCGCTCACCGACATCGTCGGCAGGTAGACCAGCGCATCGAAGGCTTGCACGACGTCGGCCTTCGTGAACATGTGCGCGTGCCGCATGCTCGACGGCCCGGTCAGTCCTTGTGCTCGGTCTTGCCGCAAATCGACCACGCACGGATCCGCGCCGGCCAAAGCCGCTTCGACACTGTCCTCGGCGGGCGGTTCCAGCTCCTGTTCATAGACCCGGAACCCGAGGCGCTCGCGCTCGTCCGGTTCGAGGCCGGTGGTCGTGCCGGTGCCCGCGGTCAGGCCGAGAGCGAAGTAGTCGTCGCCGAACTCCTCGGCGAGGTGGGTGCCCGCGGAGGGGAAGGTCATGGTCGGCAAAGCGGCGAACGGGACTCGCTGCAGGTGTCCGTTGTGGACCATCACCACGATCTTCTCGCCTTCGCCGTACAGCTTGCGAAGCAGCTTCACGGTTGACGCCATGTACGTGTCGCGAGACGACCCCTGGAGCGACGGTGCGGTTCCCGTCATCATCGCGTTGAGCTCGCGCAGGTACATGTCGACGCGAAGCGCGCCGACCGCATGGTGTTCGGCGATTGCGTACCGGGCTGGTTCGGTCCGTTGCCGAAAAACTGGCGACAAAGATCGCAGGTGCGCTACAAGAGTCGTCAATGCAGCCGTGGCCGCATCGCGCGCCGCGACGTCCATTGCCGAATATCGGCCAGGCGCGACTGCGCTGCTGACCGCCGAATACGGCTCGGACGCGGTGATCGCGGCGTCGACCAGCGGAAGCGCCTCCGGTTCGACTTCCGCCACGAAGCGGCGGACGGTCCGCAAGGCCGGCTGCGGCGAACCGCTCGAACTGGGCAGGTCGAGTCCGGAGAAGCGGACGCCGCCGTGGCCGCGCATCCAGGTCAGCATTTCCTGCACCTCGACCGACTCGCCGAGGGAAAAGGTGAATCCTTCTCGCCCGACGTCGGCGACCGTGCCAGGACCACCGCTCAGCCAGTGCTGCACCAGTTCGCCCTCGGCGAAGCCGGATTCGAAGCCGAGCACCGTGAACCCGTGGTCCTCGACGAGGCGACGGAGCAACCGGGCGCGGAGTTCGCCGAACTCGCGGATGTGATGGTTGTTCTCGCCGATCGCGACGATGCGCGCGTCGCCGATCAGGCGAGCGATTGAGGCGCCGTCGCCGTCCAGCGGCGAACGAGTGCTCAGCGGTGTCATACTGAGGACACTAATGCAACAGGGGTAGCGATTGGCAACCGAGTCACCAGGGACCAGCCGGCCTGGCGGTCGCACGGAGCGCACGCGCGTGGCCGTTTTGCGGGCGACGCTCGATCTGCTGGCGGGGGTCGGGTTCACGGAGCTGACCGTCGAGGCCGTCGCCGAACGATCGGGTGTGCACAAGACGACGATTTATCGACGATGGGAATCGCGCGAAGGTCTGGTCGCGGCCGCGCTGAGGTTCGGTGCCGACGAACCGTGGAGCCCGGCGGACACCGGTTCGCTTGTCGCCGATTTGCGGCAACTGGCGTTGGAGGTGGTGCACGCGTTGACTACTCCGGGGCAACGCGAGCTGCCGACCGCCGCGGTGCTGGCGGCCTTCCATTCGGAACGGGCGGCGGAAGCGCTGCGGGAGTTCTATCGGGACCGGCATGCCCGAGCGGCGGTGATCGTGGAGCGGGCGGTCGCGCGCGGAGAGGTGCCGGCCGACACCGATCCGGACGAGGTGACGCGGACGGTGTGCGGACCGGTGTTCTATCGGCTGTTCGTGTCGCGGGAACCGGTGTCGGAGGCGACGGCGGCGGTCGCGGCGGAGGCTGGGGCCGCGGCGGCTCGGGCGGGGGTCCTGGGCAGGCGGGCCCCAGGGAAGGGTGACGCCGGTTGATACCCGGGGGTGTGGGGCTGTTGCCGGAAAATGGCGACTGGCTGAGTGAGCTTGTTGACGGGCTGGGCTGGGTTTCGCCGCGAAACGGCGAAAGCGGAGTGGGCTGAGTGGCGGCTTGGCTGGATGGCCTCAGCCGAGCTGGGAGAAGTCGCCGAAGCCGGACGACGGGCACTGGGTGTCAGAAAGGGGCGCCCGACGCGGCTTTGGCAGGCGGGATGTTCCGAAAGTCTCCGTCGAGCGTCTATTCACGATGCGCGTTGTCGGCTGGGCGGAAGAGGCATTCGCCGTTCAGCGGCGACGGGTCGGACAGGCTGGAGAGCAGCGTCGCCAAGTGATTTGCCGCCGAACGGCTATAAGCTCGACGCCCCGGCGGCACCCCCCTAGCAGGCTCGCGGGCAATCGTCCTGGCAAGTCGCCGTTAGACGGCGACAAGCTCGGCGCTGGCCGACAGGTGAACTGAACAGTCACCGCTCAGTGGCACCACATCGAGCAGGCTCAAGCAACCTCCCCGGCGAGTTTCGCCAGACGGCGACACGCTGGAGGCCCGTAGACGCGGACAAACGAAGAATCGGCGTACAGCGGCGGCAGCAACGCGGGAACAGCGACAGCGGCAGCAGCGGCAGCGGCAACGGCAACGGCAACGGCCGTACCGGACGGCAGCGGTGGCGACGGCCGTGACGGCAGCAACAACAACAGCACCAGCGACAGCGGCAGCAACGACGACAGCGGTGGTGACGGCGGCGACGGCAGCACCAACAACAGCACGAGCGACAGCGACAGCGACCGCAACGACGACAGCGGTGGTGATGGCCGCGACGGCAGCAGCACCAGCAGCAACAGCAACAGCACCAGCAGCAGCGGCGGCGACAGCAGCCGACCAAGCAGGCTGGGAACAACCTCCCCACGCAAGTTGCCATCAAACGGCAACAAGCACGAAGCCCCCGGAGGTACGCGCGCCCGAACAATCGCCACTAACCGGCAACAAGCACAGGCTCAAGCCGCCGATCTACTCCCCCAACAACAACCGGTACCGGACCTCCTCCAAGGTCACCGCCCCGTCGGACGTGGTCTCGACCTTGGTCTTTCCGTCCAACACCCACCCGCTCCGTTCGTAGAACTTCCGGGCCCTCGCGTTCGTCGACAGCACCCACAGCGTCGCCGAGGGGCGTGTCAGCGATCTTGTGGGTTGACGGTGTGATCGCCTTGTCAGTGCTGCGCGTCGAGC
>NZ_ASXG01000037.1 GCF_000411975.1 Amycolatopsis orientalis DSM 43388
GGTGCTTGTCAAGGCATCTTTCCCGCCTTGACAAGCACCCCCGCGCCGTAGTCACACTAAAAATCGGGGTGCCCGGCCTCACCACCGGGGCGCAATGTCGCCGCCAGGCGACGAGCCGCCCGCCGACCCGAGACTCAGGAAGCAAACCCCCCAGCCCCAGCCCAATCCAACGCAAACGCCGGAAGAACCCCGAGCACCAAGGTCACCACAACCCCCAACGCAATAGCCGCCGTAGTAAACCCACCAGGCACAGTCACCGTAGGTCCATCAGCAGCCGGTTCGGAGAAGTACATCAACACGATGACCCGCAAATAGAAGAACGCAGCCACCGCGCTGAACACCAACGCGACCACCACCAACGGCGCCATCCCGTCCGACAACGCCGCCGAGAACACCACGAACTTCCCGACAAACCCACTGGTCAACGGAATCCCCGCCAACGCCAGCAGCAGGAACGTAAACACCCCGGCCAGCAACGGCGACCGCTTGGCCAACCCTGCCCAAGCGGACAGATGGGTAGCCTCGCCGCTGGAATCCCGGACCAGCGAAACCACCCCGAACGCGGCCAGGGTCGTGAACCCATACGCCAGCAGATAGAACAGCGTGCTGGACAACCCGTCCTGAGTCATCGCGATCGCACCCACGAGTAGGAACCCGGCGTGCGCGACCGACGAGTAAGCGATCATCCGCTTCACGTCGGTCTGCGTCAGACCGAGAATCGCCCCGAGTGCCATCGAAATGATCGCCACGGCCCACATGACGCCGCGCCATTCCCAGCTGGTCGAGGAAAACCCGACGCTGAGCACCCGCAGAATCGCGCCGAACGCGGCCACCTTCGTGCAGGCGGCCATAAACCCGGTCACCGGAGTGGGCGCGCCCTGGTAAACGTCCGGCGTCCACGTGTGGAACGGGCCAACCGAACCCTTGAACAGCAGGCCCACCACGAGCAACCCCAGGCCGGCGAACAACAACGTGTCCGACCGGTCCGACCCAGCCGCCGCGTGCGCGATGTCCGCCAGCTTCACCGAGTCCGCGTAGCCGTACAGCAGCGCCAGCCCGTACAGGAAGAACGCCGACGAGAACGCCCCCAGCAGGAAGTACTTGACCGCGGCTTCCTGCGAGATCAACCGGCGACGGCGAGCGAGACCGCACATCAGGTACAGCGGCAGCGAAAGCACTTCCAGCGCGATGAACATCGTCAGCAGGTCATTCGCCGCGCAGAAGGTCATCATCCCGCCGAGCGCGAACAGCGTCAGCGGAAACACCTCAGTCTGCGACGTCGTCGCGGCGCCGGCCTGTGCCCGGTCCTGCACAGTGCCCGGCCGGATCGCCGCCCGCGCCACGAACGCGCCGCCCGGCTCGACCTTCCGGTCCGCGATCAGGAACACCGCGCCGAGCCCGAGCAGCAGCAGCGTGCCCCACAGGAACAGCGACGGCCGGTCCACCGAGATCGCGCCGGAGAACGTGGTCGTGCCTGCCTTCGTGGCAGTGGAACCGGTCGCGTAGAGGATCAGCGAAACCCCCGCGGCGAGGATCGCGACGAGGGAGATCGTCACCTGGATCCCCCACCGCGTGGCCTTCGGCGCGAAGGCTTCGACCAGCACGCCGATGCACGCGACGCCGAAAACGATCAGCATCGGCAGCACGGCCGCGTAGTCGACCGAAGGCACTTCCAGCGGCGCTGCCGGCGCCTGCGCCAGGAACATGTCGAGCACGGTTTACTTGCCTCCCTGCACGGCAGACAGCGTCGCCTGCACCGACGGGGTGATCGTGTCGAGCATCGGCTTGGGGTAGAAGCCCAGTCCGATGATCAGGATGACCAGGGGCGCGAGGATCGCGATCTCGCGTTTGCCGAGGTCGGTAATGGCCTTGCGAGCGCCGAGTTCCGGCGCGATCGCGGTGCCCGGTCCCCCTCCGACGCCCACCAGGGCGTCGCCGCGGACCGGGCCCTGCATGATCCGCTGGTACAGCCACAGCACGTACGCCGCGGCGAGCACCATGCCCACGGTCGCGAGGATCGTGTACACCGGCTGGTCCACAAAGGACCCCAGCAGCACGAGGAACTCGCTGACGAACGAGTTGGTCCCGGGCAGCGACAGCGCGGAAAGCCCGGCCAGCAACAACATTCCGCCGAGCAGCGGGGTCACCTTCGCCATGCCGCCGTAGTCCGAGATCCGGCTCGACCCGCCGCGCATCACGATCAGGCCGATCACCACGATCAGCATCCCGGTCGACAGGCTGTGGTTCAGCATGTACGACACCGAACCGACCATCGCCTGCTCGTTGAAGGTGAAGATGCCCAGCGCGATGAACCCGAAGTGGGCGATCGACACGTAGGCGATGAACCGCTTCATGTCCTGCTGCCCGGCCGCGAGGATCGAGCCGTACAGCACGCCGATCACCGACAGGATCAGCACCAGCGGCGCGAGCGCCTTGCTCCCTTCTGGGAACATCGGCAGGCAGTACCGCAGGAAACCGAACGTGCCGACCTTGTCCAGCACACCGACCAGCAGGACCGCGACGCCGATCGGGGCCTGTCCGGCGGCGTCCGGCAGCCAGGTGTGGAACGGGACCAGCGGCGCCTTGATCGCGAACGCGAGGAAGAAGCCGAGGAACAGCCAGATCTGCGTGCCGGTCGGCGCGTCGCGCACCACCGTCACCAGCGTGGCCCAGTCGAACGTGCCCTTGCCGATCTTGTCCGAGGCCAGCGAGTACGCCCCGATCGCCGAGGCCAGCATGATCAGGCCGCCGAGGAACGAGTACAGGAAGAACTTCACCGCCGCGTACTGCCGGTTCGCGCCGCCGTAGCCGCCGATCAGGAAGTACATCGGGATCAGCATGATCTCGAACAGCACGTAGAAGAGGAACACGTCGGTCGCCGCGAAGACGCCGATCGTGATCGCCTCCTGCAGCAGGATCAGCGACAGGAACCCGCCGGCGCTGCGGCCCGCGGGCAGTTTGTCGGTGAGCCCGAGCCCGCCCACGACGATCGGCACCAGGAGCGCGATCACCGCGATCATGATCAGCGAGATGCCGTCGGTGCCGAACGAGATGTGGATGCCGAAGCTCGGGATCCAGTCCATCGTGGTGGCCTGCTGGATGCGCGCGCCCGAGGGCGAGTAGCTCGCCCAGAACGGGATGACCAGCAGGAACTCCACAATGGACACGGCGAGCGCCGTGGCGACCGCGGCCCGGTCGTTCCCCTTGAGGAACGCCAGCACCAGCGAGCCGGCCAGCGGCAGCAGGATGAGCGCCAGAAGCCAAGTCATGTCAGGAGAACCTCACCAGCAGAAGGGCCGCGAGAAGCAGGAACGTGCCGCCGAGCATGGACAGTGCGTACGACCGCACGAATCCGGTCTGCGTCCGGCGCAGCCGCCCGGACCCGCCGCCGAGTGCCGCGGCGAGGCCGTTCACCGCGCCGTCGACGCCGCGGTTGTCCACGTACACCAGCGCCCGCGCCAGCCAGGTGCCCGGGCGGGCGACCAGGGTTTCGTTGAGCGCGTTGCCGTACAGGTCCTTGCGCGCCGCGCGAACCGGCCAAGACACCCGCTCGGGCTTCTCGATCGGGACGTCGCGCGAGGGACGGAACAGCCAGACCGCCAGCAGCACGCCGAGCGCGGCCAGCACCAGCGTCGCCGCCGGGACCGTCCACGACGGGATCGGGGTGTGCTCGGCCTCCGCGTACTGGCCGACCACCGGGGACAGCCAGTCGACGAACCGGTTGCCGATCGCGAAGAACGCGCCCGCGCCGACCGAGCCGACGGCGAGGATCGCCATCGGGACCCACATGATCGGCTTGGACTCGTGCGGGTGGAAGTCGCGGCCGTCCGAGGACTTGATGTCCTTCCAGCGTTCCTTGCCGAAGAAGGTCATCATCATCAGCCGCGTCATGTAGAAGGCGGTGAGCCCGGCGCCGATCACGGTGGCGAGGCCGAAAGCCCAGCCGCGCCAGCCTTCCTGGCCGAACGCCGCCTCGATGATCGCGTCCTTCGTGTAGTACCCGGTGAGGAACGGGAAGCCGATGATCGCCAGGTAGCCGAGGCCGAAGGTGACGAAGGTGATCGGCATCCGCTTGGCCAGCCCGCCGAACTTGCGCATGTCGACCTCGTCGTTCATGCCGTGCATGACCGAACCGGCCCCGAGGAACAGCCCGGCCTTGAAGAAGCCGTGCGCCACCAGGTGCATGATGCCGAGCGCGTAAATGCCCGGCCCGAGGCCGACCGCCAGCATCATGTAGCCGATCTGGCTGACCGTCGAGTACGCGAGCACCTTCTTGATGTCGTCGTAGGCACAGCCGACGACGCACCCGAGCAGCAGCGTGACCGCGCCGACCAGGGTGACCACCAGCCGGCCGTCCGGCGTCGCGGTGAAGATGACGTTGGAGCGGGCCACCAGGTACACGCCCGCGGTGACCATGGTCGCCGCGTGGATCAGCGCCGACACCGGGGTCGGGCCCTCCATCGCGTCCGGCAGCCACGCCTGCAGCGGGAACTGGCCGGACTTGCCGCAGGCGCCCAGCAGCAGCAGGATCGCGATGGCGGTGACCGCGCCCGGCGGGATCTTGCCCTGCGCGACGCCCTCGAAGACCTGCGCGTATCCGGTCGACCCGACGTACTTGAACATCAGGAAGATCGCCAGCGCCAGCCCGACGTCGCCGACGCGGTTCATCAGGAACGCCTTCTTCGCCGCGGTCGCCGCGGACGGGCGGTTCTGATACCAGCCGATCAGCAGGTACGAGGCGAGACCCACGCCCTCCCAGCCGAGGTACAGCGTCACGAAGCTGTTGCCCAGCACCAGGACCAGCATCGAGGCGACGAACAGGTTCAGGTACGCGAAGAACCGGTACCGGCCCTCGTCGTCGGCCATGTACCCGATCGAATAGAAGTGGATCAGCATGCCGACGCCGGTGATCAGCAGCACGAACGTCAGCGACAGCGCGTCAATGCGCAGCCCGAAGTCCACCTGCAGCTGGCCGACCGGGATCCAGGAGTAGACCTTGGTGTCGGCGACCGAGTGGCTGTCGGTGGAGAAGAACAGGATCACGGCGTACACGAAGGCGAGCGTGACGGTGGCACAGCCGAGCAGGTGCCCCCACGCTTTCGCGCGTTTGCCGGAGAGCAGCAGAACGAGGGCGCCGAGGGCGGGAAGGGCCACCAGCAGCCACGATGATGCGGTCACTCGCGGAGCCTTTCTGGGGCGCGCAGCGCCACCGTTGAGGGTGGGTGGTGGGGATGAGGCGGCACTCAGTACTTCAGCAGGTTCGTGTCGTCGACCGAAGCCGAGCGGCGGGTGCGGAAGATGGCCATGATGATCGCCAGTCCGACCACGACCTCGGCGGCCGCGACCACCATCACGAAGAACGCCATCACCTGGCCGTGCAGCCCGCCGTTGATGCGGGCGAAGGTGACCAGGGTCAGGTTCACCGCGTTCAGCATCAGCTCGATGCACATGAACACGACGATCGCGTTGCGGCGGACCAGCACGCCCACCGCGCCGATGCAGAACAGCAGCGCGGACAGCAGCAGGTAGTAGCTCGGGGTCACTTTCCTTCCCCTTCTTCTTCCTCGGCCGGCGCGGGCTTTTCGGAGCCGCCGACGAGTGCGTGCGCGTCGGGCTTGGGGCCCTCGTCCGCGATGAGCTTGCGCTCGCGCATGAGCCGGATCGCCGAGGTGGATTCGATGATCTCCGACAGCGATTCCGGCGCGACCGAACCGTCCGGCAGCAGCGCCGGGGTCGAGACCGAGCTGGCGGTGGCGAACACGCCCGGGCCGGGCAGCGGCGACGGGCGGTCGTGCTGGCCTTGGAAGCGCAGCTTGACCAGTTCGCGCTGGGAGAGCTTGGTCTTGCCGCTGCGGCCGGTGAAGGCCAGCACCATCGCGCCGAGCGCGGCGGTGATCAGCAGGGCCGAGGTCAGCTCGAACGGGAACAGGTACTGGGTGAAGATCAGCCGGCCGAGCCCGCCGGGGCCGCCGCCGGTCTGCTGGTACGGGTCGAGAGGCTGGGCCGGGGTCACGTTCACCATCGCGCGGAACACGCCCGCGGCGATCAGCGCGGCGAGCCCGATGCCGAGCACCCCGGCGGCGAGCCGTTGCCCGCGCAGCACCTCCACCACCGAGTCCGAGCTGTCCCGGCCGACCAGCATCAGCACGAACAGGAACAGCATCATGATCGCGCCGGTGTAGACGATGATCTGGGTGAACCCGAGGAACGGCGCGGACTGGGTCATGTACAGCGCGCCCAGCGTCAGCATCGTGAGCACCAGCCACAGCGCCGAGTGCACCGCGTTGCGGGAGAAGATCATCCCGAGCGCGCCCAGCAGCGACAGCGGGCCGAGGATCCAGAACGCGATGGCCTCGCCGGTCGTCACCGACGCGTCGACGCCGGCGGCCGGGGCCTGCGCGAGAAGGGGCAGGAGGGAGGCGGCGGTCACTGGTGGGCCTCCGTTGCGCCTCGTGAGTGTTCTTGCCGGTTAGAACCGGCATCGCCACTCACGACCCCTGCGGCCAGCTCGGGCCCGTTCACGTAGTAGTCCTGCTCGTTGTCGCCGAGCCGCATCGGGTGCGGCGGCTGCTCCATGCCCGGCAGCAGCGGGGCGAGCAGGTCTTCCTTGGTGTAGATCAGCCGCTGCCGGTCGTCGTCGGCCAGCTCGTAGAAGTTGGTCATGGTGAGCGACCGGGTCGGGCACGCCTCGATGCACAGGCCGCAGCCGATGCAGCGCAGGTAGTTGATCTGGTAGTCCTTGCCGTAGCGCTCGCCCGGCGAGTACCGCGCCTCTTCGGTGTTGTCGCCGCCCTCGACGAAGATCGCGTCCGCCGGGCACGCCCACGCGCACAGCTCGCAGCCGACGCACTTCTCGAGCCCGTCCGGATGCCGGTTGAGCTGGTGCCGGCCGTGGTAACGCGGCGCGGCCGGAGCGCCCGCCTCGGGGTACTCCTCGGTCGCGACCTTCTTGAACATCATCCCGAAGGTGACGCCGAATCCCTTGATGGGATTGAGGAAGTCAGTTGCCGCCATCTTCCGTTCCTTCCTGTGCGGCCGACGCGGTGACGCTGGCCGGCTTGCGCCGCGCGGCCTTCGCCTCCGCCTTGGCCAGCGCCTTCTGCCGCGGCGTCGCGTCCGGGACCCGCAGGTCCAGCGGCGGCAGCGGGTAGCCGCTTCCGGCCAGGTCCACGTAGTCCGATTCGGGCAGCTTCTTGTCCGGGAGCGCGAGGCTCAGCAGCACGAGCACCACCAGCACGATGCCGACGCCGACGAGGATCTGCGGCCAGCTCCACTGGATCGTCTTGATCGCGACCACGACCACGATCCACACCAGGTTGACCGGGACCAGGACCTTCCAGCCGAGCCGCATGAACTGGTCGTAGCGCAGC
Source organism: Amycolatopsis orientalis DSM 43388 (assembly GCF_000411975.1). Classification (GTDB taxonomy): domain Bacteria; phylum Actinomycetota; class Actinomycetes; order Mycobacteriales; family Pseudonocardiaceae; genus Amycolatopsis; species Amycolatopsis orientalis_D. Next base: position 7,371 of record NZ_ASXG01000037.1, read on the forward strand.
CGGGGCAGCGTGCCGCGCAGCCAGATGAAGCCGAACAGCAGGATGAAGGTCTTGGCGAAGAACCAGAGGATCGGCCACCAGTTCTGGTTCAGCGGCGAATCGTCGCCGACGAACGGGAACCGCCAGCCGCCGAGGAACAGCGTGGTGCAGAACGCCGAGACGATCACCATGTTGACGTACTCGGCGAGGAAGAACATCGCGAACTTCATCGAGCTGTACTCGGTGTGGAATCCGCCGACCAGCTCGGATTCGGCCTCCGGGAGGTCGAACGGCGCGCGGTTCGTCTCGCCGACCATCGAGATCACGTAGATCACGAAGCTCGGGATGAGCATGTAGAAGTACCAGCCGTGCGACTGCGCCTGCACGATTTCCGACGTCTGCAGCGAACCGGAGTACAGGATCACCGCGACGATCGACAGGCCCATCGCGATCTCGTAGGAGATCACCTGCGCCGCCGAGCGCATGCCGCCGAAGAGCGGATACGGCGAACCGGACGACCAGCCGGCCAGCACGATGCCGTACACGCCGACCGACGAGCAGGCGAGGATCACCAGCACGCCGACCGGGAGGTCCATCAGCTGCAGCACCGTGCGGTGCCCGAAGATCGAGACGACCGGGCCGAACGGGATGGCCGAGAGCGCGATCAGCGCGGGGACCGCGGACAGCACCGGCGCGAGGAAGTACACCTTGCGGTCGGCGGTGTCCGGGATGATCTGCTCCTTGAACGGGAGCTTGATCGCGTCGGCGAGCGACTGCAGGTAGCCGCCGGGGCCGACCCGGTTGGGGCCGGGCCGGTTCTGCATCCGGCCGATCGCCTTGCGCTCCCACACGATCAGGAAGATCGTCAGGACCGGCCCGATCAGCAGGACCACGACCGCCTTGAGCAGGACGAGCCACCACGGGTCGTCGGCGAGCAGCCGGGCGCGTTCGGCCGCGTCCGGGTACTCGGCGAGGAACTGCGTGAGCTGCGGGCTCACTGGTCACCTCCGGAGATCTGCACGAGCGCGCCGTGTCCGGCGGCGAGTGCGGCGCGAACGGCCGAGCCGTCGGAGTTGCCGGGCAGCCACACGACGCCGTCCGGCAGGTCGGCGACCTCGACCGGCAGGGTGATCGACCCGCGCTCGTTCGACACCCGGACCGTCCCGCCGAGCCCTTCGGCGGTCTTCGCCGAAAGCCGCGCGACCGGCGGCCGCTGGGTGCCCTTGAGGTGCGGTTCGTCGTCCTGCAGCGAGCCGTTGTCGATCAGCTGCCGCCAGGTGGCGAGCACTGCCTTGCCGTTCGGGACCGGGGCCGCCGCGGCGGCTACCGACGGCGCGGGCACCGAGCGGGCGACCGGCGCGAGCTTCGCGAAGTCGCCCGCGGCGGCGGCCGGGGTCTGGGTGAACAGGTCGGCGTCCATCTCGACGGCCAGGGTGTCGAGCACCCGGCCGTCCGGGAGGGAGCCGGTGCCCTCGAGCGTGATGTCGAACTCGCGGCGGCGGCCCTCCCAGTTGAGGTAGCTGCCCGCCTTCTCGACCGCCGGGGCGACCGGCAGGACCACATCGGCCCGTTCGGTCACCTCGCTCGCCCGCAGTTCCAGGCTGACCAGGAACCCGACATTGTCGAGCGCGCGGCGGGCCAGATCCGGGTCCGGCAGGTCGTTCGGGTCGACGCCGCCGACCACCAGCGCGTCCAGCTGCCCGCCCGAAGCGGCCTGGAGGATGCCGGTGACGTCGCGGCCCGGTTCGGCCGGAAGCTCGGCGCCCCACTGCTTGCCGACCTCGGCGCGGGCCGCCGCGTCGGTGACCGGGCGGCCGCCCGGCAGAAGCGTGGGCACACAACCGGTTTCGAGCGCTCCGCGGTCGCCCGCGCGCCGCGGGATCCACGCCAGCCGGGCCCCGGTGCGGGCGGTGAGCCGCAGCAGCGCGGAGAACAGGCCGGGGATTTCCGCCGCCCGTTCGCCGACCAGGATCACCGCGCCTTCGCCGCTGAGCGCCGCGTCGAGGTCGGCCGCGTGCTGCGCGATGCCGTCCACCGCGGCCGCTTCTCCGCCGGGTACGCAGGCCAGCAGTTCGCCGAAGGTCTTGCGCACCGAGGAGGTCGTCCACTGTCCCAAGTGGACAACGCGGGTGCGGTTCTTGCGGGCTGCCTTGCGCAGCCGCAGGAACACGATCGGCGCTTCGTCCTCGGGCTCGAACGCCACGCACAGCACCGTGCGGGCGTTCTCGATCTCGGCGAACGTCACTCCGGTTTCCGGCGTGGTGCCCACGACCGTCGAACCGAGGAACGCCAGCTCCTCGTCCGAATGCGCGCGGGTGCGGAAGTCGATGTCGTTGGTGCGCAAGGCGATCCGGGCGAACTTCGAGTACGCGTACGCGTCCTCGACGGTCAGCCGTCCGCCGGTGAGCACCGCGCCGCCCTTGCCCTCGCGGGCCTTCAGCAGCCCGGCCGAGGCGACCCGGAGCGCGTCGGTCCAGGACGCTTCCTCCAGCTCGCCCTTTTCGTTGCGGACGAGCGGACGGCGGATCCGGTCACCGGCCTGCACGTAGCGGAACGCGAACCGGCCCTTGTCGCACAGCCATTCCTCGTTCACCTCCGGGTCCTCGCCGGCCAGCTTGCGCTGGACCCTGCCGCGCCGGAAGTCGGTGCGCTCGGCGCAGCCGGACGAGCAGTGCTCGCACACGCTCGGCGACGACACCAGGTCGAACGGCCGCGACCGGAACCGGTACGCCGCGCTGGTGAGCGCGCCGACCGGGCAGATCTGGATCACGTTGCCGGAGAAGTAGCTCTGGAACGGCTCGCCGCCGGTGGTGCGCGACGCGAGGTCCAGCACGTCGGCGGTTTCCGCGGTGCCGATCTGCTGGTGCGCGCCGCGTTCGAGCAGGGCGATGAACGGGTCGCCGGCGATCTGGTCAGAGAACCGGGTGCAGCGCTGGCACAGCACGCAGCGTTCGCGGTCCAGCAGCACCTGCGACGAGATCGGCAGCGGCTTCGGGAACGTCCGCTTGGTGTCGACGAACCGCGAGTCCGCGCGGCCGTGCGCGAGCGCCTGGTTCTGCAGCGGGCATTCGCCGCCCTTGTCGCAGATCGGGCAGTCCAGCGGGTGGTTGATGAGCAGCAGCTCCATCACGCCCTGCTGCGCCTTGTCCGCGACCGGCGAGGTCAGCTGGGTCTTGACCACCATGCCGTCGGCGACCGTCATCGTGCACGAGGCCTGCGGCTTCGGCATCGGACGGCCGCCCATTTCGACCTCGACCAGGCACTGGCGGCACGCGCCCGCCGGGTCGAGCAGCGGGTGGTCGCAGAACCGGGGAATGCTCGTGCCGAGCCGCTCGGCGGTGCGGATCAGCAGTTCGCCCTTGGGCGCGATGACCTCTTCGCCGTCGATGGTCAGCTTGACGTAGCCCTCGGGGACCGGGGTTTCCGCCGTTTCGGGCTTATCAGGCGCGATCGTCATGCCTGCGCTCCCACCAACTCGCGCTTGTTGCTCTCACACAGAGCCAGGAATTCGTCCCGGAAGTACTTGATGCCGCTCTGGATCGGCGACACCGCGCCGTCGCCGAGCGCGCAGAACGAGCGGCCGAAGATGTTGTCGCACACGTCGAGGAGGGTGTCGATGTCCTCCTCGGTGCCGTGTCCCGCGACCATCCGCTCCAGGATCTGCGCCAGCCAGTACGTGCCCTCGCGGCACGGCGTGCACTTGCCGCAGGATTCGTGCTCGTAGAACTGCGTCCACTTCATGACCGCCCACGGCACCGAAACGGTCTCGTTGAACACCTGCACCGCGGTGGTGCCGAGCATCGAACCGGCCTCGGCCGCGCCCTCGAAGTCGAGCGGCACGTCGAGGTGCTCGGCGGTGAACATCGGCGTCGACGAGCCGCCCGGCGTCCAGAACTTGAGCGGGATGCCGTCCTTCATGCCGCCGGCCAGCTCCAGCAGTTCGCGCAGCGTGGTGCCGAGCGGGCATTCGTACTGGCCGGGCTTCTCGACGTGACCGGAGATCGAGTAGATCTTCGGGCCGGGCGACTTTTCCCGGCCCATCTCGCGGAACCACGACGAACCGGCGTTGACGATGTACGACGCGCTCGCGATGGTCTCGACGTTGTTGACCGTCGTCGGCGCGGCGTACAGCCCGGCGGCGGCGGGGAACGGCGGCTTGAGCCGCGGCTGGCCGCGCCGGCCTTCGAGCGAGTCCAGCAACGCCGTTTCCTCGCCGCAGATGTACGCGCCGGCCCCGGCGTGCACAGTCAGCTCGAGGTCCCAGCCGCTGCCGAAGATGTTCTTGCCCAGGTAGCCCTTCGCGTACGCCTCGCGCGCGGCCGCGTTGAGCCGGCGGATGCAGTGCAGCGCCTCGCCCCGGACGTAGATGAAGCAGTGGTGCGACCGCATCGCGTACGAGGCGATGATGCAGCCCTCGATCAGCGAATGCGGGTCCGCCATCATCAGCGGAATGTCCTTGCAGGTACCGGGTTCGCCCTCGTCGGCGTTGATCACCAGGTAGTGCGGCTTGTCCTCGTTGGGCGGCATGAACGACCACTTCACGCCCGCCGGGAACCCCGCGCCGCCGCGGCCGCGCAGGCCGGAGTCCTTGACCACCTGCACGAGCTGCTCGGGCGTGGCGGCCAGCGCCTTGCGCGCCGCGGTGTAGCCCTCGAGTGCCTCGTACGTCTCGATGCGCCAGGATTCCGGGGACAGCCAGCGCTTCGTGAGGACCGGAGTGATGGGATCTGCCATTACTTCTTCTCCACTTCAGGGAGAGGGACGTCCTTCATGCCCGGGGCGGACCAGCCGCGGTCGGCCGCCAGCTGCGCGCCGCGCAGAGTCTCGACCGCCTGCGACGGACCGTCCACCGCACTGCGGTACGCGGCCTCGTCCTCCGGCCAGAACCCGGCGAGCTGCCGCTCCGCGCCCTTGAAGTCGGTCAGCGCCGCACCGCGCGTCGGGGCGGGCTTTTTGCCTGCCCGCAACGCGTCCACGAGCGCGACCGCCTGCTCCGGCGTCTGGTTGTCGAAGTACTCGTAGTTCACCTGGATGACCGGACCGAGGTCGCAGGCGGCGAGACATTCCGCGTGCTCCAGGGTGATCGAGCCCGGCTCGCCCGGCGTGCCCGCGGTTTCCTCGTGCCCCAGGGGCTTTTCCGGCGAACCGAGGTGCGTCTGGAGCTTCTGGTAGATGTCGTCGCCGCCCAGCGCCGCGCACAGCGTGTTGGTGCAGACGCTCACCAGGTGCTCGCCGCAGGGACGGCGCTTGTACATGGTGTAGAACGTCGCCACCGCGCTGACCTCGGCGTCGGTCAGGTCGAGATGCCGCGCGCAGAAGGCGATGCCCTCCTGGCTCACGTAACCCTGCACCGACTGCACGAGGTGCAGCATCGGCAGCAGCGCCGAACGCGACATCGGGTACCGGGCGATGATTTCCTTCGCCTCGCGGTGCGTGTCGGCGTCGAACACGTCCGCCGCCGGCGTGTCGGCGAGGATTTCCTCCGCCACCGCCGGATCGGGCGCGATCGCGGCGACATCGGTGTCGGCCGCCGCGGCGGCGTAGGTCTTCGTCGCGTCGTGCGGTCCCGGCTCCGGGACCGCGGTCGGGTTCGTCATCGGTCAACTCCCCCCAGCACCGGGTCGATCGAGGCGATCACGACGACGAGGTCGGCCACCAGGCCGCCTTCGGCCATCGCGGGCATCGCCTGCATGTTCACGAAACTCGGCTCCCGCAGGTGCACGCGCAGCGGACGGGTGCCGCCGTCGGACACCAGGTGCGCGGCGATCTCGCCGCGCGGCGATTCGACGGGCGCGTAGACCTGGCCCGGCGGCACGTGGAAGCCCTCGGTGACGAGCTTGAAGTGGTGAATCAGGGATTCCATCGACTGGCCCATGATCTTCTTGACGTGCGCCAGCGAGTTGCCCATGCCGTCGCTGCCGATGGACAGCTGCGCCGGCCAGGCGATCTTCTTGTCCTCCACCATGACCGGGCCCGGCTCGGCCATCTTCACGACCTGCTTCATGATCCGCAGGCTCTGGTGGATTTCCTCCAGCCGCAGCAGGTACCGCGCCCAGCTGTCCGCGTCGGTCGAGGTCGGCACGTCGAACTCGATCTCGTCGTAGCGCGAGTACGGCTCGGTCTTGCGCAGGTCCCACGGCAGGCCCGCGGCGCGCAGCACCGGACCGGTGATGCCGAGTTCGAGGCACGCGTCCAGCGGCAGCACGCCGACGCCCTTGAGCCGGTTCCGCCAGATCGGCTGCCCGGTGAACATCTTGTCGTACAGCGGGAGCCGCTTGTCCATGATCTTGCAGAAGTCGAGGACCTTTTCCTTCCAGTCCTCGGGGAAGTCCTGGGCGAGCCCGCCCGGCCGGATGAACGCGTGGTTCATCCGCAGGCCGGTCAGGTACTCCAGCAGGTGCATGGCTTCTTCGCGCTCGCGGAAGCCGAGCGTCATCGCGGTGGTGGCGCCGAGGTCCATGCCGCCGGTCGCGATGAACACCAGGTGCGAGGTGATCCGGTTCAGCTCCAGGAGAAGCACGCGCAGCAGTTCCGCGCGCGGCGGGGCCTGTACGCCCAGCAGCTTCTCGACGCCGAGGCAGTAGCACATCTCGTTCGACAGCGGGGCGAGGTAGTCCGCGCGCGTCACGAAGGTGACGCCCTGGGTCCAGTTGCGGAACTCCGCGCTCTTCTCGATGCCGGTGTGCAGGTAGCCGACGACCGCGCGCAGCTGCGTGATCGTCTCGCCTTCCAGCTCCAGCACGAGCCGGAGCACGCCGTGCGTCGACGGGTGCTGCGGACCCATGTTGATGACCATGCGGTCGTCGTGCTGGGCGTCGCCGAGCACTTCGTCCCAGTCGCCGCCGGACACGTGGTAGACCGGGCCTTCGGTGGTTTCCCGGACTTCCGCGTACTCGGCTTCCGTCGTTTCGTTGGTGCTGGTCACGAGTACGACCTCCGCTGGTCCGGCGGCGGGATTTCCGCGCCCTTGTATTCGACCGGGATCCCGCCGAGCGGGTAGTCCTTGCGCTGAGGGAAACCGTCCCAGTCGTCCGGCATGAAGATCCGGGTGAGCCCGGGGTGGCCGTCGAAGACGATGCCGAACATGTCGTAGGCCTCGCGCTCGTGCCAGTCCGCGGTCGGGTAGACCGGAACCAGCGACGGGACGTGCAGGTCGTCCATGTCCATGGTGATTTCGAGCCGGATCCGGCGGCGGTAGGTCATCGACAGGAAGTCGTAGACCGCGTGCATCCGCTGCGGGACGTCCACGCCGTAGTCGACGCCGGTGACCGCCATCAGCATTTCGAAGCGCAGGCCCGGGTCGTTGCGCAGCACCTTGGCGATCGCGACGAGGTGCTCGCGGCTGACGTAGAAGGTGATCTCGCCCCGGTCCACGGTGGTCTGGAGGATCGCGGCGGCCGGGATCTTGTTGTCCGCCAAGGCCGCCATGAACTCGTCGGCGAACTCGTCGAACCAGCCGCCGTACGGGCGCTCCGCGGGCGGCGGGCTGTAGGCGGGCAGCCGCAGGCCGCCGTAACCGGAGGTGTCCCCGCTGCCGCGGACACCGAACATGCCCTTGCGCTCGCGGCCGGCGACGACCGGTTCGGCGGGCCGGGCGCCCTGGGGTTCCAGCCCGGCCTCGGGACGTTCGGCGCTGGACTGCGGACCGCCGGTCCGCGGGTTTTCTTCGGAGTTCTCAGGCACCGGTGCTCACTTCTTCGCGTACTTGATCGAGGACGGGATCAGCTCGGTACGGGCCCCGCTGGCCGCGCGGATCGCGGCGCGGCGGGAGTTGATCGGCTCGTCCTGGATCTTGGCGTGCAGCTTGAGGATCGCGTCGAGCAGCATTTCCGGCCGCGGCGGGCAGCCGGGCAGGTACATGTCGACCGGAACGATGTGGTCGACGCCCTGCACCACGGCGTAGTTGTTGAACATGCCGCCGGACGAGGCGCAGACGCCCATGGAGAGCACCCACTTGGGCTCGGCCATCTGGTCGTAGATCTGGCGCAGGACCGGGGCCATCTTCTGGGTCACCCGGCCGGCCACGATCATCAGGTCGGCCTGGCGCGGCGTGGCGGAGAACCGCTCCATGCCGAACCGCGCGATGTCGTAGCGCGAACCGCCGACCGACATCATCTCGAACGCGCAGCAGGCGAGCCCGAAGGTGGCCGGCCACAGGGAGTTCTTGCGTGCCCAGTTGACCAGTCCCTCGAGGCTGGCCAGCAGGATGCCGTTGGGGAGTTTTTCTTCCAGGCCCATGGGTTCAGTTCCAATCCAGGCCGCCGCGCCGCCACACGTAGGCGTACGCGAACCCGACCGTCGCGATGAACAGCACGATCTCCACCAGGCCGAAGACACCGAGCGCGCTGGCGTTCACCGCGAACGGGTAGAGGAACACCATCTCGATGTCGAACAGGATGAAGAGCATGGCCGTGATGTAGTAGGCCACCGGCATCCGGCCGCCGCCGACGAGCGGCTGCGGCGACGGTTCGATACCGCATTCGTAGGCCGCGGTCTTCGCGCGGTTGTACCTGCTGGGCCCGACGAGCGGACCCAGCAGGACGGAGAACACGGCGAACGCCGCCGCGAGCACGAAGAGCAGGACGAGCGGCAGATACACGTTCAGTCCGGGCGCCGCCGGTCCGGGATCGGCCTGCGCCAGCACGGGCACCATCAGCACGGGGTCTTCGCCATCCTTTCCGCGCCGCTGCGGGTTGTTCTCGGGTGGTGGTCCGAGTCCTCGGTTGCGCACCCTAAGGGAGCTGGGTCACACCGCCGAGGGTCAGGGCGCCCTTACGGCCCGTGTCCAGACCACCGCCTGCTTGTGAAATAGTTCACAAGCGACAAGTCGCGGTTGTGAAGCGATTCACAAAGCATGGGGGGAGTGTAGGACGTGAGTCACACTCTTGTCCCTACGGGTTGCGGACTAAGGCAGCCCTAACTTGACCGGGAACTTTCCCAGGACAACCCCCGGCCGCATGGCGAGACCAGCGGTAAAGCCCTCTTGAAGAACCGCGCCGAGCCCCCGGCCCGACTCGATCTTGTGACGTATCACACTGACCGGCCGGACAACCCATTGCTCCACCCGGGTAACCCGCCGCCAAGACACCACCCGCAGCCCAGCACTCCCAACCCATCCAGGCACCCACCCCTCCCCCCGCAGCCGATGCACCCACCAAACCAGGCACCCATCCCTCCCCCGCAGCCGATGCACCCACCAAACCAGGCACCCACCCCTCCCCCGCCCCCGATACGAAGCCAAAAACACGGCGCGGGGGTGCTTGT
>NZ_ASXG01000038.1 GCF_000411975.1 Amycolatopsis orientalis DSM 43388
GCCCGCAGGGAGGCTTCGTATCGGGGTGCAGGGCGGGGGCTGGGTGCCTCGATCGTTGGGTGCAGCGGCTGCGGTTTGGTTGGTGGGTGGGGCTGCGCCGCGATGTGGCGTTGAGGGGCGGGCCGGGTGGTCTGTGAAGGGCTCCTTGAGGGAATCTAAGTCCGTGAAGGGGCCACTCACGGCCGGGTGGCGGTCGTGAGAGGCCCCCGCACGCTTTATCGGCCTGGTAGGTGGCGCAGGAGTTTCATGCTCAGGGTCATGAAGCGGGCCCACAGTGAGCCGGGTATGCCCTTGGGTGGGCGCAGAGCCAGGCCGCGTTGTACGGCGATGGACTGTGGTTCCGTGTACTTCAGCAGGCCTTCCGCGCCGTTGCGGCGGCCGGCACCGGATTCCTTCATGCCGCCCATCGGGACGCCGACCGTGCCGAACGTTGCTGCGTAGCCCTCGTTTACGTTGACCGTGCCTGCCTTCAGGCGGGCGGCTACTTCCCAACCGGCGCGGCCGTTTCGGGTCCATACGCTTGCGTTCAGTCCGAACGGGGTGTCGTTCGCTCGCTCGATCGCGTCGGTCACGTCGCTGAATCCGTAGATCGACACGACCGGGCCGAAGGTTTCCGAAGCGAACGGGGTCATTCCTGGGCGTACATCGGTCAGCACGGTCGGCTCGTAGAAGAGCGGTCCGAGGTCTGGCCGGGGGCGTCCGCCGGTCAGGACGCGCGCGCCCTTTGCTCGGGCGTCTTCTACGTGGGCGGTCACCGTTTCCAGCTGGCTCTTCGACGTCAGCGAACCCATTCCGGCGTGGTAGTCCAGCGAACCGCCGAGTCGCAGGGCTGCCGTTCGCGCCACGAACTCGCGGGTGAACTCTTCGCGGATACTGTCGTGGACGTAGATCCGCTCGACCGAAACACACAGCTGGCCCGCGGACGAGAAACATGCGGTGACCGCGCCGGCGGCGGCCTTGGCGATGTCCGCGTCCGGCAGCACGATCATCGGGTTCTTGCCGCCCAGTTCCAGCGAGTAGCTGGTCAGCCGCTGTGCGATGCGGCCCGCCAGGTCCTTGCCGGTCGGGGTGGAGCCGGTGAAGCACAGGTAGTCGCATTCTTCCAGCAGCGCGTTGCCGATCTGCGAGCCCCGGCCCAGCACGATCTGCCACAGACCGGCGGGCAGCCCGGCTTCTTCGGCCAGTTCCTGCAGCCACAGGGCGGACAGCGCGGTTTGGTTGTCCGGCTTCTGCACGACCGCGTTCCCGGCGACGAGAGCGGGGAAGACGTCCATCGCGGTCAACGCCAGCGGATAGTTCCAGGGCGAGATGATCCCGACGACGCCCTTGGGGTGGCGCAGTTCGCCGGCTCGGGTAAGGCCGGGGATCACGCCGGGGGCGCGGCGCGGGGAGAGGATTTTCGCGCTGTGCTTGCCGTAGTAAGCCGCGACCAGCACGGTGGCGCTGACCTCGTCGAACGCGTCGATCCGGGCCTTGCCCGCTTCGACCTGGACCAGATCGAGGACCTCCGCCTGGCGGGCGAGGACCAGGTCGTGCAGGCGTACGAGGAACTGCTGACGTCGAGCCACCGGCAGAGCTGCCCACTCGCGTTGCGCTTCGCGAGCGGAGGCGAACGCGGCACGTACTTCGGCGTCGTCGGCCTGGGGGAGGGAGGCGATCGGCTGCCCGGTGAAGGGTGCGGTCATCTGCACCGGGGCGTTGTCGGCGCCACCGGTCACGCGGGCTACGAGTGCGGCCGCGCGGGACGCGGACGGGGCGCCTGCTACGCCGCCGACGGTTGCGGGCAGGGGCTGGCCGGTGAGGTTCGCCGGGGTCGTACTCGTCATCGAGCGCACCTTCTTCCGTGCGGGGCCGGGTGTTACCGACGAGTACACCATACCGACGGTATGGACACTAGTCGCCCGAGTACAGCAGCACGGCGATCCGCTTCCACTCCTCCAGCAGCTGGCGGCGCCGGCGCGGGTCGCCGCCCAGTTCGGCGTCCAGGGCGAGGCCCCGGGTGAGGTTCACGGTGAGCCAGAACAGCATCTCCGCACGCTCTTTCGGCAGGTCGCCGGCCACCTCGCTGATGTGTTCCAGGGTCGCCCGGCCCAGCGCGCGGTCCACCGGCCGGATCGCCGCGCGCAGTTCCGGATCGGTGCGGGCGGCCACCCACAGCTCGGTCACCGCGGTGGACAGCGTGCCCGAATAGCCCTCCCAGAGCAGGTCGATCGCCGCCGCGACGCCGGACGCACCGCCCGGCAGCGAGCCGAGCGAAGCGGTGAGCTGGGTCCGCAGCTTCGTGGTGAGGTGCTCGACCGCGGCAGCCATCAGCTCCGCCTTGGTGGCGAAGTAGTGCTGCACCGCGCCCTTCGAGACGCCCGCGCGGGTGCAGATCTCCTGCACCGACGCCCGCGAGTACCCGATGTCGACCAGGCAGTCGATCGTCGCGTCCAGCAGGGCGGTGCGCGTCTGCTCGCGGCGTTCGGCCTGGGTGCGGTGTCCCCGGGCGACCTCGGTCATCGCGGCTCCTGCTTTACGTACCGGACGGGTGGGATGTACATTCCGCTCAGAACTTACCTGCCAAGCGTCATGTTTTCCAGTTCGCGGGAGGCCCAGCCGTGCCGTTGCAGATCCAGAAGAGCTCGTGGAGCACCATCGAACTCGAAGACCTCCGGGAGCTCGCCCGGTCGTTCCTGCAGAAGGAATTCGTGCCGAACCAGGAGCGCTGGGCGGCGGAGAAGAAGCTCGACCGGGAAATCTGGACGAAGGCGGGCGAACTCGGCCTGCTGTGCCTGTCGATCCCGGAGGAGTACGGCGGGGGCGGCGGCACGTTCGCGCACGAGGCCGTGCTGTACGAGGAGCAGGCCCGGGCCGGGGACAGCGCGTGGGGCGTTACCGTCCACAGTGGAATCGTGGCGCACTACCTCCTGGCGTACGCGTCGGAAGAGAAGAAGCGCGAGTGGCTGCCGAAGATGGCCACCGGCGAAATGGTCGGCGCGATCGCGATGACCGAGCCCGGCACTGGTTCAGACCTCCAGAACATCAAGACCCGCGCGGTCCGCGACGGCGACCACTACGTGATCAACGGCGCGAAAACGTTCATCACCAACGGTTTCCACTCCGACCTCGTCGTGGTCGCGTGCAAGACCGACCCGGACGCCGGTGCGCAGGGCGTCTCGCTGATCGTGGTCGAGACCGATACCCCGGGCTTCCGCCGCGGCCGCGTGCTCGACAAGGTCGGGCTCAAGGGACAGGACACCGCCGAGCTGTTCTTCGACGACGTCCGCGTGCCCGCCGCGAACCTGCTCGGCGACGCCGAGGGTCAGGGCTTCATCCAGCTGATGCTGCAACTGCCGCAGGAACGGCTAATCATCGCGGTGACCGCGGTGGCCGGGCTGGAGGCCGCGGTGAACCTGACCATCGACTACACCAAGGAACGCACGGCGTTCGGCCGCCCGATCTTCAACTTCCAGAACACGAAGTTCAAGCTCGCCGAGGCGGCGACGGAAGCCGCGGTGGCGCGCGCGTTCCTCGACCAGTGCATCGAACGGCATCTTCGCGGCGAACTTGACGTGCAAGGCGCGGCGATGGCGAAACTCTGGACGACCGAGCGGGTCAACAAGGTCGTCGACGACTGCCTGCAGCTCTTCGGCGGCTACGGCTACATGACCGAGTACCCGATCGCGCGGGCCTGGGCGGACGTGCGGATTTCCCGGATCTTCGGCGGCACCAGCGAGATCATGAAGGAAATCATCTCCCGCACGCTCTGAAAACCCGTTGCTGCGAAAGGACTTCCCGTGAAACAAGGTCCGCTCGCCGGGCTGCGGGTGGTGGAGCTGGCCGGACTCGCGCCGGCTCCGTTCGCCTGCATGATCCTGGCCGACCTCGGCGCCGACGTGATCCGCGTCGACCGCGCCACCCCGGGCGAAGACGTGCTCGGCTTCCCGAACGACCCGCTCGCCCGCGGCAGGCGGTCGGTCGGGGTGAACACGAAAACGCCCGAGGGCGTCGAGCTGGTGCTGAAGCTGGCCGAACGCGCCGACGTGCTGATCGAAGGATTCCGGCCGGGCGTCGCGGAACGGATGGGCATCGGCCCGGAGCAGGTGCAGGCGCGCAACCCTCGGCTCGTGTACGGCCGGATGACCGGCTGGGGCCAGGACGGCCCGCTCGCCTCGGCGGCCGGGCACGACATCAACTACATCGCCGTCGCCGGCGCGCTCGACCCGATCGGCCGGGCAGGCGAACGCCCGGTCCCGCCGCTCAACCTGGTCGGCGACTTCGGCGGCGGCGGCCTGATGCTCGCGATGGGCGTGCTGGCCGCGCTGCACGAGCGCACGACGTCCGGGCGCGGCCAGGTCGTCGACGCGTCGATGGTGGAAGGCGCCGCGCTGCTGACCACGAGCCTGCACGGGATGCGCGCGGCGGGCGTGTGGCCGGGGGAGCGCGGCGAAAACCTCCTCGACAGCGGTGCCCCGTTCTACGACACCTACGAGACCGCGGACGGCAAGTACGTCGCCGTCGGCGCGATCGAAATGCGGTTCTGGGCGGACCTGGTCAAGGTGCTCGGGCTGGAGGACGAAGACCTGCCGTTCCACCTGGACCAGAGAGAGTGGCCGCGGCTGCGCAAGATCCTGGCCGGAGCGATCGGCCAGTTCTCCCGCGACGAACTGGTCGCACGGGCGGAAGGCACCGACGCCTGCCTTGCCCCGGTGCTGTCGCCGTGGGAAGCCGCCGCGCATCCGCAGAACGCGGCGCGCGGGACGTTCGCGGAAATCGGCGGCACGGTGCAGCCCGCGCCGGCGCCGCGCTTCGACCGGACGCCCGCGGCCACGCCGGAAGCGCCGCACGAGAAGGGCGCGGACACCGCGGAAGTGCTGGCGGAGCTGGGATACGACGACGAGGGGATCGCGACGCTGCGGGAGGCGGGCGCCATCGCGTGAAGGCGGTTGTCCGCCCCGGCAATGCTCGCGCGAGCTGTCGGGGCGGGCGAGGCTGCTCGCGCCGACCTGCCGCCGCGCGCACCACTCACGACGGAAGGTCGGACCGGATCACCGAATAGAGGATGTGGTCGCGCCACTGCCCATCGCGGAAATCGAACCCGCGCAGGATTCCCTCGCGGGTGAACCCGGCCTTCTCCAGCGAACGCTGCCCGGCCCGGTTGCCGACCTCGGTGCTGGCCTCGACGCGGTTGAACTGCGTGTGCGCGAACAGGTAGCGCACGAGTTCCCGCTGCGCTTGCGCGCCGAGGCCGTGCCCGCGCGCCTCCGGCAGCAGGACCATGCCGATGTTCCAGCAGTAGGTGTGCGGGCCGGTCCGCGTGCGATGCCACGACACGAGCCCGAGCGGGCGTTCGTCGAGCGTGGGGACGAGCATGCCGTTGTCGGTGGTCAGCATGCCGTTTTCGCGCCAGAGCCGGCGCACGTAGCCGGGGTCGTGCCAGCCGAACCACTGGTGCTCGCCGACCGTCTCCGGGTCGTTGGTCAGGGCTTCCAGCAGACCCAGATCGGACTCGCGCACCGGGCGGAGAGTCACTGCGCCGTCGTCCATCGCCGGAGCCTATCGGGGGCGCGCTCCCGACCCCGGTCACCCGATGGTGACCGGGGTCACTCGGCCGTGAGCTTTCTGGCCGGATCGGGGCGTGCGACGGGCCATTCCGGCGCGTCGTCACTACAGTGGGAGCCGACTCTGCCGAGGCGGGGCCGGCGTCCGCCCGGGCGCCGGGGGAGCGGAGGGGAACGAACCCATGTCGAGCGGCCTGAAGAAGATCGTCGTCGTCGGAGTGGTCGCGCTCGTGCTGTTCTTCCTGATCACGCAGCCCACCAACTCCGCGGCCTTCGTGCACCGCGTGCTCGGCTGGCTCAAGGACGGCGCCGAAGCGATCGTCACCTTCTTCAAGACCCTCTTCGCCTGACCCCGTTTCCTCGCGCTCCGGACCGCTTCCGCGTGCGGTCCGGCCAGCTGGTCACGCTTTGTCACCGGATCCCGGGATTCGGGCACTTCGCTCGACCATCCGGGTGGATTGGCCCCTGAAACCGCCTGGTCACGGAATTTCCGGGGTCCGGGGTATGGCGGAGAAAGCGGGTGCCGCCCTACGGTGCTCACATTGCGTGATCAGCCGGTTCTCCGGGTCCCCCGGGAACCGGGTAACGGCGGGTTTTCGGCCCGGTCACGCGTGGGGAGCCAATCGTGGACGCGCAACGGGGCAGGCGCTGCAAATGCCTGCCCGTCGGGGACCGATGAGGAGGCAGGGATGACCGGAGATCCCGGAGTGGACGCGTTGATCCGGCAGTGGTCGGCCGAGCGCGAGAAGACCCCCGAGGAGCAGGAGGTCGACCGCATCGCTTCGGCCTGGCTGGCCGACGCGCCGGCCGCTCCGCCCGGCATCCCCGGCCAGCGCGCCCGGTCCGGACCCGCCCGCTGGGCCCCGGTCGAGGCCGCCGACCCCGGCTACCTCGACGCGATGCGCGCCCGGCTTCCGGAGGTCCCGGAAGAACTGCTCGTCGCCGCCGCCGGCTGGTGGCAGATGGTCGGCGACGTCGCCGAAGCCGAGCAATGGTGGGACGCCGGGATCAGCCCGCTGGACCAGCGCGCCCTGGACTACCGGGCGGCCGGTCTCGCACCGTCCGACCTCGCGCGCCGGCTCGGCCCGATGACGGTCCTGCAGCACCTCCGCCGGGGCAGCGCGCCCGCGTGGTGCGTCGCGCGGCTGGCGCGGCAGCAGAAGCCTGCCTGATCGTTCGCTGGTCTCTTCTTCGCGGTGTCCGCGGCGGTGGAGGGACTGTTCGCGGGGTTCCTGGCTGTGGCTCGGGGCGGCGGAAGTCTGCCTGGTCGTGCGCTGGTCTTTTCTTCGCGGTGTGCGCGGCGGTGTAGGGAGCGCTCTCTGGATTCCTGGCCGCGCCTCGCGGCGGCAGAAGCCTGTTTGAACAGCTGTGTGGCCTGGTCGGTGAATCGGCCAGGCCACACGGCGTTTTCCCGCCGGTGTCGCCGGTTCGAAGCGACCAGGACAGCGGCGGAAGTTTCCCGGCCAACCGCATCCTCGGCGCAGGGCTCGCGGGGTTTGTGCGGCGGCGAGAGTCCACCTGTCGGAACCCGGACTACCCGGCCGGGTGAACCGGCGTGGCGGGGGACCTGACGATGCGCGCGTAACGCTAACCTGCGCGGGCTCGTTGAGTGTTGCGAACCCCAAGCCAGCTGGAGGACCGGAGTTTCGTGCCCGCCACCGGACAGACCCCCGACACCGCGCGGACCGGGGACGAGACCGCGGCTCCCGCTGCCGCCCCCTCGCCCGCTCGTCGCGGCCACGGCGCCGCGCTCGCGGTGCGGCTCGCCGTCGTCGTCGCGGTGCTCGCGGTCGCGGGCGGCGGGGTCTGGATCGTCACCCGGGCGGCTGCCCCGGAAGCCAGTCCCACCACGACCGACATCCCGGCGCTGAGCGTCAAGGCGGTCGACGTCAAACCCGGTTCGATCGCGCCGGTCAACGCCGTCGTCGCGGGCGGGGCGGCGGACCAGGGCACCGCGCCGCAGTCGGCGCGCCCGACCGGCGGCGACCCGCTGCAGGCCTGGGCGGACAAGGTCGCGCCGGTCACCGGCATCCCGGCCCGGGCAGTACGCGCGTACGGCAACGCGGAACTCGCGATGCGCGAGGTCGACCGCGGCTGCCACATCTCCTGGGCGACGCTCGCCGGCATCGGCCGCATCGAGTCCAACCACGGCCAGTACGGCGGAGCGGTCCTCGGCGCGGACGGCCGCCCGTCGAAACCGATCATCGGCGTTCCGCTCGACGGTTCCCCCGGCGTCCGGGCGATCGGCGACACCGACGGCGGTCAGCTCGACGGCGACCCGCTCGCGGACCACGCGGTCGGCCCGATGCAGTTCATCCCCAGCACCTGGCGGAAATGGGCGTCGGACGCCACCGGCGACGGCCGCGCGGACCCGCAGCAGATCGACGACGCCGCCCTGACCGCCGCCCGCTACCTGTGCGCGGGCGGCCGCGACATGTCCAGCCCGGCGGGCTGGTGGTCGGGGATCCTGTCGTACAACAACTCGACCGAGTACGCGCAGAAGGTCTTCGGCCTGGCCGACGGCTACGCGAAGGCGGCGCAGAAGGTGCAAGCGGGCTGACCTCGGACCGTTCGCCGCTTCCTGCTCGCTTTTTTGCCCCGCGAGGGGCTTCTTCACCTGCCGCTGAGCCCGGCAGGTTTTCCCACCTCTCGCCGTCGGTCCGTGAAGGGCTCCTTGCGGGAATCAGCTTCCTTCAAGGAGCCCTTCACGGACCATGGCCGGGCAGGTTGCCTGGCCTTCGGTTGGTCGTGAAGGGCCCCTTCAGGGACGTGGCTTTCTTCAGCGGGTCCGTCACGGATCACGGCCGGGCGGGGTGCCTCGACCTTGGTCTGGTCGTGCGGGCTCCTTCACGGCCCTGGATCCTCCATGGGCCTTCACGGATCTAGGCCGGGCGGGGCGTCGCGGGGTTGGACTGGTCGTGAGGGGCTCCTTCACGGACCTGGTTCCTTCGGGGGCCTTCGCGGGTCTAGGCGGGGCGGGGTGTCCGGGCCGTTGGTCTGGTTGTGAGGGGGTCCTTCAGGGACTTGGATTCCTTCGGGGGCCTTCGCGGGTCTAGGCGGGGCGGGGTGTCCGGGCCGTTGGTCTGGTTGTGAGGGGCTCCTTCACGGACCTCGATTCCCTCAAGGGGCCCTTCACGGACCTCGCGCCAATGCCGCATCGGAGCGACCGGCCCGGGCCGCGGCGTCGGCGGGGCGGGCCCGGCGGGCAAGACCCCGGGCCCCGGCGACGGCGGCGAGCGCCGGGTGGGGCCCCGGTCACGACGTCGCCGCCTCTCAGGAACGGTTTTCCCGGCCAGTGCTAGCGTCGAGAGCGTGTCCGCAGATCCCGGCCCGGCCGCGTCCCCGCTCGGGCGCCGGCTCCTGATCGTCGCCACGTGCGTCGTGAGCCTGGCGCTGTGCTGCGGGCTGGCCTGGTGGCAGTGGGACCGGTTCACGTCCGCCACCGGCACCTTCCAGAACCTCGGCTACGTGCTGCAATGGCCCCTGTTCGGACTGTTCCCCGCGTTCATGTTCTGGCGCATCAAGAAGCTGCGCGAACGCGAAGAGGCAGCCGCCGAGCAGGGCGAACAGACCCCGGCCGCCCCGGCCCCGGCGCCGGTTCGCGTGCCTGTCCCGCGACCGGCCGCGGCTCCCGTCGAAGAAGACGACGAGCTCGCCGCCTACAACCGCTACCTGCGCGAGCTCAACGCCCGCGACCAGCAGTCCTGAACGCCCGCGGAAGTGAGGACGCTCCCATGACGACCAGCACCGACGGTGCCGCCCCGACTCGCCAGTCGAAGGTGTCCGGCTCGCTGACGCGGTTCCGCGCCAGCGCGTACGTGACCGGTGTCGGCCTGCTCGCCCTGTGCGCCACCATGATCATCGAGTACGGCTTCGGCAACGCCACGCCGGCCGAGGTGTACTCGCCGATCCACGGCGTGCTCTACATGATCTACCTGGTGCTCACCATCGACCTCGCGATCAAGGCCCGCTGGTCGATCAAGAGCACGGTGCTGGTGCTGCTGGCCGGATGCGTCCCGTTCGTGTCGTTCGTCGTCGAGCGCCGGGTGACCCACCGGGTGCAGGCCGGACGCGACATCTTCTGAGCCACGAAAAAACCGCGGCTCCCGGAACCTCCGGGAGCCGCGGTTTTTTCGTGGGGGAATCAGGAGCCGAAGCCGACGCCGGTCAGCGACCGGACCTCCATCTCCGCGTGCTTGGCCGGGTCGCTCTTCGCGCGGCCGACGAACGTGCCGATCGCGCCGCACAGGAACGACACCGGGATGGACACCAGGCCCGGGTTCTTCAGCGGGAACCAGTGGAAGTCGATGCTCGGGAAGATCGAGTCCGAGGCGCCCGACACCACCGGCGAGAACAGCACCAGCACGACGCACGCGATGAGCCCGCCGTAGATGCTCCACAGGGTTCCGGTGGTGTTGAACCGTTTCCAGAACAGCGAGTACAGCAGGGTCGACAGGTTCGCCGACGCCGCCACCGCGAGCGCGAGCGCCACGAGGAACGCGATGTTCTGGCCGTTGGCGAGGATGCCGCCGACGATGGCGAACACGCCGATCACCACCGCGGTGAGCCGGGCGACCCGGACCTCGTCCTCCGGGTCCGCCTTGCCGCGCTTGACGACGTTCGCGTAGACGTCGTGCGCGAAGGAGGCGGACGCGGTCAGCGTCAGCCCGGCCACCACGGCGAGGATCGTCGCGAACGCGACTGCCGAGATGATGCCGAGCAGCACTGTGCCGCCCACGTGCAGGGCCAGCAGCGGCGCGGCCGAGTTCTCGCCGCCGGGCGCGGCCTTGATCTCGTCCGGCCCGACGATCGCCGCCGCGCCGAAGCCGATCACCAGCGTGCACAGGTAGAACACGAACATGCACGCGGTCGCCCACACCACCGAGCGGCGCGCCTCGCGGGCGTTCGGCACGGTGTAGAAGCGCATCAGCACGTGCGGCAGCGAGGCGACGCCGAGCACCAGGGCCAGCGACAGCGACACGAAGTCGAGCTTCGTGGTTCCGTTCTTGCCGTAGGAGCCGCCGGGGGAGAGCAGGTCCTTGCCCATCGGGCTGCGGTCGGCGGGCGCGCGCAGCAGGCTGGAGAAGTTGAAGCCGTACTTGCCCATCAGGAACACCGTGATCAGCGTCGCCGCGGTGAGCAGGATGGTGGCCTTGATGATCTGCACCCAGGTGGTGCCCTTCATGCCGCCGAGCAGCACGTAGGAGATCATCACCAGCCCGACCACGGTGATCACCAGCGCCTGGCCCCACTTGGAGTGGACGTCCAGCAGCAGCGCGACCAGGCCGCCCGCGCCGGCCATCTGCGCGAGCATGTAGAAGAAGGAGATCACCAGCGTCGACGTGGCCGACGCGGCGCGCACCGGACGCTGCTTCATCCGGAAGCTGAGCACGTCGCCCATCGTGAAGCGGCCGGTGTTGCGCAGCAGTTCCGCGAGCAGCAGCAGGTCGACGAGCCACGCGACGAGGAAGCCGATGGAGTAGAGGAAGCCGTCGTAGCCGTTGATCGCGATCGCGCCGGCGATGCCGAGGAACGACGCCGCGGACAGGAAGTCGCCGGACAGCGCGACGCCGTTCTGCCTTCCGGTGAAGGCGCTGTCGGCGGTGTAGTAGCCCGACGTGGACGAGCGGCGGTTGCCCGCGCGGTAGACGACGTACAAGGTGATCGCGACGAACAGCGCGAAGACCCCGGTGTTGATCAACGGGTTGCTCGCCGAAGCTCCGTCGGCGAGCCAAGCGGTAGTCACTGAGGGGTTCCTTCCGGGACAGCGGCGGCCTGCGCGCGGATTTCGGCGGCGCGCGGGTCCATCTCGCGGTCGGCGAAGCGGACGTACAGCGCGGTGATGACCGCGGTGGTGACGAACTGGCCGAGGCCGAGCAGCATGCCGACGTTGACCAGGCCGAAGACCGGCGTGCTCATGAACTCGCCGGCGTAGGCGGCGAGCACGACGTAGACGAGGTACCAGACGAAGAACCCGATGCTCATCGGGAACACGAACCGGCGGAAGCGGCTGCGCAGCGAGCGGAACTGGGGGCTGCGCTGGATCTGCTCGTAGTCCGGGCCGCGCTTGCGGCGCCTGCCGCGCGGGACGGCGTCGCCTCCTTCGCGGTTGAACAGCGCGGGCATCTGGCCGGTGTCCTCGGCCGCGGAGGCCGGTCCGGTGGTGCGCGCGACGTTGTGCATGGCTGCCTCCGGCAACTTGCGCGGTGGATGGCGGCGGGCATCGTTCGAGAAAGCGCCCGGATCGCCCTTGCGGACTGGGAGGCGGCCATAGTAACGACGCCGCCGGAACGCGGAAAAAGCCGGTTCGCGAGGGCACCGGAAATTCCTTTTCGCCCCGGGAAATGGCGGTAAACGGCACGTCCGGGCAGATCACAGGCTGATCACTCGGAATAGTGAGCGCCGATGTCACGCGGAGTCGCCGGGTCCGCTCCGGGTTGCGGCAGATGGCGGAGTGACGGGCCGGTCAAGATCCAATACGGTGACCGGTCGTAGCCGCCGGGCGGGGCGGCCGCTCCGCTTCGGCGGGCAGGCCCGCGGCCGGGCGGGGATTCCCAGGCAGGGAAGGGAGGCTGGCAAAAATCACCGGGTCGAGCGGCGCGTCGCTGCATCTCCACAACATCGGGTTCAACTTCCGGGGGCGCCCACCCGACGGGGGCACGGAGCGTAGTCCCATCGAGGGTGTTGCTTACCCTGTGTGGGCTAATCGGGTGACGGCCGGACGCCGAGGCCGAGAGCGGCGGGTAACCGGAATTCCCGTGCCGGGCGACCGCTGCCGAATCCGCGGCTCCGAGTTTCCGCGTTCCGACTATTTTCCCAGGTCAGCCCCCCGGTGCGGAACGCAATAACGCAGGCGGCGATTGGTGTACGATTCTTTGGCCCCAGCCGCCCGCAGCGATCGATAGGCGCAGACAAGTTGATCTCGACCACCGCCGTGCAGTCCGCAAGTTGCGTCGTGCACGTGCATAGTCCCGGGAAGCCGATCGCCTCCCGGACCGGTGAAGGATCGACCCGGTCGTGCCGGCCCCCGGTCGGACGCGCGGGCAGGCGGACCGGGGGACTCCGCGCCGGGAGCGCGCCGCGCACCGGGCGCGCGGAGGGCCGCGGGGACCGCCGACGGGCCGCCACGACGCCGGACAGGGAGTCACTTTCGTGACCGTTGCAGGAGAAGGCCAAGTGCCTGTGGAGAAGCTGCTCGGCCGCCCGCCCAAGCGGCCGCGCTGGTCGTCGGGCTGGCGGGCGGCGTTGCGCTGGCGGGACTGGAGCCTGCCGGTCAAGCTGTCCGCGGTCACGATCGTCCCCATCGTGCTCGCGCTCGTCCTGGGCATCACCGCCATCGCGGGCCAGGTCTCGCGGTCGAGCGACTACCAGCGGATCGACCGGCTCGTCGCGCTGAGCACCCAGCTGCGCGCGCTCACCGACGGGCTGCAGCGCGAGCGCACCCAGACCGCCTCCCAGCTCATCGCGGGCACCTCGGGCGTCACCCCGGAACTGAAGGCCGCCCGCGCCGCCACCGACGCCGCGGTCGCGCCGTTCACCGAGGCGGCCGCCCGGGTCGGGGCCGACGGCTCGAGCGTCTCCGGCGCGGTGAACTCGGCGACCGCGCAGGTCAACGAGATCGCGGTGATCCGCCAGCAGGTCGGAGCCGGCCTGCTGAACGCGGCCGAGGCGGTCGGCGACTACAACGCCGTCACCAGCGCGCTGATCGGCGCGGACACCGCGGTGTCCGCGGGCGCCAGCGCCGACGCGCTCGGCAGCACCCCGAGTGCCCTGCACGACCTCGAAGCGGCCAAGGAACAGGTGTCGGTCACCCAGTCCCTGGTCGCCTACGGCATCTCCGCGGGCACGCTGACCCCGCAGCAGCTGAGCGACGTGCGCGACGCGGAACTGCGGTTCGACGACCGGGTCGCCGACTTCAACGCCGCCGCCACCGCGCCGCAGCGCCTCGACTTCGAGAGCACGATCAAGCCGGACACCTCCTACGACCGCAAGCGGATGCTCGGCACCGTGCTCGGCGGCCAGGGCGTTTCCACCGAGGACGCGCTCAAGCGGATTTCGCCGCAGGAGTGGGCGAACGCCTCGAACGCGGTGACCGCGCAGCTGACCGAGGTCGCCGGCCGGATGAGCGCCGACCTCACCGCCGCGTCGTCCTCGCTGGTCGAGGACGCCGGCAGCAGCGCCGGTCTGCTGGCCGTGCTGCTGTTCGCGGCGCTCGTCGCCGCCGCCGCGGTCGTGTTCGTCATCTCCCGCCAGCTGCTGCGCTCGCTGAAGGTGCTGCGGCGCAGCGCGCTGGACGTCGCGGAGAAGGACCTGCCCGAGGCGGTCCGCAACATCCAGGAGGGCCGCGCGCAGAGCGTCGAGGTCGAACCGGTGCCGGTCCAGGTGCAGGACGAGGTCGGCGAGGTCGCGCGGGCGTTCGAGAAGGTGCACAGCCAGGCGCTGAAGCTGGCGACCGAACAGGCCGCCATGCGCGCCGGCTACAGCAGCGTGTTCGTCAACCTGTCGCGGCGCAGCCAGAGCCTCGTGCAGCGGCAGCTGCAGCTGATCGAGCGGCTGGAGCGCGACGAGGAGGACGCCGACCAGCTCGCCACGCTGTTCCAGCTCGACCACCTCGCCACCCGGATGCGGCGCAACAACGAGAACCTGATGGTCCTCTCCGGCGCCGAGCCGGGCCGTCGTTCCGGGCAGCCGGTCACCGTGCACGACGTGCTGCGCGCCGCGGTCTCGGAAATCGAGCAGTACCAACGGGTTTCGGTGCAGCACCCGCCCGCGGTGAAGATCGTCGGGTTCGCCGCGAGCGACGTCCAGCGGCTCATCGCGGAGCTGCTGGACAACGCGACCGCGTTCTCCGCGCCGGAAACCCAGGTGACGGTCGCGACGCGGCTCGCCGAGGACGGTTCGCTCAACGTCGACATCCTCGACAAGGGCATCGGCATGAACGAGTACGAGGTGGTGGAGGCCAACGGCCGGCTCACCGACTCGGGCTCGGTCGACCTCGCGACCTCGCGCCGGATGGGCCTGTTCGTGGTCGGCCGCCTGGCCGGCCGCCACCGCATCGGCGTTTCGCTGCACGGCGGCAAGGACATCGTCGGCGTGCGGGCCACCGTGGTGGTGCCTCCGGAACTGGTGATGACCGGGCTCGCCACGACGCCCGGCGACCGGTCGGAACCCGGGCAGCTGCCCGGTCCCAAGGCGAGCCTCGCCGCCCCGCCCGCCGCGCCCGGCGGACTGCCGCGGCGCCAGCGCCCGGCCAACGGATCGGCCGTGCCGGGTCTCGTCCCGCAGCAGGGCGGCAATTCCGACGAGACGCAGCGGTGGCCCTCGGCCGGCGACCTCGCCGGCTTCTCCGGGGACAAGGTCGCGCGTCCGCCGTCGGACCTCGAGGTGTCCGGCACCGCGCTGTTCAGCCCGATCCCGCGCGACGACGACGCACCCGTCCCGCCGCCGCCCGCGCCGAAGCTGCCGCAAACCGTCGACGTCCCGCCGCCGCGTCCGGAGCCCGAACCGGAACCGGCCGCGGAAACCCGCGACGAGCGCGACGGCGAACTGCCCTCGGGCAAGGACCTGTTCTCCGCGGCCAACGCGACGACGCTGAGCGACTGGTGGAACCAGGCCGCGCAGCAGGTGCCGGAAGTCCCGCCGCCGTCCGCGGCCGAGACGACGATCGAGAACACGCCGATCTTCGACGAGATGCTGTCGGCCTGGTTCCGTTCGCCCGCGCAGCCTTCCTCCGGCGGATCTTCCGCGCCCGCGTCCGGCAAAGCCGCCGCGGAGCCGGAAGCGGAGCAGGAACAGCAGCAGCGCAACTGGGATTTCGCCAGCGACGAAAACTGGCGGACCGTGCAGGCTCTGTCCCAAGTGGAGCCGACCGCGTTCACGAAGTCGGGTCTTCCCCGGCGCCGCCGCGGCGAACAGCTCATGCCGGGCAGCGCCACGCCGGAACCGGCGGCCCCCGCGGCCGAAACGCAGGGCAGCGACCTTCCGGTCCGCGACCCGGCGGACGTGCGGGGACGGCTGAACAGCTTCCAGCGCGGCGTCACCCGCGGCCGCCAGGAGGTCCGCGGGGCCGTGCCGGAAACCACTGGCACCGCCGCGGATTCCGGTGCCGCGGACGCGTCGAGCGCCACGACGACGCCGTCTCCGGAGCGGGCTCGCGCCCACGACGCGGCGATCCGGCGGAGGCAGACGGTCGCCGGCGCGTTCGGCGTTCCCTCGGAGCAGAACCGTCCCGGCGGGATGCCGCAGCGCACCCCGGGTTCGGCCGCTCCGTTCGGCCAGCCCGCGACGGACGCGCCCGCCGCGTTCGGCGGACGGCCCGCGGACGCGGACTCGCCGGACGAGACGGCTCCGGTCCAGGCCGTGCCCCCGGCGTTCGACCCGGACGGCGGCTGGCCGCGCCAGGAGCCCGCCGCGCGCACGGAACTGCCCGCGCCGCAACCGAACCCCACCGTCCGGCCGGAGAAGCCGGACACCCTGCCGACCCGCCGCAAGGGCGCGAGCAGCCTTCCGCCCGCCCCGCCGACCGCCGACCCGAACCAGGTCCCGGCGGCGGTGGCCGGGCTCGAGGCCGCGGTCTCCGGCACCGGGCAGACCCCCGCCTCGCAGGCGGCGCAGGCCTCGGCCAACGGCCAGACCGCGACGCCGGAGAAGACGGACAGCCCGGCTTCTCCGAACGGCCAGGCTTCCGAGACGGCCGCGCCGCAAGGCACGGAGCAGACCTCCTTGTGGGGCAAGCCCGCCGAGGGTGCGGGCGCGGGATTGACGACGTGGCGCGCCGCCACCCCGAGCCGGCCCGCGGAGAACGCCGAGTCCGGCGCGAAGGCGGACCAGGCTCCGGCGCAAGGGCTGGCCGGGGGACTGGGCCAGACCCGCGTGCCCGGACAGAACCTCCCGGGCCAGTCCGCGACCCAAGGCCAGACCGGGTTGTGGGGACAGCCGCTGGTGCCCGGACCGGCCCCGTCGCGCGAGTCCTCGACCGGGCAGGACGCCCCGAAGACCCCGTCCGCGCCGTCCGGTTCGGACGGTTCGGCAAGCCCCTCCCCGACTCCCGCCGAAGGCGCCACCGAATGGAACTTCGGTTCCGACGAAGGGTGGCGGACCGTCCAGTCGGTGTCCCAGTCGACACCGTCCTCGTTCACTTCGGCAGGATTGCCTCGGCGCCGCCGAGGAGAACAGCTTCTTCCCGGCAGCGCCCCGCCGCCCGCCGGGTCGGCGAGCCCCCGTCCGTCCCGCGATGCGCACGACGTGCGCGGTCGCCTGAGCAGTTTCCAGCAGGGGATCCAGCGCGGCAGGCACCGCACCGCGCAGGCCGCTGAGAAGAACCACGAAACATTGGAGGGTGAATGACCTCGCCGAATGCGGCCCAGCCGCAGCAGAACCAGTTCGGCTGGCTGGTGAACGACTTCGCCGACCGCGTCCCGGGCGTCGCGCACGCGGTCGTCGTGTCCGCCGACGGCCTCCTGCTGACGGCCTCCAACCGGCTGCCGCTCGACCGCGCCGACCAGCTCGCCGCCGTGGCGTCCGGGCTCGTCAGCCTCACCCAGGGCGCCGCCCGCTGTTTCGAGGCGGGCGCGGTGCGCGAGACCGTCGTCGAGATGGAACTCGGCATCATGGTGCTGATGTCCATCAGCGACGGCTCCTGCCTGGCGATCCTCGCCGCGCCCAACTGCGACATCGGGCAGGTCGCCTACGAGATGACGATGCTCGTCGACCGCGTCGGCCAGATCCTGACCCCCGAGCTGCGCGCGCAGCTGCAGGGCGCCGGGGGCTCGCTGATCGGCGAACCGGTGGGATGATGGCGCGATGAGCCAGGGGTCCGGATTGTTCGGCGAAGAGCCCGGTACCGGCGGCGAACCCCCGCGCGGGGAGGAGCCCGCCGCCGGGGACGACGGCACGTTCGCCGACGTCCTCAACGGGTTCAGCCTGGATTCGGGCCGCTCGCGCAGAAAACGGAAGAAGAGCGGCAAAGAAAAGAAGGAATCCCAGTCCCCAGCGCCGCCCGCCGCGGGAGCGCACGCGGCAGCGGACCCGCCGGCGGCACCCGTGCCGCCGGCCGACCAAGGAGATGGTGTGACCTCTCTCGTCTCTCCACCGGGCAGTACGGACTCCGACGGCCCCAGACCAGGCGGGCTCTTCGACCCGGGACCGCCGAGCGGCGAGTTCTCGATGCCGTCGGCGATCGCCCGGCCCGAGCGCCACGATCGGGTGGACCCGGCCGAGGAGACGTCGATCGTGCGCCCGTACGCTCTCACCGGCGGGCGCACCCGGGCGAACTACGCGCTCGAACTGGAGACTCTGATCTCCACCAAGGACCATGTCGCCGCCGGGGGCTTCCCCCAGGCGGCGGCGGAACAGATCGAGAGCATCTCGATCATGGAGGCGTGCCGGACCCCGCGTTCGGTGGCGGAGATCGCCGCGGAGCTGTCCGTGCCGCTGGGGGTGGCGAGGGTGCTGATCAGCGACGCGGCCGACGCCGGCCTCGTCACCGTGCACCGGACGATCTCGGGCCAGGACGGCGCCGAAGCACACTTGATGTTGATGGAAAGGGTTTTGAGTGGACTCCGTCGGCTTTAAGGCACCGC
This sequence comes from Amycolatopsis orientalis DSM 43388, assembly GCF_000411975.1. Taxonomy (GTDB): domain Bacteria; phylum Actinomycetota; class Actinomycetes; order Mycobacteriales; family Pseudonocardiaceae; genus Amycolatopsis; species Amycolatopsis orientalis_D. The sequence goes on from NZ_ASXG01000038.1 coordinate 18,125, forward strand.
GGGAAACCGCGCCCCCGACCATGACATCGGCGAAGATCGTGGTGGCGGGCGGCTTCGGAGCGGGCAAGACGACCTTCGTGGGCTCGGTGTCGGAAATCGTTCCGCTCACCACCGAGGCGATGATGACCGACGCCAGCCGCGGCATCGACAACCTCGACCAGACCCCGTACAAGACCACCACCACGGTCGCCATGGACTTCGGCCGCGTCTCGCTCGACGCGGACCTCATCCTCTACCTGTTCGGCACGCCCGGGCAGCAGCGGTTCTGGTTCATGTGGGACGACCTGGTGCGCGGCGCCATCGGAGCGGTCGTGCTCGCCGACACCCGCCGCCTCGCGGACTCGTTCGCGCCGATCGACTTCTTCGAAGACCGCGGCCTGCCCTACATCGTCGGCGTGAACACGTTCGACGGCGTGCTGGAACACGACATCAACGATGTGCGAGAAGCGTTGTCGATCGACGCGAGCATCCCGATCGTCCGGTGCGACGCCCGGGAGCGGGAATCGACCAAGCAGACGCTGATCACGCTGGTCGAGTACGCGATGCGGCAGTGGATCGCGCTCAGGGCCGCTAAAGCCCACCAGTAGTTAGCCGGGCTCGGGTCGGGTGGTCTGGCGCGGCAAACTGTGTTTGATGGCGCCGACTCCGTCGGCGCGGCGGGATCGCCTTTAAGTCGGCGTGTGGAGGGGCAGTGCGCCCGGCCCGGGGGGCCGTGCACACTGCCCCTCCACACG
>NZ_ASXG01000039.1 GCF_000411975.1 Amycolatopsis orientalis DSM 43388
TTTCCCGCCTTGACAAGCACCCACCGCCCGTCAGCACAATCAAGCTTCGGGGTGCCCCACGCCACCCCTCAAAAGCAATGTCGCCCGCCAGGGCGACGAGCCGCCCCCGACACGGACCCCCTACCGACCCTCAGCGAACCACCGAACCCACCACCGCTGCCAAGGCGTCTCCACCGCCCGCGGATGATGCTCCTTCCGCACCCACCCCACGGCCTCCCGGACCCCCACCCCGCCCAACGTCACCAAACAAGCCAGCACAGTCCCAGTCCGCCCCACCCCGCCGAGACAAGCCACCTCCACGGCCTCCCCGGCAACGGCCCGCTCATGCAACCCCACGATCTCCCGCCGAGCCCCCTCCCAATCCCGCGGCAGGAGAAAGTCCGGCCACACCACCCACCGCCGCTCCCATCCCAGCGAACCGTCGTACTTCGCCCGCATCCGCCGCGACCCCAGATACAACCCGAACTCCGGCTCCGGCCCTTCCGGCTTCGGCTTCCCCAGCCCGCGCCCCCGCACCACCGCACCGTCCGGAAGCACGAGCGTCCCCGCCAACGCAGAATCCATCACCCCATGATCCCCCTATCCACCGTTCGATGGACCCGAGGCGGACCCGACAGGGCTAGGCTGCCCCAGGTGAGTGAAGACCCAGCCACGCCGGGCCCGGACCAGATGCGCGTGTCGGACGCTGACCGGGAGCAGGTCGCGCAGGTCCTGCACCAGGCCCTGTCCGAAGGCCGCATCACGATCAACGAGCTGGAGGAACGGCTCTCCAGCGTCTACTCCGCGAAAACGTTCGCCGACCTGAAGCCGGTGACCGCCGACCTTCCCGGTAGCGCCGCGGTCGCCACCACCGCGTCGGCCCCGGTGCAGCCCGCTCCCTCGCGCGCGCTCGGGCTGCCGGACAGCCGCATCGGCGGGCATCCCGGTTCCGCCGTTTCGATCGGCGTGATGTCCGGGGCGGTGCGCAAGGGCAGCTGGGTCCTGCCGCAGCAGCACACGACTTTCGCGTTCTGGGGCGGTGCCGAGATCGACCTGCGCAGCGCCCGGTTCGCGGAGAAGTCGTGCACGATCACCGCCGTCGCGATCATGGGCGGGATCGAGATCACCGTCCCCGACGACATCAACGTGAACGTCACCGGCATCGGCTTCATGGGTGCGTTCCTGCTGGAGGACAAGTCCGGTGCGCCGCCCGCGCCGCCGACCGCTCCGACCGTGACGATCAACGGTCTCGGCTTCTGGGGCGGCGTCGTGGTCTACCGCAAGCCGGCCAAGGACCCCAACGCTCCGCAGATCGAGTCCTGAACCCGACTGCACACCCCACCGACAAAAACCGCCGCCAGCGCCGCGCGGCTGTGGACAACCGCGCGGCCGTGACCAGCAGTCCACAGATTCGAGTGAGCGCTCCGGCGCCTGCTGTCGCGCACCTACACTCAGCGGTATGACAGCTACCACCAGCCCGGCAGCGGCGCCGGAAACCCCGTCGCCGCTGACGGACGTCACTCGCGACGAAGCGAGCCTGCGGCGGTTCCTGCACGGGCTGCCCGGTGTCGACCAGGTCGGCGTCGAGCAGCGCGCGGCGGGACTCGCGACCCGGAGCATCAAAAAGGAAGCCAAGCGGTGGGCGATCGACACCGCGGTGTCGATGGTCGACCTGACCACGCTCGAAGGAGCCGACACGCGCGGCAAGGTCCGCGGCCTCGCCGCCAAGGCGATGCGGCCGGACCCCGAACGGCAGGACTGCCCGCGCGTCGCGGCCGTGTGCGTGTACCCGGACTTGGTGGCAACAGCCGTCGAAGCGCTCGCGGGCAGCGGAGTGCGGGTGGCGAGCGTCGCCACCGGTTTCCCGGCGGGCCGCACGAGCCGCGAGGTGAAACTGGCCGACACGCGACTCGCCGTCGAGGCCGGCGCGGACGAGGTCGACATGGTGATCGACCGAGGGGCCTTCCTCGAAGGCCGCTACCTCGAGGTGTTCGAGGAGATCCGCGCCGTGAAGGAGGCCTGCGGGTCCGCGCACCTGAAGGTGATCCTCGAAACGGGCGAACTGGCGACGTACGACAACGTGCGGCGCGCGTCCTGGCTCGCCCTGCTGGCGGGCGGCGACTTCATCAAGACGTCCACTGGCAAGGTGTCGCCCGCCGCGACGCTGCCGGTCACGCACGTGATGCTGCAGGCGGTGCACGACTGGCACGAGCGCACCGGCGAACTGCGCGGAGTCAAGCCCGCGGGCGGGATCCGGACGACGAAGGACGCGATCAAGTACCTCGTCGCCGTGCACGAGGTCGCGGGCGAGCAGTGGCTCACGCCGGAGCTGTTCCGGTTCGGCGCGTCGAGCCTGCTCAACGACCTGCTGCTGCAGCGGCGCACCCAGGTGGACGGCCACTACAGCGGCCCCGACTACGTGACGGTGGACTGACATGGGCATCTTCGAATACGCGCCCGCGCCGGAATCGCGCGCCCTGGCCAACCTGAAAGAGCAGTACAAGCCGTTCGTCAACGGCGAATTCGTCGACGGTTCGGGCGAGCCGCTGAAGACGGTCAACCCGGCCACCGAGGAGGTCCTCGCCGAGGTCGGCACCGCGTCGGAGTCCGATGTGGACACCGCGGTGAAGGCCGCGCGCAAGGCGTACACGTCGGTCTGGGCGAAAATGCCGGGCACCGAGCGGGCGAAGTACCTCTTCCGCATCGCGCGGCTGATCCAGGAACGCTCGCGCGAACTGGCGGTGCTGGAGACGCTGGACAACGGGAAGCCGATCAAGGAGTCGCGCGATTCCGACGTGCCCACCGCGGCCGCGCATTTCTTCTACCACGCGGGCTGGGCGGACAAGCTCGGTTACGCCGGATACGGCCCGGACCCGAAGCCGCTCGGCGTCGCGGGCCAGGTGATCCCGTGGAACTTCCCGCTGCTGATGCTGGCGTGGAAGATCGCCCCGGCGCTGGCCACCGGCAACACCGTGGTGCTCAAGCCCGCCGAAACCACGCCGCTGACCGCGCTGGTCTTCGCCGAGATCTGCCAGCAGGCGGAACTGCCGCCGGGCGTGGTGAACATCCTGCCCGGCGCGGGCGACATCGGAGCGTCCATTGTGGAGCATCCGGACGTCGACAAGATCGCGTTCACCGGCTCCACCGAGGTCGGCAAGCTGATCCAGCGCACCGTCGCGGGCACCCGCAAGAAGCTGACCCTGGAACTCGGCGGCAAGGCGGCGAACGTGGTGTTCGACGACGCCCCGCTGGACCAGGCGGTGGAGGGGATCGTCAACGGGATCTTCTTCAACCAGGGCCACGTCTGCTGTGCGGGCTCGCGGCTGCTGGTGCAGGAATCGGTGGCCGAGGAGGTGTTGGAGAAGCTCCGCTACCGGGTGTCGACGCTGCGGCTGGGCGACCCGCTGGACAAGAACACCGACATCGGCGCGATCAACTCGGCCGAGCAGCTGGCGAAGATCCGCGGCCTGGTCGAATCCGGCGACGCGGAAGGCGCGCAACGGTGGACCAGCCCGTGCCCGGTGCCGGACCGCGGATTCTTCTTCGCGCCGACGGTGTTCTCCGAAGTCCACCAGTCGATGCGGATCGCTCGCGAGGAGATCTTCGGCCCGGTGCTGTCGGTGCTCACCTTCCGCACCCCGGAAGAGGCCGTGGCGAAGGCGAACAACACGCCGTACGGACTGTCCGCGGGCATCTGGACCGAGAAGGGCTCGCGCATTCTGTGGATGGCGAACCAGCTCCGGGCCGGCGTGGTCTGGGCCAACACGTTCAACCGCTTCGACCCCGCCGCCCCCTTCGGCGGCTACCAGGAGTCCGGTTTCGGCCGCGAAGGCGGACGCACCGGTTTGGAGGCCTACCTCAATGTCTGACCGGATTTCCGTCGCCAAAACCTACAAGCTCTACCTCGGCGGCAAATTCCCGCGTTCGGAATCGGGCCGGGTCTACCCCGTCACCGATGCCAAAGGCACTTTCCTGGCCAACGCTGCCCACGCGTCCCGCAAAGACCTGCGCGACGCGGTGTCCGCCGCCCGCAAGGCGTTCCCCGGTTGGTCGTCGGCAACCGCATACAACCGCGGCCAGGTGCTCTACCGGGTCGCCGAGGTGATGGAAGGCCGCCGCGCGCAGTTCGCCGGCGAGGTGGCCGCCTGTGAAGGAGTCCCGGCGAAGAAGGCCGAGTCCCTGGTGGACGCCGCCATCGACCGCTGGGTCTGGTACGCCGGCTGGACCGACAAGATCGCCTCGGTCCTGGGCGCCGCCAACCCGGTCGCCGGCCCGTACTTCTCCTTCACCACGCCCGAGCCGACCGGCGTCGTCGGGGTCCTCGCGCCGCAAGAGTCGTCCTTGCTCGGTCTGGTGACCGTCCTGGCCCCCGTGCTGGCCACCGGCTCCACGGCAGTCCTGGTATCCAGCGCGGACCGTCCGCTGCCCGCCATCACGCTCTCCGAGGTCCTGGCCACGTCCGACGTCCCCGCCGGGGTCGTCAACATCCTCACCGGCCGCGCTGCGGAACTGGGCCCGTGGCTGGCCTCCCACGGAGACGTCAACGCCCTGGACCCGACCGGCGCCACCCCCGAGGATCGCGTCGCCCTAGCGCAGGAAGCCGCCGGCACGGTGAAACGCGTCCTGTCCGTCCCGGACACCGAACCGGACTGGACGGCCGAGCCGGACCTGTCCCGCCTCCGGCGGTACCTGGAAGCGAAAACCGTCTGGCACCCGATGGGCGTCTGACGTTCGAGTCCGCCCAGACCGCCGCTCCGGTTATCCCGGAGCGGCGGTTTTGTCCGCAGCGGTCCAGGAAATTGCGCGATGGGCAGGGGCATCTCGCGCCGGTTTCCCGCGCGACATCAGCGGCAGCCTGGTCGACTTGTTGCCTTGCCGCGAAGCTCCGGCCGCTCAAGGCGTAGGGCGGCGCCACCGCGAACCCGCTCGTGGAATTTCCGCCAGCGCAGACGAATTGCGGCACCTGAGGCGGGCCCGGCGCGACGCGGTGCACCTGATGCACGTCGCCGTCCGCAGGCCGGACGCACCGCACTCCGCAATCGACTCCGAGGCGGCGCTGCGGTATCCGAACGCGCCGCGGGAGGTGATGGTCGGCCAGGTGCACAAGCTGCTCGCGCTGCTCGGCACCCCCAACATCCGTTTCGGCATCATCCCCGCGGACGTCGTCCTGCCGTACCCGGTCACCGCGGACTTCCGGGTCGTCGACGACGTCGCGATGGTCGAAACCCCGGATGGCGAGCACATCGCGAGCGACGCCGACCCGTACCACGAGGTCGCGGATCTACTGTGGACAGTCGCGGCCGAGGGAGACGCGGCCCGGGCGGTGCTGCTGCGGGTACTCGAGGCACTCGCCCAGGACCACTGACTCCCCGGATCCCTTAGACCGCAGGCGCTTCGCCCGCGGTCAGCGCGCCGACGTCGAGGGTGTGACTGTCGGCGTTGGCGTCCACCGCACCGAAGGTCCAGTCCACCGTCACGTTCGGGTCGATCGGATCCCCGTGCGGGTTGGAATCGGCCGGAGCGGTCATGGTGACCGCGTTCGGCGTCTGCTGCTCGTCGTCGGAGCCGATCGCGGTCCAGTGCAGCGGCACGTACGCCGACGAACCGTTCGCGATCAGCACCGGCGGCGCGTCAGCCGGTGCCTCGTTGTTCACCAGGACATCGTGCGCACCAACGAGGTTGACGTCGGCCCGGCCGGACAGCACGCACCGCTCGCCCTCGTTCGCGGTGAACTGCAGGGCCGCGTTGCGCTGCCCCGCGCCGGCCCCGCCGTAAACGAGTTTGGTGCTGAACTGGTTCGCCGTGCACGGAAGCGCCGACGAGTCCGCGGTCGCGGCGCCGGCGGTGCCGGCGAAGAGCGCGGTCGCGCCTACGGCGACGGCGACCGCGACGGCGATTCGGCGGATGTGCTTCATGATTCGTCCCCTCTCGTGTTTTCCGGCGGCTCCGCACCGGCTTTCCCGAGATAAGACGTCCTCGCCCGGGACACGATGGCCCGTTGTGAGATCACCCCGCCGGAGCAACCCGAGACGGCTTGGCACGTCTTAAGAAACGCCTCAGAGCAAATCTTCTTTGCCGAGCGGCCGCCCCGGCAGCGTGGTGGCCGGGCCCGCGCGCAGGCCGTCGATCATGATGGCGATGTTGCGCGCCGTCGCCATTTCCGGCGATTTCAACCGTTGCGCCGGCAGCTGGCGGATGAGGCGGGCGAACAGCACCGCGACGTCCCCCGCGCCCACGTCCTCGCGCAACGTCCCCTCGGCCTGCGCCCGGACGACCAGCCCTTCGACTTCGAGCAGCACCGCCTCGCGGAGCTGGGCCACCTCGGGGTCTTCCTTGAGAATCTCGTGCGCCCGCTGCGACAACATGGCCAGCTGCATCGACAACTGCAGTTCCGCGCCGTGGTAGAGCAGCTGCACCAACGCTTCCCACGCGGTCGGCGCTTCGACCGCCAGCCGCCGGGCGTGGTCCAGCACGCCCGCGAAGTTGTCCACCGCCACCGCTCGGATGAGCGCGTCGCGGTCCGGAAAACGCCGGTAGAGGGTGCCCACGCCGACGCCGGCCGCGCGCGCGATCTCCTCCATCGGGACCTCGGGACCGTGGCTGGCGAAGATCACGCGAGCCGCGGCGATGATCTGGTCGCGGTTGCGTTGCGCGTCCGCCCGCAGCGGCGTCTCGGGGTCTGCACTCATACCCGGCCTTCCCTCTTCCCGGTTGGCGCGCATTCTCGCATGCCCGGCCAGCTGCGCAAACGTGCCGGCAACCGGGAGGAGACAGTAATTGTCACCCCGATGCTAGTGGACGACGATCCTCCACTTCGGTACCTTGGGCAGTGAACCGGAATGTAATCCTCCACATTCATTCCGTAACGGGGCAAACCCACCACAGGGGGTTCAGATGACCGAAGTCGCCCAGCCCAGCCGCGTCCAGCCGGAGAAGGCGGCGTTCCCGATGAAGCGGACCTGCCCGTTCGCGCCGCCGCCGGACTACGACCGGTTCCGCGACGCTCGCGCGCACTACGTCGAGCTCGAACGCAGCGGCCAGCACGCCTGGGTGCTGCACCGGCACGAGGACCTGCGGGCGATGCTGACCGACCCGCGCTTCAGCTCGGACCGCTTCAACCCCGGCTTCCCGGTCCTGTTCAAGGACGGCCAGCAGCGCCGTCCGAGGCTGCGCCCGTCGCTGATCGCGATGGCCGCGCCGGAACACGGCCCGGCGCGGCGCGGCGTCGTCGGCGAGTTCACCGTCAAGCGGATGAAGGCCCTGCAGCCGCGCATCCAGGATGTCGTGGACCAGCACCTCGACGCGATGCTGGCCGGCGACCAGCCCGCCGACCTGGTGTCCGCGCTCTCGCTTCCGGTGCCGTCGCTGGTGATCTGCGAGCTGCTCGGCGTCCCGTACTCCGACCACGACTTCTTCCAGAAGCACAGCTCCCGGCTCCTCAACCGCGAGGTGCCCGCGGACGAGCGCGGCGCGTCGGTCGAAGCGATGCAGAAGTATCTGTCCGACCTCGTGTCCGCGAAGGAAACCGCGTCGGCGGACGACCTGCTCAGCCGGCAGATCGAGAAGAAGCGCGAGGAGGGCGAGTACGACCACGACGACCTCGTGTCGCTGGCGTTCCTGCTGCTCATCGCCGGGCACGAGACCACCGCGAACATGATTTCGCTCGGCACCGTCGCGCTGCTGGAGAACCCGGACGCGCTCGCCGCGATCAAGGAGGACCCGGGCAAAACCCTCGACGCCGTCGAGGAATTGCTGCGCTACTTCACCATCGCGGAGTTCGCCACCACCCGCGTCGCGCTCGAAGACGTGGACATCGCCGGCGTCACCATCAAGGCCGGCGAGGGCGTGCTCGGCCTGAGCTACGCGGCCAACTTCGACCCCGAGGTCTTCCCCGAGCCCGAGCAGTTCGACATCTCCCGCGGCGGCAGGCACCACGTCGCGTTCGGCTTCGGCGCGCACCAGTGCCTCGGCCAGAACCTCGCGCGGATGGAACTGCAGATCGTGTTCGACACCCTTTTCCGCCGCATCCCGACGCTGCGTCTCGCCGCGCCGGTCGACCAGTTGCCGTTCAAACACGACTCCGGCGTCTTCGGGCTGTACTGCCTCCCGGTGACCTGGTGAAGGGGAAACGATGACTGCCACTGAAGAACTCCGCATGCCGGTCGCCCGCACCTGCCCGTTCGCCCAGCCGGAGCAGTACGTCCGGATGCGCGAGCACAGCGCGCTCACCCGCGTGCGGATCCCCGGGGGCAAAGAGGCCTGGGTCGCCACGCGGCACGAGGAAGCCCGGCAGATCCTCGGCGACCGGCGGTTCTCCTCCGACCGGTTCCTGCCCAACTTCCCGTTCCTGGCCGAGGGCGGGGCCGCGATCCTCACCAACGTCAAGCAGAAAGCCATGATCGGGATGGACGCGCCCGAGCACGGCGAGGCCCGCCGGGAGGTGCTCGGCGAGTTCACCGTGAAGCGGGTCGAGGCGATGCGGCCGCGGATCCAGGAGATCGTCGACGGCCTGATCGACGAATTGCTCGCCGGGCCGAAACCGGCGGACCTGGTGGAAAAGCTGTCGCTTCCGGTGCCGTCGCTGGTGATCTGCGAGCTGCTCGGCGTCCCGTACGCCGACCACGACTACTTCCAGCAGCGCACGATGGCGCTCATCCGGCGCAGCACCACCGTCGAGGACCGCAAGAAAGCGTCCGAGGAACTGCGCGAGTACCTCAGCGGCCTCGTCGCGGCGAAGGAGAAGGACCCGGCCGACGACCTGCTCGGCAGGCAAATCGTCAAGCGCCGCGAACAAGGCAACTACGACCACGACGCGATGATCGGGCTGGCGTTCCTGCTGCTGGTCGCCGGGCACGAGACCACCGCGAACATGATCTCCCTCGGCACCATCGGGCTGCTGGAAAACCCCGGGCAGCGCGCGACGATCGAGGCCGATCCGGGCAAGACGCTGCTCGCGGTCGAGGAACTGTTGCGCTACTTCACGATCGTCGAGGGCGCCACCGCGCGGGTGGCGACCGAGGACGTGGCAATCGGCGGCGTCACGATCAAGGCCGGCGAGGGCGTGCTCGTGCTGGGCTACGCCGCGAACTGGGACCCGGACGTGTTCGAGAGCCCGGAAAAGCTCGACCTCGAACGCGGCGCGCGCCACCACGTCGCGTTCGGTTTCGGGCCGCACCAGTGCCTCGGCCAGAACCTGGCGCGGATGGAGCTGCAGATCGTGTTCGACACGCTGTTCCGCCGGATCCCGACGCTGAAGAGCGTGCTGCCGGTCGACGAGATTCCGGTGAAGGAAGACGCCACGATCTTCGGCCTGTACCAGTTGCCAGTGACCTGGTAGAGATCAGAGTGCTCCCACCACAAGCCAGGAAGAGGCCATCATGAAGATCATCGCGGACACCGGCAAGTGCGTCGGCGCGGGCCAGTGCGTGCTCACCGAGCCCGCGCTGTTCGACCAGAGCGAGGACGACGGCACGGTCATCGTCCTCAACGACACCCCGGACGGCGAGCTGGTCGAGAAGGCGCGCGAGGCCGTGAACATCTGCCCGAGCCAGGCGCTTTCGCTGGAGGAGTGACCGGCGGTCAGGACGAGCGGACGGCGGTCACCGCGGCGGTCGCGTAACGCGTCGTCAGGTGGCCGCCGCGCGCGTCGATCGCCGCGCCGACCTCGGCGAGGATCTGGTCGCGTTGTTCCGGCGTCGCCACGGTGACACCGCCCTGGGTGGCGAGCAGGTCCAGCCATTCGTCGCGGCGGTAGTCCTGCGCCCATTCGTAGCGCCAGTTCTCCGCTTCGCCGAACGCGCCGGTGCCGGCTAGGCCGGCCGTGGCTTTGTCGAGCATCGGCTGGTACGAGTCGGCGCTGGGGCTTTTCAGATAGTTGCCGCTGAACGGCCAGTCCGGCATCGCCCGGCGCAGCGCGTCCGCCAGTGCGTGCGAGATTTCTTCCGGCGGCATGAACACGTGCCAGAACGCGACGAACCGGCCTCCCGGGCGCAGCACCCGCGCGGCCTTCGCTGCCCCCGCCGCCGGGTCGACCCAGTGCCACGCCTGCCCGGACACGAGCGCGTCGAACGTCCGCCCGGCCGGATCCCAGTCCTCGAATTTCGCGACCTCAACGGGGAAATCGCGCCGGGCGAACTCCGCCATCCGAGCGTCCGGCTCCACGCCGAGCACGATCGCGCCGCGGGCACGGAATTGCCGGCCCTCGATGCCGGTTCCGCAGCCGACGTCGAGCACGTCCTTCCCGGGGCTGGCCTCGAGGACGGCGGTCACCAGTTCGTCCGGGTAACGGGGGCGGGCCCGGTCGTATCGCTCGGGATCGACGCCGAACGACTCCGCCATGGTCCGGTGCTGATGCGGTTCGGGACGGGGTAAAGTGGGCATGCGCCCACCATAGTGGGCAAGCGCCCACTATGGCTAGGAAGGACCGTCGAAGTGCCCACCGGGATCCATCTCCGCGACGTGCGCGCTCAGCTTTTCGACGCCGCGGAACGGGTTTTGCTGCGCGAAGGCCCGAGCGGTCTCACCAGCCGCGCCGTCACCACCGAGGCGGATTGCGCGAAGGGCGTGCTGCACCGGCATTTCGAGGATTTCGACGCGTTTCTCGCCGCACTGGTGCTCGACCGGATCCACCGCCTCGAAGCCCGAGCGGACGATCTGCAGGCGGGAACCGGCGACGTAGTCGAGACGGTGGCCGAGCTGCTCACCGAAGTCTTCTCGTCGGTCGCGGTGTCGATCGTCGCCCTGATCACCTTCCGCGACGAACTGCGGCATCGGCTCCGCGCCGCCCGGCCCGGTCCGGGGATCCCGCTGGCAACGGACGCGGCGAACCTGCTCGCGGATTACCTTGCCGCGGAACAAAAACTCGGTCGGCTCACTCCGGACGCCGACGTGTATACCCTGGCACCGACGCTCATCGGGGCCGGTCACCTGCTCTTCGCCGATCGGACCGGGGAGCCGCCCAGCGAGGAAGCGGTCCGGCAGATGGCGGCCACCGTCCTCGCCGGAGCCCTCCGCTGATTCACCCGATGCCTGTCGCGACCGCGGCCACCGACAGCGCCAGTGCACCCAGCGCGCCCACCACTCCGCAGCGCGTCAACGCGCGTCGGTCCGCGCAGCGGCGGAGGTACTCCGCGACCGCCCCGGCGAAGGCCAGCCCACCAGCGATAAACCACGGTCCCCAGAGGTAGAGGTACCAGTTGACTAGCTCAGCTGGTGCAACGGCTCCGGCCTTGACCAGGACACCCTGCACGACGAACAGCCCGCCGTGCCAGGTCAGCAGGATCGCCGCGGCACTGCCGCAGAACACCATTGTCCGGCCGAGCCGTCGACCGCGCGGCCGCGTCAGACCAACGCCGATCACCGCGCCGAAAGCCTTCAGCAGCCCGGTGCCCACCAAGACGGCGACGAACCACGGCACCCGGTCCTGCGCCAGTTCGACCAGCGACGGTGACACCGTCGATTGCGCGCCGAAGGTGCAGCCGGTCGCCCACCCGAAGCTGGGGATCGCGAACAGCACTCCCCAGACCGCAGCGGCGTAACCCGGCCATTTGCTCAGCTCCGTTTGCTTCGACGACATGCGTCAAGCGTCGCCGGAACCGCGGCGGAACGGATCGAGCGCGAGGGGGATGCGCCTCCCCCGGGAGAGCTAGGCGCCGGTGCCGGAGAGGCCCGGCACCGACACCTCCGTTCAGCCCAGCCGCAGCGTCGTCTTCGGATCGAACGCGTGCGTCTCGCCTTCGCCGCGCAACGCCACCCGGACGTTGTCGCCGATCCGCGGCGGCGTCCGTCCGTCGACCCGGACCACGAACCGGTCGTCGCCGACCTTGCCGTGCAAGTACGCGTCCGCGCCCAGTTCCTCGACCAGCTCCACGACGAGTTCGAATCCTTCGTCCGCGTCGCCGACCAGGCGCAGCGACTCCGGCCGGATCCCGAACACGATCTCGGACAACCCGGCCGCCGCCGTCCGCACCTCAGTGGGCAGCGGCACCACGAGGTCGCCGAGTCGCACGCCGCCGTCGGACAGCGGCAACGTCGCCAGGTTCATCGCCGGCGAACCGATGAATCCGGCTACGAACGAGTTCGCCGGCTTCTCGTACAGCGACCGAGGCGAAGCGCATTGCTGCAGCACGCCATCCTTCAGCACGGCTACCCGGTCGCCCATCGTCATGGCCTCGACCTGGTCGTGGGTCACGTAGATGGTCGTCGTGCCGAGCCGTTGCTGCAGTTTCGCGATGTTGGCCCGGGTTTCCACGCGCAATTTCGCGTCCAGATTGGACAGCGGCTCGTCCATCAGGAACACGCTCGGCTCGCGCACGATCGCCCGGCCCATCGCGACCCGCTGCCGCTGCCCGCCGGACAACGCCTTCGGCTTGCGGTCCAGGAAGCGCGTGAGATCCAGCATCGCGGCGGCCTCGGCGACCCGCTTCTTGATGTCGGCCGACGAGAAACCGCGCAATTTCAACGCGAAACCCATGTTGTCGGCGACCGTCATGTGCGGGTACAGCGCGTAGGACTGGAACACCATCGCGATGTCCCGGTCCTTCGGCGGCAGGTCGGTCACGTCGCGGTCGCCGATCCGGATCGAGCCCTCGTTGACGTCCTCCAGCCCGGCGAGCATCCGCAGCGCGGTGGACTTGCCCGATCCGGACGGGCCGACCAGCACGAGAAATTCGCCGTCCGGCACCTCGAGGCTCAACTGGTCGACCGCGCGGACGCCCGGGTTTCCGGGGTAGACCCGCGACGCCTGGTCGTAAATCACTTCAGCGGACATCTGCCTTCTCCCTTACTTCACCGCGCCCATGGACAGCCCGCGCACCAGGTGGTTCTGCGCGATCCAGCCCACGATCATCACCGGCAGCGAGGCCAGCAGAGCGGCGGCGGACAGCTGAGCCCAGTACAGGCCCTCGCTGGTGATGAAGCCGACCAGGAACACCGGCACCGTGCCGGCCCGGGCGGCGGTGAGGTTGACCGCGTAGAAGAACTCCGTCCAGGAGAAGATCACGCAGATCAACGCGGTCGCGGCGATCCCGGGAGCGACCACCGGCATGACGATCTTGCGCAGCAGCGTCGGCAGGTTCGCCCCGTCGATCCGCGCCGCCTCGATCATCTCGCCGGGCACTTCCAGGAAGAACGACCGCATCATCCAGATCGCCAGCGGCAGGTTCATCGCGGTGTAGAGGATGATCAGCGCCCACACCGTGTCCAGCAGATTCGTGTTCTGCGAGATCACGTACAGCGGGATGATCGCGGCCACGATCGGCAGCATCTTGGTCGACAGGAAGAAGCCCAGCGCGTTCTTCGTGCCCTTGACCGGGGCCAGCGACAGCGCGTACGCGGCCGGAATTCCCAGCACCAGCACGAGCAGCGTCGAAATCACCGTGACGAACGCCGAATTTCCCAGGTACGGCAGGAAACCGCTGTTGAGGACGTTCGAGATCTGGTCGAACGTCGGGCTGAAGAACAGCTTCGGCGGATCGGTGTAGGCGTCGTTCTCCTGCTTGAACGCGGTGAGAATCATCCACAGCAGCGGGAAAACGAACAGGATCGCGATGGCCCAGGTGGCGACGGTCAGCGTGCCCGGCCCGTAGCGGCGTTTGGTCCTGCGCCGCGGCGGCGCGGTGTCGGCGGCGGGCGAGGCGGTGGCGGTTGCGGTGCTCACTTGACTCCTCCGTCCACGGAGAACGCGCGGAACATCAGCCGCAGCGCGAACGTCGCGACGATCATCGTCAGGATGACCACCACCACGCCCATCGCGGACGACTGCCCGATGTCGAAGCCCTCGAACGCGCGCTGGTAGATGTAGAACGGCAGGTTCGTGCTGGCCGTGCCCGGACCGCCTTGCGTCATCAGGAAAATCGCGTCGAAGCTGTTCACGATGTAGATCGCGCCGAGCAGCGTGGCCAGCTGCAGGAACCGCGACAGGTGCGGCAGCGTGATCGACACGAAGGTGCGCCAGCGGCTCGCGCCGTCCACCGACGCCGCCTCCAGCACCTCCTTCGACTGGCTCTGCAGCCCGGCGAGGATCAGCAGCGTCATGAACGGCGTCCACTGCCAGACGATCTGCGCCATCACCGCGGCCAGCGGGAATTGCGACAGCCAGTCCGTGTCGGTGCCGAACACGAAGTGCAGAAGACCGTACGTCGGGTCGAACATCGTCGTCTTCCACAGCAGCGCGCCGGCCGCGGGAAGGATGAGGAACGGCGTGATCAGCAGCGTCCGGACGAAACCGCGGCCGAGGAACTTGCGGTCGAGCAGCACCGCGAGCCCGAGCCCGAGCAGCAGCGAGAGGAACACGCAGACCACGGTGAGCACGACGGTGTTCAGCAGTGCGCCGAGGAACGTCGTGTCGGTGAAAACGTCGACGTAGTTGCGGAATCCGACGAAATGCCGAGACCCCGGGCGCACCAGGTTCCACGACTGGAACGAGTAGAACACGGTGAGCAGGAAGGGAATCTGCGTCACGGCGATCACGAAGATCAACGCGGGCAGCAGCGGCATCCGCCGTTTCCCGGCCGAGCCGGTCACCTTCTTCGCAGCGGACTTCGCGGTCGCCGGCGCGGTTCCGGCGGGGACGGAGAGGGTGCTCATCGCTGCACCTCCTGATACGACTTTCCGACGGATTCCGCGTATTTCTGCGATTGCGCGAGCGCGTCGGCGACGGAGGTCTGGCCGGCGATCGCGGCGGACAGCTGCTGGCTCACCCGCGTGCCGAGGTCCTGGAACTCCGGGATCCCGACGAACTGGATGCCCGGGTACGGCACCGGGTTCACCATCGTCTTCTGCTGGTTGGCCGCCGCGATCCCGTCCAGCGTCGGCTGGGCGTAGGCCTTCGCGGCTTCCTTGTACTGCGGGATCTCATAGGTCGACTTGCGCGTGCCCGGCGGCACCCGGTTCCACCCGTAGGTCTCGCCGACCTTCTTCGCGTACTCCTTGTCCGTCATCCACGCCATGAACTTCCAGGCGTCGTCCTTGTTCTTGCCGACCTTCGGAATGCCCAGCGCCCAGGTGTAGAGCCAGCCGCTCGCCTGGGTCTTCTCCACCGGCGCGGCGACGTAGCCGTTCTTGCCGACGACGTGGCTGGTCTTCGGGTCTTCCGTGGTGCCGGTCATCGAGGTGGCGTCGTACCACATCGCGGCGTTGCCCTGGGCGTACTTCGTGCCGCATTCGGTGAACCCGGCACTGGAAGCGCCGACTTCGCCGTGTTCGCGCAGCAGGTTCACGTAGAAGTTCGCCGCCTGGGTGAACTCCGGGCTGGTGAGCTTCGCGTTCCAGCCCTGGTCGAACCATTGTGCGCCGAACGTGTTCGCGACCGTGGTGAACGGCGCGAGGCTTTCGCCCCAGCCCGGCTTGCCGCGCAGGCAGATCCCGGAGACGCCGGCCTGCTTGTCGTCGAGTTTCGCGGCGAAGTCGGCGATCTGCTGCCACGTCGGGTGCGCCGGCATGGTCAGGCCGGCCTTCTGGAACAGGTCCTTGCGATAGACCACAAAGGACGATTCGCCGTAGAACGGCACCGCGTACATCTGGTTCTGATACGACAGCGACTGCCGGATGCTCGGGATGAAGTCGGCCTCGTCGTAGCCCGGCGTCGCCTTCATGTGCGGTTCGAGGTTCTCCAGCCAGCCGTTGGCCGCCCATTGCGGAGCCTCGTAATTGCTGATCATCACCACGTCGAACTCGCCGCCCTGGGTGGCGGTGGACGCGGTGATCTTCGCCCTGGCCTCGTTTTCCGGCAGGGAAACGAACTTGAGCTTGATCCCGGGGTTGGCCTGCTCGAACTCGCCCTCGAGCGAGATGGCGTCCTTCATCTGCGGATTGGACACGATCGCGACGACCAGTGTCCGCCCGCCGGTGCCGAGCGCCCCGGCTCCGGCGCATCCCGTCACCAACAACGCTGTCGCGGCAAGGAGGCACAGGAGTTTACGCACCGCCACCACCTCCGGGCAGCACCTGGATCTTGAGGCCGGACCCGCTGCGCATCTTCGCCAGCGCCTCGGGGTACTGCTCGAGCGGAAGGGTGTCGGTGATCAGCGCTTCGGTGTCGAGGTACCCGTTCGCGACGAGGTCGAGTGCGTTGCCGTAGCTGTTCAGCACGGCCATCGAACCGACGATGGTGATCTCGTCGTTGTAGATGCGGAACGGCGAAAGCGCGACGCGGGCTTCGGCCGGGGCCACGCCGAACACGAGCAACCGGCCACCGCGGTGCAGCGCGTTGAAGGCCGCTTCGATGGCGGGTGCCGCGCCAGTACAGTCCACCGCGGCGTCGAACCGCTCATCGTCCAATTCGGACACATCGGCGGCGACCGCGGCCGCGCCGAGGTCGGTCGCCCGAGGCAGCCGGGCGGCGTTGCGGTCGACCATCGTCACGTGCGCACCCGCCCGGATCAGCAGCTGCTGCATGATCAGGCCCATCGTGCCCGCGCCGACCACGAGGAAGCGTTCGCCCGCCTCCACGCCGATCCGGCGCACGCCGTGCACCGCGCACGAAACGGGTTCGACCAGCGCGCCCTGTTCCCAGGTCATCGAGTCGGGCATCTGGTAGCAGGTGTCCGCGGGCACCGCGACGTACTCGGCGAACGCGCCGTTGACCGTGTCGCCGGTGGCGTTCCAGTTCGCGCACAGGTTGCCGTGCCCGGACCGGCACGGCGTGCAGTATCCGCAGTAGATCGACGGGTCGACCGCGACCCGGTCGCCGACCTTCCACTCGGCGGGCACGTCCGCGCCGAGTTCGACGATCTCCCCGGAGAACTCGTGGCCGGGAACGATGGGATACGGGGTCGGCGGGAAATGCCCGTCGGCGATGTGCAGGTCCGTGCCGCAGATCCCGCAGGCACCCACCTTCACGACGACCTGGCGCTCCCCGGGCTTCGGATCGGGAACCTCGCCGACCCGGATCTCCCCGGGCCGGTCCACGATCGCGGCGCGCATGCGTCATCACCTTCCAAGGTGCTCATTTGAGCGATATTGACTTATGCCGTAGGTAACATGCGTAGGCATTAGAGGCCCCAACCTGCGGATCCGTCAACCAGCAGAGCTCATTTTTGCGCTATCCTGCTCATGTGAGCAGGAAAAAGGGGCCACTACCGCTGACCGAGACTCTGCTGCTGGCCACCATGGCCAGGCGGTTCTACGTGCAGGGCGCCTCGAAACTCGAGATCGCCGACGAGTTCGGCATGAGCCGGTTCAAGGTCGCGCGGATGCTGGACACCGCGCTCGAGTCCGGGTTGGTCCGGATCGAGTTCGACCTGCCGGCGCCGATCGACGTGCACCTGTCCGACGACATCCGCCGCGCCTACCGGCTGGACCGCGTGCTCGTGCTCGAACGAGCATCGGAAAAGGAGCCGAGGGAGGTCGTCCGCAAACGGGTCGGCGCGCTGGCCGCCCGGCTGCTGGAGGAGATCGCCACCCCGGACGACGTCATCGGGCTGGCCTGGGCGCGGTCGGTCAACGCGATGACCGAGGCCATCCGGACCCTGCCGCGCTGCCCGATCGTGCAGTTGTGCGGGGTGCAGGCCGGGATGGACATGCGCGGCCGTTCGGTGGAGACGGTCAGCCGCGTGACGTCGGTGTCCGGCGGCGATTCGTACCCGATTTTCGGCCCGCTCGTCCTGCCCGACCGGCGGACCACCGAGATCCTGCGGCACCAGCCGGGCATCGCGGAAACGTTCGCGCAGTTCGGGAAACTCACCAAGGCTGTGG
The DNA here is from genome assembly GCF_000411975.1 of Amycolatopsis orientalis DSM 43388. GTDB lineage: Bacteria > Actinomycetota > Actinomycetes > Mycobacteriales > Pseudonocardiaceae > Amycolatopsis > Amycolatopsis orientalis_D. The sequence continues at coordinate 17,674 of NZ_ASXG01000039.1, forward strand.
TCAGCATCGGTTCGTGGGAAGCCGGGGAGTCCACTGTGTACGACGCGCTGGACGAGGCCGAACGCGCCGCCATCGCGGCCCGGGGCGCGACCGCCGAGGTCGCCGCGCGGCTGTTCGACGCGGACGGCAACTCGCTCGGGACCGGGCTGGCGCACCACGTGCTGGCGATCAGCCACGAGGAGCTGATGGCGGTCCCCGAGGTGATCGCGATCGGCTACAGCCGGCCGAAAGCCGAGGCCGTGGACGCGGTGCTGCGCTCCGGACTGGTGTCGACGCTGGTCACCGACGCCGCGGCGGCCGTTCCGCTGCTGGAACTGGCGCGGGCCAGGCCGTTGCCCTCGTGAGCGAGCTGCGCCTCGAGCACCTGATCGCCGTACTCGGCGGCCCAGCGTCCGAAGCCCTCGATCGGCCCGAGGAAACTCACCCCTAGCTCGGTCAGCCGATAGGCCCGGTCCGCACGCTCGACGAGGCCGTCGCGCTCCAGCTTGCGCAGCGCTTCGGTGAGCACCTTCGCGCTGATTCCGCCGATGCGCGTGCGCAGTTCGCCGTGCCGCAGCGGGCCGTTCTTCAACGCCCACAGCACGACCGGATGCCAGGTGTTCGCCACCAGGTCGAACGCGAGCCGGGTGCGGCAGTCGGCGATGAAGTCCATGGTTACCTTTCGGTTCCTGCCGGGGTCCATAACGTCGCTTCCGTACAACCACGCGACGACAGGAGACCTTCCCATGCGCATCGCTCTTTTCGGCACCGGCGGCATGGCCTCCGCGCTCGGCGGCCAATGGACCCGGCACGAGCTGACCGTGTCCGGCCGCTCCCCCGCTCGCGCGGCCGCGTTGGCCGCCGAACTGGGTGCCGAGGTTCTGGACTGGGCCGACGCCGCCGCCCGAGCGGACGTCATCCTGCTGGCCGTCCCCACCACCGCGCTCGAAGCCCTGCTCACCCCGCTCGACCTGACCGGCAAGGTCCTGATCGACTGCACCAACACCCCCGGCGCGACCGGCGAACCCGTGGCCGCCCGGATCGCCGAATACGCTCCCGGCGCGTTGGCGGTGAAGGCGTTCAACCTCGCCCACGTGGACGTCTGGCGAATGACCCCGCCGCTGTTCGAGGGCCGCCCGCTCGGCGTCCCGCTGTGCGGTGCCCCAGAGGCCGTCGCGGTGGCAACCGAGCTGGTCCGGGATGTCGGCTGCACGCCCCTGCCCGCTGGCGGCTTGGACCGAGCCGCCCTGCTGGAAGCCGCGGCCGGGCTGGCGATCGGCCTGTGGTTCGACGGGCTGGACGCGCGATCCATGCTGATGAGCGCCTGAATCGACATCTGCGCAAGCGTTTCTCGCGCGCCCTGCTTGGTCGGTCTAAAGTGGATTGACGACTCGCCGGACTCCCCGCCGACCCTGATCGGCCGGGCCGGCCTCAGGGTCGAATTGGGTGGTTCACCGGATGCCCGGGTCGCCGAATGGCCGCGAAACTGGCCCGGTGACTCGGGTTTCCCCGCGATGGCGGCAGACACTGGTGTGACTCCACGTAATTTCTTCAGTTGCGTGGATGAGCCAAGCACTCGCTCTCTTCATGCTGACTTTGGTCGCGCTTTCCGGAGAGCAGCCGGGCCCGGCGATGACCATGGCCAAGCGTCTCGACACCGTGCTGCTCGCCCCCATGGCGAACACAGCCGCGTTCACCGGCCTGCTGCTCGCCGGAGCCACTGCCTGGGGCTTCTTCCGGCATTGGTGGGTGCTGGTGAAATTCGGCCTGACGCTCGTCCAGCTGTACGCCGGGATTTTCCTGCTCTCGCCCGCGCTCACCAAGGCCGCGGCGACCGGCAGCCCAGTCTGGCCGCAGGCTGCGGGCGCCGCGTTGATGGCGAGCGGGCTGGCGTTCCAGGTGTGGATCTCGGTGGCCAAACCATGGTCGCGCACCCCCTGGTCCGCCGCGGCCAAACCGCGGCCCGCGCCCACGTGGGTCTTCACCGCCGGGCTGGCCGCGCCGATCGCGGACACCGCCGCCGGGCTCGCGGTCGGCTACCCGATGCCCGCGCTGTCGCTGCTCATGCTCGTCGTGCTGCTCGTCCGGCGGCCGGAAACCCGGCTGCTCAGAGCTGGTTGACGGCCACGATCCGGACCACGGCACTGCCTACCTCGTCCGAGGCGCGCAGATCGACCTCCGCGCTGATTCCCCAGTCATGGTCGCCGGCCGGGTCGTCAAAAATCTGCCGGACCCGCCACAGGTCCGGTTCCTTTTCGATGAGCAGCAACGCCGGACCGCGGGCGTCCGGGCCGATGCCGAGCGAATCGTGCTCGTCGAAGTAGTCCTCGATCGCGTCTTCCCACGCGTCCGCGTCCCAGCCGGAGGCGGCGTCCAGTGCGCCGAGGTCCTCGTACGCCCGGCGCGAAGCCAGCTCCACCCGGCGGAACAACTCGTTGCGCACCAGCACCCGGAACGCCCGCTCGTTGCGCGTGACCGCGGGCGGCTCGGCCGGAGGCCGGTGCGACACCGGGCCTTCCTCGTCCGGGTGCCGCAACGCTTCCCATTCGTCCAGCAGGCTCGAGTCGACCTGGCGCACCAGTTCGCCGAGCCATTCGATCAGGTCCTGCAGCGATTCGGTCTTCGCCTCGTCCGGCACGGTGTGCCGCAGCGCGTCGTAGGTGTCGGCGAGGTAGCGCAGCACCAGCCCCTCGGAACGCGCGAGCTGATAAAAGCCCACGTATTCCACGAAGTTCATCGCGCGCTCGTACATGTCGCGCACCACCGATTTCGGCGACAGCTCGTAATCCGCCACCCACGGATGCCCGGCGCGATACGACTGGTAGGCCGCGTTGAGCAGTTCCTCCAACGGTTTCGGGTACGTGACGGATTCGAGCAGCTCCATCCGCTCGTCGTACTCGATCCCCTCGGCCTTCATCGCCTGCACGGCCTCGCCGCGCGCCTTGAACTGCTGCTGCGACAACACCGGCCGCGGATTGTCCACCGTGGATTCCACAATGGACACCACGTCCAGCGCGTACGACGGGGACTCCATGTCCAGCAGTTCGATAGCGGCCAACGCGAACGGTGAAAGCGGCTGGTTCAGCGCGAAATCGAACTGCAGGTCCACGGTCAGGCGGACGATGCGGCCCTCGGCGTCCGGCTCGGGCAGCTGCTCCACCACCCCGGCGGCGAGCAGCGAACGGTAGATCTCGATCGCCCGCAGGATCAGCTTCCGCTGCGTCGGCCGGTCCGAATGGTTGTCCTCCAGCAGGTGCCGCATCGCGTCGAACGCGTTGCCCGGCCGGGAAATCACGTTCAGCAGCATCGAGTGGCTGACCTGGAAGCTGGACGTGAGCGGTTCCGGCTCGGCCGCGATCAGCCGCTCGAACGTGCTCTCGGTCCAGTTGACGAAGCCCTCCGGCGCTTTCTTCCGGACGATCTTCTTTTTCTTCTTCGGGTCGTCGCCCGCCTTCTCCAGCGCCTTCGCGTTCTCCACCACGTGGTCCGGCGCCTGCACGACGACATACCCGTCGGTGTCGTATCCGGCCCGGCCGGCGCGTCCGGCGATCTGGTGGAACTCGCGCGCCTTCAAATGCCGCTGCCGCACGCCGTCGTACTTCGTGAGCGCCGAGAACACCACCGTCCGGATCGGCACGTTGATGCCGACGCCGAGGGTGTCCGTCCCGCAGATCACCTTCAGCAGCCCGGACTGCGCGAGCGTTTCGACCAGCCGCCGGTACTTCGGCAGCATGCCCGCGTGGTGCACGCCGATGCCGTGCCGCACGAGCCGCGAGAGCGTCTTGCCGAACCCGGCGGAGAACCGGAAGTCGCCGAGCAGGTCGGCGATCGCGTCTTTCTCGGCGCGAGTCGTGACGTTGATGCTCATCAGCGTCTGCGCCCGCTCGATGGCCGCGGCCTGCGAGAAATGCACGACATACACCGGCGCTTGGCCGCCGCCCAGCAACTCGGACATCGTCTCGTGCAGCGGCGTGAGCGCGTACCGGAAGGTGAGCGGTACCGGCCGCTGCGCCGAGGTGACCACCGCGGTCGGCCGTCCGGTCCGCCGGGTCAGGTCCTTTTCGAAGAACGAAACGTCGCCGAGCGTGGCCGACATGAGCACGAACTGTGCGTTCGGCAGTTCGATCAGCGGCACCTGCCACGCCCAGCCGCGGTCCGGTTCCGAATAGAAGTGGAACTCGTCCGCGACGACCTGGCCGACTGGCGCCTCGGCACCGTCGCGCAACGCGATGTTCGCCAAGATTTCCGCCGTGCAGCAGATGATCGGCGCGTCCGCGTTGACGCTCGAATCGCCGGTCATCATGCCGACGTTCTCGGCCCCGAAGATCTCGATCAGCTGGAAGAACTTCTCCGAGACCAGTGCCTTGATCGGCGCGGTGTAAAAACTGCGTTTGCCGTGCGCGAGCGCGGTGAAGTGCGCGCCGACCGCCACGAGGCTCTTGCCCGAGCCGGTCGGCGTGGACAGGATCACGTTGGCTCCGGAGACGACCTCGATCACCGCCTCCTCCTGCGCCGGGTACAGCTCGATGCCCCGTTCCGCCGTCCACGTCGTGAAGGCTGCGAACAGGGAATCTGCGTCGGGATCCGCTGGCAGGAGGTCGGTGAGAGTCATCGTGTCGCCCATCGTGCCATCCCGGCGGCGGCCGCGGGTGCAGGGGAGATCGCGGCTGCTTGCCCCAACCCGTAGGCTTCCGGTACCGCGCGCTGCCGGAGGGGACGGAAAGGCGGGCGCGCACACGGGCGGTACTCGCGGAGGATTCGGCAATGGCACAGGACATCATCCCGATCGAGCTCGGGCTGCCGCAGGGCGACGTGGTCACCCTCTGGGCCCCGCGGTGGCGGGAGGACGGCGAGGAGTGGGAAGCGTTCCTCGGCGACGAGGACGACCTGTACGCCTTCCCGGACGCCGCGCACCTGGCCGCCTTCGTGCGCACGGCCGAGCAGCACGACCTGCTCGACCACCCGGCGTGGGACGCGGTGCCCGCGCTGAACGTGCCCGAGCTGATCCCCGACGACGACCACTCCTACGACCTCGTCGGCGTGCCCGAGCTGGTCGCCGAGGAGCCGGACTCCTGGACGATCGGCGAGCTGGCCGAAATCGTCGGCATCGTCCGTTCGCTCGCCGACGTGTGCGAGCTGGACGAGGTGCACGAGGTGCTCGACGCGTACGAGGGCTTCTCGCTGCTGGAGCAGGGCCGGCTGCCGTTCACCGGGCGCGAGGGCGAAGCGCTGTGGAACGACCTGTCGAAGGCCGTCTCCGAGAAGTGGGACATCGTGCTCGACGCGATCGACAACCTGGTGACCGTGCCGGAGGTCGACGCCGCGGTGCTGGAGCAGACCGCCGAGGAGCTGGCCGCCTTCCACGAGGAGTCCGCCGAGGCGGAGGCCGGGGAAGAGGACGGCGGTCCGGAAGACCTCGAAGTGGTCGACACCGACGACGAGGACGCCGAGGACGAACCGGTCGGCTTCTGGGGCGAGGTCGGCATCGACCCGATCAAGATCGTCACTTCCGGCGCGGAGTACTACACGCTGCGCTGCTACCTCGACGACAAGCCGGTGTTCCTCGGCAGCGAGGGCGAGATCGACGTGTTCAGCTCGCCGAAGGCGCTGCTCAAGGCGATCAAGGCGGGCGACGAACTCGCCGACACCGACCTCGCCGGGGTGTCCACTTGGGACGAGGTGCGCGAGAAGGCGGCGGCCGGCGAGCTGGAGATCGAGGTCGACCAGGACAACACCTACGTGTTCCCCGGCCTCGACGAGGACATCGCCGAGGGCCCGGAGTCGATCGACCCGACCCAGCTGGAGCTGGCCGTCGAGCTGATCACCGACGCGGCCGAATGGGCGGGCGACGACACCGTCGAAACCGCGCTGGCGGGCGACGAAAGCCTCGGCTGGCTGGTGTCGTTCGTGCTGCGGCCGGACCCGAGCCGGCTCGAGCCGAGCGCTCCGTTCGACGCCGAACAGAGCGCCTGGCGCAAGCTGGTTGAGGACTTCGAGAACCGCCTCACGGTGGTCTGAACCTTCTAGAGCGCGTCGAACACGCTCTCGGCCGGGGCCCCGGCGGAGAACATCTTCCAGGCGGCGCCGGCGATCGCATCCGGATTCAGGGTGCGGCCGCCGGCGTCGCCGTATTTTTCCCGCTGGGCAACGACCATCCGGTGGATGTCGCCGCGTTCGATCAGGCCGCCGATGATGAGGCTGCCCGCGTACACGCCGGTCCCGGCCAGCCCCTCGTGCAGTGTCCGGGCGTAGTTCCGCAGCGCCGCCGACGACACCGCGAGCGCGCCGAGCGCGGGCATCGGCCGCACCGCGCTGAGCCCGCCGGCGAACAAGAACCCGCCGCGCCCCCGTGACAGCATGCCCGGCAGCAGCTTGCCGACGACTTCCACCGCGGGGTAGACCCAGCTCATCGCCTTCTGGACGGCATCGACGGTCGCCTCGGCGATGTCCGCGGGCATGCTGTCCGGCTCGATCGCGGCCGGGCCGTAGTAGGCGACGTCGATGGCACCGAACCGGTCGGCGATTTCGTCGAGTGTCGCTCCGATCCCGTTCCGGACGTCTCCCACGAACGCTTCCGCGTTTTCGAGTTCGGCCAGATAGGCCGGATGCCGCTCAGCGGTGCGCGAAACGAGCGCGACGCGGTACCCCTCGTCGGCGAACCGGCGGGCCATCGACATCCCGAGTCCGGGTCCGACGCCGAGTACGACAGCGGTCGGGCGAGTGGTCATGGCTGGCTTCCCTTCCCCAGAAGTAAATCGAGGGTACCCTCGACTTCGTTCGCCAAGCTACCACAAAACCCGAGGGTGCCCTCGACTTTGTACGATGGGCCCATGGCCACCGGATCGAAGCCGTTGCGCGCGGACGCCGCCCGCAACCGCGACAAGCTGCTGGCCGCCGCGACGCGGGCGTTCGGCGAGCAGGGCCTCGACGCACCCCTCGAGCAGATCGCCCGCAGCGCCGGAGTCAGCATCGGCACGCTGTACGCGCACTTCCCGACCCGGGAAGCCTTTGTCGACGCGATCCTGCCCGCACAATTAGCCGCGTTGGACGAGCTCGCGACAAAGGCGCTGGCGGAGCCGGACCCGTGGCAGGGCTTCACCGGTTTCCTTGACGGACTGTTCGCCTTGCAGGCCAAGGACCACGGCCTCAGCGACGCCCTCGCCCGGCGGCTGCCGCTGAGTCCTGCCGTCCTTGAGGCGTGCCGCACCGGTTTCGCGCATGCCGGACGGATCATCGACCGGGCAAAGGAATCCGGTCGGCTGCGGGCGGATTTCGAACCAGCGGATCTCGCTCCGCTGGTTTCCGCGATGTCGCAGCTGATCCATGAACCGGCGGAAACCTGGCGGCGGCATTTGGCGTTCTTTCTCGACGGGCTCAAGGTCTCGTGAGTGGCAATCCCGGTTCTAACCGGAATTGCCACTCACGTCCCCTGCTCCTCCCGGCTGTCCGCGCGCACCGGAACCAAACCTATGGCCAGCAGCGGGAAAATCGCCGCCACGCAATACGCCAGCGCATACCGGCTGTCGCCGATCACCAAGCCCAGCAACGGCGGCGTCGCCGACGCGGCGATGTTCTGCGCGGTGTTCTGCGTCCCCATCGCCCGCCCGGACCACGCGACCCCGGCCAGTTCCGCCGACGCGGTGAAGCCAAGACCGTTGTCCGCCACCGTGATCACCGCCGCCAGCACCAGCGCGGCGAGCACCAGCCACAGCCACGTCGCGTCCCCGAGCGCGACCAGCAGCATCACGACCGCGCTCGCGACGGCGAGCTGCCGCATCGGCCGCAACCGGCTGCCGACCCGGTCCGACCAATACCCGGACGCCAGCCGGCCGAGCGCGCCGAGCACCTGAGCCACCGCGACGAACACGCCGGCCTGCGCGGCGGTCCACTGATGCTGCGACACCAGGTACACCGGCGCGAAGGCGGACACCGCGAACTGCGGCACCACCAGCAGCGCGCTCGCCCCGTGCACTCGCCACAGCCACGGCTTGCGGTACGGCGACGGCGGCCGCTCCCCCTTCGCCGCGCGAGGCGGCCGCGGCGGGTCGACGACGAACACGGCGACCAGCAGCGCCACGCCGACCGCGAGCACCGCCGGCAGCAGCATGGCCGCCTGGAACCCCCACTGCGCGGCCAGCGGCGGCAGCCCGAGCGCGGCCACTCCGACTCCCAGCGGCTGCGCCGTCTGCCGGATCCCCATCGCGACGCCGCGCTCCGATTTCGCGAACCAGCCCATCACGACCCGGCCGCTCGCCGCGTTCACCGAAGCCGTGCACGCACCGGCTACGAGAAACACCCCAAAGAGAAGTCCGACCGGGTGGTGCCACAGGGCGGCGTACACGAGGAGTAACCCCGATACGCCCAGGCCCAGCGCCATGATGAGGCGCTCGCCGTAACGGTCCGCAGCCGCACCCCAGGCGATGAGCGTCAGCAGCAGACCGATGCTCGGCGCCGCGACGACCGTTCCCGCCTGTGCCAGCGTCAACTGGTCGGCCTCGCGCATCGCGGGCACGAGAAACGGCAACCCGTAAAGGAACGAGCAGCTGGCGGTCTGCGCGGCGAGGCCGAGCGCGAGGATCAGCCACCGTCGCGAACTGCCCTTCTGCCGCACCTGCTCCCCCGCCTCGACCTGCGTCATTCCGCCCACCGTCTCAATACTTGAGAAAATCTTCTTACATAGTGAACGATAGTTGGCATGGCTAACGAACGCAACCGGCTTTCCGCGGCGGTCGCGTACGTAGCCGGGATTCAGCCGAGTGCCGCGTACCCGGGTTTGACGACCTTCTCGATCAGCTCGAGCCGCTCGTCGAAATCGAGGAACGCGGATTTCATCGCGTTGATCGTGAACCAGCGGAAGTCGTCGAGACCGAAGCCGAACGTCTCGGCCAGCGCGGCGAATTCACTGGTCATCGTGCAGCCGCTCATCAGCCGGTTGTCGGTGTTGACCGTGACGCGGAAGCGCAGCCGGGCGAGCAGCCCGATGGGATGTTCGGCCAGCGACGGGACGGTTCCGGTCTGGACGTTCGACGAGGGGCAGATTTCCAGCGGGATCCGCCGGTCGCGGACGTAGGCGGCCAACCGTCCAAGATGGACATTTCCGTCGGCGCCGGTGCTGATGTCGTCGATGATCCGCACGCCGTGCCCGAGCCGTTCCGCGCCGCAGTACTGGATTGCCTCGCCGATCGACGGAAGCCCGAACGCTTCGCCGGCATGAATGGTGAAGTGCGCATTGTTCCGGCGCAAATAGTCGAATGCGTCCAGATTGCGGGTAGGCGGAAATCCTTCCTCCGGTCCGGCGATGTCGAATCCGGCCACCCCGGCGTCGCGGTAGCGCACCGCCAGTTCGGCGATCTCGAGCGCGCGGGCGTGCTGGCGCATCCCGCACAACAGCGTCCGCACCCGGATCCGGCCGCCGCCCGCGGCTACCCTCCGCGTTCCCTCGGCGAAGCCCGCTTGGACCGCCTCGACCACTGCATCGAGTGACAGCCCGCGTTCCACGAACAGCTCCGGCGCGTACCGCAGCTCGGCGTAGACCACCCCGTCCGCGGCCAGGTCTTCGACCGCTTCCGCGGCAACCCTGACCAGCGCTTCCTCCGTTTGCATCACGCCACACGTGTGGGCGAACGTTTCGAGGTAGGACACCAGCGAACCGGAGTCCGCCGCGGCGCGGAACCAGCGGCCCAGCTCGTCCGGATCCGTCGCGGGAAGGTCCCGGTAGCCGAGACTCTCGGCGAGTTCGGCGACCGTGCCCGGCCGCAAACCTCCGTCGAGGTGGTCGTGGAGCAGGACCTTGGGGGCGCGGCGCAGGATCTCCGCGCTCAGCGGGGTTACGTCCGACATGCTCCAACGGTAGCCTCGCTGTCATTCCCCTACCTGGCCGTAACCGAGCGCACCGGAACAACCCTCTGCTCAGCACTGTGCGCAAGGAATCGGCCATCCGGGTGGCACGGGTCTTATCCGCGTTCCCCGGGGGCCATACGCACAGCAATTTTCTTCATCGATAAGCTCGGGTCAGTCCCTTCCATTTTCCCCGCCGACGAAGGACACCGCAGTGACCACTGACAACCACATTGCCGCTCCGTCGTTCGACCGGATGCGCAACATGCTGGTGCGCGCGGCCGAGGTTCGTGAGAGCGAGCAGCAGCAGATCTTCGACGCGCTCGACGACATCTACGCCCGGCTCGCGCCGGTGGACTCCCTGGGCGCGGTGCGCAAGCGGCTGTCGGAACTGCCGGACCGGACCGAGGTCGGGGTGCTGGCGGAACGCCTCGACGAGGCGATGACGCGGCTGGAGTCGCAGGACAACGCGATCGCCGCGCTCACGCACGCGGTGGAGAGCATTGTCGACAAGCTGGCGAAGCCCTTCGCCCAGCTCGACGGACGCCTCGACGGCGTGGCGGCGCGGTTCGAGGGCGTCGCGGGCCGGATGGACGGGCTCGAGGACAAGCTGCAGAACATCCACCGCCGCCTCGACGAGCTGGGCGGGCACCTGGACAAGCAGGACGCGAAGCTCGAATCGCTGCCGCAGACGACGCAGGGCCCGATCCGCGACCGGATCGAGATGACCGAGACGTCGCTGCGCGAGCGGATCGAGACCACCGACCAGGAACTGCGCTCGCGCGTGGACGAACTGGACCGCGCGACGAAGGAACGCATCGCCACCGCGACCGACGCGCTGAAGAGCGCGGTCTCCGACACCGGCGAGATGATCGACCCGGCCGCCCGTCTCGACGCGGTGAGCACGAAACTCGAAACGATCACCCAGCGTCTCGACGACCTGTCCAGCCGCATCGACAAGGTCGAGGACGACGTCACCGGCCGCATCGGCGACCTGGACGGCTCGGTCCGCAGCGGCCTGTCGAAGGTCGAAGGCACGCTGTCGAAGCAGCCGGACACCGACGCGGTCGACTCGCTGGTGCGCCGCAGCAACGACGAATCGGTGCGCCGCATCGGCGGCCAGCTGGACGAGGCGATGGCGACCTTCGCGGAACTCATGCTGGGCGGCGGGCCCGCGGTGCAGCAGATCGCCCCGCCCCCGCCCGCCCCGCGGCAGCCGCGCCGCAGCTCGCGCAACGGTCGGTCGCCGAAGGCCGCCGACGCCAAGGCGAAGACCGGCGGGGACGCCGACGAGTCGACTGAATGAGCTGAATGACCGAAGCCCCCGCCCAGAGATTCTGGACGGGGGCTTCGTCGTTCCAAGGCCCGGGCGGCACTTCACCTCACGGCCAGCGAACACCATCCGAAGCCTGCCGCTCGCACCGCGGCCAGGCCTTCGAGAGGACCGACAGCTCACGACATCACCGGACGGGAAAGTGCTGGATAAACCCGAAGCTCCGCCACAAGCCCGGGCGGAGCTTCGCCGATTCACAGTCGCGGGCGGCATCCACCGCGCGCGGCAGCCGGTCCGCGAGCACCCCGCCGAAAAGCAATCCCCTACCGCACGGCCTCCCAGTGCGGCGCGCCTCCGCTTCCGAGCCGACGCCCACCCCCGCCCTCCTCTGGGGGGCTGCCCATGCCCATTCTACCGGCGTGACCCGACGAAACCGGCGCTCAGAGCGTGCAGAGGCCGACTACTCCACAACCGGCGGCGAGTGTGGACAACCTGGTCTGGCAAGCAATAACGAAGCCCCCGCCCAGAACTCTGGACGGGGGCTTCTCCGCAGAAGGGCAGTCAGGGCCGAACCGTCCCCAGCACGATCCCCGTCGCAGCAGGAGCCTCCGCCCCCACCGAAAACCCGCCCTCCAAAGCGGCAAGAGCAGCAGGCACCGCGTCGGGAGTGTCCGTGTGCAGTTCCAGCAACGGCTCCCCTGCCACCACCGCATCCCCGGGCTTCGCGTGGCACAAGATCCCCGCCGCAGCCTGCACCGGGTCTTCCTTCCGCGCCCGGCCCGCCCCGAGCCGCCAGGCCGCGACGCCGACCGCATAGGCGTCCAGCGAGGTCAGCACCCCCGAAGCAGGCGCCTCAACCACGTGCACATGAGCAGGACGCGGCAAGGAAGCCGAAGGGTCCCCGCCCTGTGCGGCGATCATCCGGGCCCACACCTCGTAAGCTTCACCGGACGCCAGCACCTCGGCCGGATCCACGGAAATCCCTGCCAACGCGAGCATTTCCCGAGCCAACGCCACCGTCAACGCGACCACATCCGCCGGGCCGCCGCCGCGGAGGACCTCGACCGCCTCGGCGACCTCGACCGCGTTCCCGACCGCGCGCCCGAGCGGCGTGCTCATGTCGGTAATCAACGCCGTGCAGGCCACGCCATGCGCGGTGCCGATGTCCACGAGCGTCCGCGCCAGCAACTGCGCCTCGGGCAAGGTCTTCATGAACGCCCCGGAGCCGGCCTTCACATCCAGCACCAGCCCCGAAGCGCCCTCGGCGATCTTCTTGCTCATGATCGAACTGGCGATCAACGGCACCGACTCGACCGTCGACGTGACATCCCGCAGCGCGTACAGCTTCTTGTCCGCCGGGGCCAACCCCTCGGTCGCCGCGCACACCACCGCGCCGACCGAGTTCAGCTGTGCCGCGATCTCGTCCAAGGACAATGCCGCGCGCCAGCCGGGGATCGACTCCAGTTTGTCCAGCGTCCCGCCGGTGTGGCCGAGTCCGCGACCGGACAGCTGCGGCACCGCGGCCCCGCACGCGGCGACCAGCGGAGCCAGCGGCAAGGTGATCTTGTCACCGACCCCGCCGGTCGAGTGCTTGTCCACAGTCGGGCGCGCGACGTCCAGCGACAGCCGCGAACCCGAGTCGATCATCGCGCCGGTCCAGCGCGCGATTTCGCCGTCGTCCATGCCCCGCAAGAAAATCGCCATGGCCAGCGCGGCCATCTGCTCTTCCGCGACCACCCCGCGGGTGTAGGCGTCGACGACCCAGTCGATCTGCTCGTCGCTCAGCCGTCCGCCGTCCCGCTTGGTCCGGATGACGTCCACCGCAACTGGATCTGATGCCGCCTCCGCGGGAGGAAGTGCGTCGGCAGGCGTCACGGCAGATCCTCCGGCCCGAACGCGTCCGGCAGCACCTCCGACATCGGCAGCACCCCGCGCGGAGTGTCGACCAGGCAAGAAGAACCGCCGAGTTCGAAAAGAATCTGCCGGCACCGTCCACACGGCATCAACAGTTCACCCGCGCCGCTTCGGCAAGCGACCGCGACCAACCGGCCGCCGCCGGACAGTCGCAATTGTCCGGCCATTGTGCACTCAGCGCACAAACCCAAGCCGTACGAAGCGTTTTCGACGTTGCACCCGGTCACCTGCCGCCCATCGTCCACAATGGCCGCCACGCCGACCTGCAATCCCGAATAAGGCGCGTACGCGTGCGAGGCAGCCGCGACCGCAGCCGCGCGCAACGTCTCCCAGTCCACTTCGGACATCAGTCGCCCTCACCTCGCCGATACTGCGCACCGTCCGCCTTGGGCGGGCGAAGTCGTTGCGACGCAACGGCCAGCACAATCAGCGTCACGAAGTGCGCGGTGTACGGAATCAAGTCGCTCGGCAGAGTGTCGTTGGTCCAGTAGATCGCGTACAGAATCCCGGCGCCGACGACACCGAGCGCGGCCGCGAGCCAGCGCTTCCGGATCAGCTGCACGATCACAATGATCGCCAGCAGAATCACCGCGCCGTAGAGCAACGCCAGCACCGCGTCGCCGCCGCCGGCGAGCTGCAGACCGTCGGAGTACCCGAACAGCGCGGCGCCGCCGAGCAGCCCGCCCGGCCGCCAGTTGCCGAAGATCATCGCGGCCAGACCGATGTACCCGCGGCCGTTGGTCTGGTTCTCCAGGTAGTCCGCGCCGCCCTTGAGCAGCACCAGCGACGCACCGCCCATGCCCGCGAAACCGCCGGAGATCAGCACGCCGACGTACTTGTAGCGGTACACGTTCACGCCGAGCGACTCCGCCGCGACCGGGTTCTCGCCGCACGAACGCAGCCGAAGCCCGAACCTCGTGCGCCAGAGGATCCAGTAGCTCACCGGGACCAGCACGATCGCGATCATGGTCAGCGGCGCGACCCCGGTCACCAGCCCGCGCAGAATGCCCGCGACGTCCGAAAGCCCGACGCGCTGCTGATTTTCCAGCGAACCCAGCCAGTCCGACAGTCCGGCCGCCGAGTAGGTGTCGAACTTCGGCACCGGCGGTGACTGGCGCGGATTGCCCGACAGCGGCTCGAAGATCAGGTTCGCCAGATATTTCGCGACCCCGAGCCCGAGGAGGTTGATCGCGACGCCGGAGACGATGTGGTTGACGTTGAACGTCACCGTCGCCACCGCGTGCAGCAGACCGCCCAGCGCGCCGAACCCGATCGCGGCCAGCAGGCCGACCCACGCGCCGCCGTAGTACGAACCCCAGGCCGCGCCCCAGGTGCCGAGGATCATCATGCCTTCGAGGCCGATGTTGATCACGCCCACGCGCTCGGCCCACAGCCCGCCCAGTGCACACAGCAGGATCGGCAGCGCCAGCCGCAGCGCGGTCGACGCGGTGTTGCTGGACGTCAGTGCCGAAACTCCGGTGGCGTACGACGCGGTCGACATGACCGCGATCGCGACCACGGCCCAGATCACCCCGCGCAGCCAGCCGGGAATCCGCGGCCGCTTGCGCTTGACCGGCATCGGCGTGCCGGACTCCGGTCCCGGCCGGGAGAACTCCGTCGTGGTGGTCACACCGCACCGCCTTCCGCGACCGAGGCGCCCTTGCGGCCGTTGCCGGCGAGCGCCCTGCCCACCCTGCGCTGTTCCGCGGCGAGGTCGGCCCGGCGCACGATCTCGTACGCCACGACGACCGAGAGCACGATGATGCCCTGCATGATCGTCGCGATTTCCTTGGACACGTTGATCTGCTCCAGCGACACCGCCGAGGTGTCCAGGAACGCCCACAGCAGCGCGCCGAACGCGATGCCGCCGGGGTGGTTGCGGCCGAGCAGCGCGACCGCGATGCCGGTGAAGCCGTACATCTGGGTCGCGGTGATGCCGTAGCTGTAGTCGCGGCCGAGCAGTTCCGGCATGGCGACCAGACCGGCCACCGCACCGGACAGCAGCATCGCGATGAGCGTCATCTTCTTCGCGCTCACGCCGCCGGCCGCCGCGGCGGTCGCGGACTCGCCGCTCGCCTTCAGCTCGAAGCCGAACCGGGTGCGGTTCAGCATGAACCAGTAGGCGACGCCGATCGCGATCGCGATGAACACGAACCCGAACAGCGTGCCCGACCCGACCGGGATGCCCGGGATCCGGCCGGACGGCGCGATCACCCTGGTCCCGATGTTGTTGCCGGTCTGCACGCCGAACTGGTCGGCGTTGATCAGGAACGCGATGATGCCGGCGACGATCGAGTTCAGCATGATCGTCGAGATGACCTCGCTGACGCCGCGGGTCACCTTGAGCACCGCCGGGATCGTCGCGTACAGCGCGCCGGAAACGATGGCCACCAGCAGGATCACGATGGTGTGGATGACCGGCGGCAGCTGCAGCGCCCCGCCGATGATCGCGGCGACCACCGCGGCGAACCGGTACTGGCCCTCGACGCCGATGTTGAAGAGGTTCATCTGGAACCCGATGGCCACGGCGAGACCGGACAGGTAGTAGACCGTCGCGAGGTTCACCGTGTCGACCGCGGTGGAACCCTTGAACAGCTGGCCGATCATCGTCCCGTACGCCTGCAACGGGTCGGCGCCGGAGATGACGAGCGCGATCGCGGACAGGATCACCGCGAACGCGATCGCGAGCAGAGGCGGCAGCAGCCGCGTGCGCCACGAACTCATGAGTCTTCACCTTCTTCGGCGCCGGTCATGGCGGAACCGAGTTCCTGCGGAGTGACGGTGGCCGGGTTCGCCTCGCTCACGAGCCGCCCGCGCAGCATCACGCGAATGGTGTCGGACAACCCGATCAGCTCGTCGAGGTCCGCGGAGATCAGCAGCACGGCGAGGCCGTCGGCACGGGCCTGCCGGATCTGTTCCCAGATCAGTGCCTGCGCGCCGACATCGACGCCGCGCGTCGGGTGCGACGCGATCAGCAGCACCGGGTTGCCGGACAGTTCGCGGCCGACGATCAGCTTCTGCTGGTTACCGCCGGACAACGCGGCGGCCGGCACGTCGATGCCCGGCGTGCGGACGTCGTACTCGCGCACGATGCGCTCGGTGTCCTCCCGCGCGCCCGCGATGTTGAGCAACTGCCCGCCGGACACCGGTTCCCGCGTCTGGTAACCGAGAATCCGGTTGACCCACAACGGTTGCGTGAGCAGCAGGCTGTGCCGCGTGCGGTCCTCGGCGATGTAGCCGATGCCCGCCTCGCGCCGCGCCAGCGTGCCCAGCTTGACCAGGTCGTGCGTCTCGCCGTCGGGCGGCGTCAGCTCGATGTGGCCGCCGCTCGCCTTGCGCATCCCCATGATCGTCTCGACCAGTTCGGTCTGGCCGTTGCCCTCGACGCCCGCGATGCCGAGCACCTCGCCCGCGTGCACAGTGAAGGAAATGTGGTCGAGCACGTTGCGTTCAGAGCCCTCGGCCGACAGCCGCAGCTCGCGCACCCGCAGCACCTCGCGGTCGGTCACCGTCGACTCGCGCGTCTCCGGGCTCGGCAGCTCCGACCCGACCATCATCTCGGCCAGTTCCCGGCTGGTGATCTTCTTCGGGTCCGCGGTGCCGACCGTGGTGCCGCGCCGGATCACGGTGACCGTGTCGGCGATCGCGCGCACCTCGTCGAGCTTGTGCGAGATGAAGAGGAACGTGTACCCGTCGGCCTGCATCTCGCGGACCGTCGCGAACAGCGCGTCCACTTCCTGCGGCACGAGGACCGCGGTCGGCTCGTCGAGGATGATGATTTTCGCGCCGCGGTAAAGGACTTTGACGATCTCGACACGCTGACGGTCGGCGACGCCGAGTTCCTCCAGCAGCGCGTCCGGCTTCGCGTGCAGCCCGGTGCGCTTGGACAGCTCCTGCAGCCGCGCCCGCGCCGCGCGGCCGATGCCGTGCAGCGACTCCGCGCCCAGGAACACGTTTTCCGCGACGGTCAGGTTGTCGGCGAGCATGAAGTGCTGGTGCACCATGCCGATCCCGGCGCGGATGGCGTCCTGCGGGTTGCGCAGTTTCACCTCGCCGCCGTTGATGGCGATGCTGCCCTCGTCGGGCTGCTGCATCCCGTACAGGATCTTCATCAGGGTCGACTTGCCCGCGCCGTTCTCGCCGCACAGCGCGTGCACCTCGCCCGCCGCGACGGTGAGGTTGACGTCGGAGTTCGCGACCACGCCGGGGAACCGCTTGGTGATCCCGGTCAGCTGGACGGCCGGCACGCCCCGGTCGGGGACGGCTTCGGCCTCGATCTCGGTCATCGGAGGGGACATCCCGTTCTGTCGGAAACGCGTGAGGGCCCGGAAGGAGGATCCTTCCGAGCCCTGCCGCGTCGTGAGCGTTACTTGGCCGGCTTGTCCGAGACCTTGATGGCGCCGGAAACGATCTGCGCCTTGTACCCGTCGAGCACGTCCTTGATGTCGTCGACCTTGCCGCCGGAGGTCGAGTAGCCGACCCCGTCGGACTTCAGGTCGAAGCGCTTGGGCAGCGTGCTCAGGTCGCCCTTCGCGACGGCCTGCAGGTATTCGAAGACCGCGACGTCGACGCGCTTGATCATCGAGGTGATGATGATGTCCTTGTCCGCGGCGACGGTCTTCTGGTTGTACTGGTCGGAGTCGACGCCGATGGCCAGCGCGTTGTTCTGCTTGGCCGCGTCGAACACGCCCTTGCCGGAGGCTCCGGCCGCGTGGTACACGACGTCCGCGCCGCGCGAGATCTCCGCGGCCGCCTTCGCGTTGCCCTTCGGCGGGTCCTGGAAACCGGAGAAGTCGCCGGCCGGCGTCAGGTACTCGTCCTCGATCTTGATCTTGTTCGAAACGGCGTGCGCGCCCTGCAGGAAGCCGGCCTCGAACTTCTGGATCAGCGGGGTGTTCACGCCGCCGACGAAGCCGATGTGGCATTTCTTGCTCTTGTACGCGGCGGCGACGCCGGCCAGGAACGAGCCCTGCTCCTCGGCGAAGACCAGCGGCGTGACGTTCGGCAGGGTGATCGAGTCGTCGTCGACGATCGCGAACTTGGTGTTCGGGTACTTGGCGGCGATCGCCTTCACCGACGGCGCGTACGCGAACCCGACCGCGATGATCGGGTTCAGGCCCGACTGCGCCATCTGCTCGAGCCGCTGCTGTTTGGCGGCTTCGCTCTCGCTCGCGCTCGCGGTGCTCTCGTTGACCGTCGGGACGCCGAGGTCGGACTTCGCCCGGTCGGTCCCCGCGGCGGCCGCGTCGTTGAAGGAAGCGTCACCGCGACCGCCGACGTCGAAGGCCAGGCCGACCTTGAGCTTGCTGCCGTCGACCTTGCCCGAGGCGGCGCTGCTGCTCGTGGCGGCGGCCGGCGCGGCGGGCGGCTTCGGCGCGGTGATGCAGTTGGAGCCCGAATTGCCGTCCGAACCGGACGCGTTGTTGTTGCTTCCCCCGGTGTCCTTCGCGCACCCGGCCAGTGCAAGCACCCCAGCCATGGTCGCGGCGGCCAGCGCGGTTCCACGCATGCGACGCAACGTGTGTCTCCCTCCCCGCTGATCCAGCGGACGATCCAGGAACGGCCCGGTCACGGTCGCCGGGCTCAACTGGCAGACCGTACCCAACCGCCGGGTAACCGCCATAGGAACGGCACGCTACGTAACACAAACGTTTACTCGGAGGTCCGATCCGCGACCAATCCGGCGCCGACTGTGATCAACTGCCCCTCGGTTGGCCCGCCCCTCACGCACCGTGCCCCCGCTCGCGGCCGGGGAAGGTCCGTGAAGGACTCCTTCCGGGAATCTGATTCCCGGAAGGAGTCCTTCACGGACAGCCAGACGTGCTCCAGACCACACGTCCGAGTGGTCTGCCGCGGTCGGCGGTGTCTGGTCTGTCACAGAGAGGAACCCGGAGGTGAGCCGGGCGTCGGGGTCGGGTCTAGCATCCATGCATCCACGCTCGATGGCCCCTGATCTCGGCACCGTCGCCGGAGTTGTCCCCAGTGGACCGACCCCGGCCGCGGGTGCGGACCTCACCGGTCACCCGGGCACGACAGTCATGACGTTGGAGGCCGTTCACCGATGTCCACCACGGCGAGCACTGCCACCGAAAGCGGGGCAGGAGCTAGCGATCGGGCGGGTGCCTCACGCCGGCAGGGAACCTTCTACCGGGGCGACCCCGGCATGTGGTCCTGGGTGCTTCACCGCATCACCGGCGTGCTGACCTTTTTCTTCCTGTTCGTGCACGTTCTCGACACCGCGCTCGTGCGCGTGTCGCCGAACACCTACGACCAGGTCATCGAGACGTACAAGACGCCGATCGTGAACCTGCTCGAGGTCGGCCTTGTCGGCGCGGTGCTGTACCACGCACTCAACGGGCTGCGCGTCCTGCTGGTCGACTTCTGGGCCAAGGGCCCGAAGTACCAGAAGACGATGCTCTGGGTCATCGGCGTCGTGTGGGTGGTCGTGATGGTTCCGGGTGCGTTCTTCATGCTGAAGCGCACCGTCGAGACGCTTTTCGGGGGTGCCTGATCCCATGGCCGACGCTCTGATCCTCGACAAGCCGCGCTCGCCGCGGCGCCCGGCCGCCCGGCGCAGCAACTTCGAGCTCTACAGCTGGCTGTTCATGCGCATCTCCGGCCTCGCGCTGATCATCCTGGTGCTGGGCCACCTGTTCATCATGAACATCCTCGACGGCGGCGTGCACCGCATCAACTGGGGCTTCGTCGCCGGCCGGTGGGCCTCGCCGTTCTGGCAGTTCTGGGACCTGGCCATGCTGTGGCTCGCCGAGATCCACGGCGGCAACGGCCTGCGCACGATCATCGACGACTACGCGCGCAAGGACTCCACCCGGTTCTGGCTGAAGATCCTGCTCTACGTCTCGATGGTGGTCATCCTGGCCGTCGGCACGATGGTGATCTTCACGTTCGACCCCGAGATGCCTGCCTCCTGAAGGCGCACCCACCACTAGCTAGCGGAGTCTTTCCCTATGCAGTTCCACAAGTACGACGTGGTGATCGTCGGCGCGGGCGGCGCCGGCATGCGCGCCGCCATCGAGTCCGGCCAGCGCGCCCGCACCGCGGTCCTCACCAAGCTTTACCCGACCCGGTCCCACACCGGCGCGGCACAGGGCGGCATGTGCGCCGCGCTGGCGAACGTCGAAGAGGACAACTGGGAATGGCACACCTTCGACACCGTCAAGGGCGGTGACTACCTGGTCGACCAGGACGCCGCGGAGATCATGGCCAAGGAGGCCATCGACGCCGTCCTCGACCTGGAGAAGATGGGTCTTCCGTTCAACCGGACGCCCGAGGGCAAGATCGACCAGCGCCGGTTCGGCGGGCACACCCGCGACCACGGCAAGGCCGCGGTGCGCCGCGCCTGCTACGCCGCGGACCGCACCGGCCACATGATTCTCCAGACGCTGTACCAAAACTGCGTCAAGCACGGCACCGAGTTCTTCAACGAGTTCTACGTGCTCGACCTGATCCTCTCCGAGGACGAGGACGGCAACCCGATCGCCTCCGGCGTGGTCGCCTACGAACTGGCCACCGGCGAGCTGCACGTGTTCCAGGCGAAGTCGATCGTGTTCGCCACCGGCGGCGCGGGCAAGATCTTCAAGACCACGTCGAACGCGCACACCCTCACCGGCGACGGCCTCGGCATCATCTTCCGCAAGGGTCTTCCGCTGGAGGACATGGAGTTCTTCCAGTTCCACCCGACCGGCCTGGCCGGCCTCGGCATCCTGATCTCCGAGGCGGTGCGCGGCGAGGGCGGCATCCTCCGCAACGCCGACGGCGAGCGGTTCATGGAGCGCTACGCCCCCACCATCAAGGACCTCGCGCCGCGCGACATCGTCGCCCGGTCGATGGTCCAGGAGGTGCTGCAGGGCCGCGGCTGCGGGCCGAACAAGGACTACGTGGTCCTGGACGTGACCCACCTGCCGGTCGAGGTCCTCGAGACCAAGCTGCCGGACATCACCGAGTTCTCCCGCACCTACCTCGGCGTCGACCCGGTCAAGGAGCCGGTGCCGGTGTTCCCGACGTGCCACTACGTCATGGGCGGCATCCCGACGAACGTCCACGGCGAGGCGCTGCGCGACAACGAGCACGTCATCCCGGGCCTGTACGCCGCGGGCGAGGTCGCCTGCGTGTCGGTGCACGGTTCGAACCGGCTGGGCACGAACTCGCTGCTGGACATCAACGTCTTCGGCCGCCGCGCGGGCATCGCCGCCGCGGAGTACGCGCTGGCGCACGACCACGTCGAGCTGCCGGAGAACCCGACTCAGCTGGTCGAGGACCAGCTGAAGCTGCTGCTGTCGGAGCACGGCGACGAGCGCGTCGCCGACATCCGCAAGGAAATGCAGCAGACGATGGACTCGCACGCTTCGGTGTACCGCACCGAGGACACGCTGAAGCAGGCGCTGACCGACATCCAGGCGCTCAAGGAGCGCTACCAGCGGATCACCGTGGCGGACAAGGGCAAGCGGTACAACACCGACCTGCTCGAGGCCGTCGAACTCGGCTTCCTGCTGGAGCTGGCCGAGGTCCTGGTCGTCGGCGCGATCGCGCGCAAGGAGTCCCGCGGCGGCCACGCCCGCGAGGACTACCCGAACCGCGACGACACGAACTTCATGCGGCACACCATGGCCTACAAGCAGGGCGAGGGGCTGTCGGCCGACATCCGGCTCGACTACAAGCCGGTCACCTTCACCCGCTACGAACCGATGGAGCGGAAGTACTGATGACGACGGCCACCCCAGAGGCGCCCTCCGCCAAGGCGTCCGACGAGCACACGCCGATCCAGGTCACGCTGAAGATCCTGCGGTTCAACCCGGAAGTCGACTCCGAGCCGCACTGGGAGACCTACGACGTCCCGGCGCAGCCGACCGACCGCGTGCTGAACCTGCTGTTCTACGTCAAGGACTACATCGACGGCACGTTCTCCTTCCGCCGCTCGTGCGCGCACGGCGTGTGCGGGTCGGACGCGATGCAGATCAACGGGATCAACCGCTTGGCCTGCAAGGTGCTGCTGAAGGACCTGCTGGAGAAAAACGGCAAGAAGACCGAGATCACCATCGCCCCGATCAAGGGCCTGACGACGTTGAAGGACCTCTACGTCGACATGGACCCGTTCTTCGAGGCGTACCGGGCGATCAAGCCGTACCTGATCACCTACGGCAACGAGCCGACCCGCGAGCGGATCCAGTCCCAGGCCGACCGCGACCGCTTCGACGACACCACCAAGTGCATCCTGTGCGCCTGCTGCACGTCGTCCTGCCCGGTCTACTGGAACGACGGCTCGTACTTCGGCCCGGCGGCGATCGTCAACGCCCACCGCTTCATCTTCGACTCCCGCGACGAGGGCGCCGAAGAGCGGCTGGACATCCTGAACGACGGCGAAGGCGTGTGGCGCTGCCGCACGACGTTCAACTGCACCGACGCCTGCCCGCGTGGCATCCAGGTGACGAAGGCGATCCAGGAAGTCAAACGCGCCCTCCTCTTCAAGCGCGTCTGACCTGCTGGCAACGAAACGGCCCTGGCCCCGAGCTTTCGGGACCAGGGCCGTTTTTGGTGCTGCGTCAGCGAACCGCGTCCAGCGCGTTCACCAAGCCATGCCCGTAAAACGAGTTGTTCTGCTTCGGCCCCGCACACGCCGATACATCGCAAGCCACCGGATCCGCCTCTGCGGTCAACAAAGCCGTCAAAGCCCGCGGCGGTGCGTTTCGATGTGTGGAGGCCAACAGCGCCGCAACCCCGGCCACGTGTGGTGAAGCCATCGAAGTGCCGCACTTGGTGCCATAAGCGCCGTTGAACACCGTCGACAACGTGCAGCCCTCGCCCTCGCCAGGAGGCGGCAGCTGCGCGAAATCCCCGCCCGGCGCGGTAACCGTGACAGCGCCGTAGTTGGAGTACGAGGACTTCGTCCCCGCGTAGCCAACCGCAGACACGGTCACCACTCCGTCGATCGCCTTCGGCAGGATGCCGCACGAAGAGTCAATCTTGTGTGGACGGTTCGGATCGACTGTCTGCGTACGCACGTCGAAGCCCGAGTTCCCCGCGGCAGCGACGTTGAGGGTCCCGCGCTGCGTCGAGTAGGTCACGGCGCGCCGTACGGCCTCGTACGCGGCGGCGTCACCAGCTTCGTTGCGGCAGTAGAACATCCCGGGGTCGATGTAGTAGCTGTTGTTCGTCACCTGGAAACCGTGCTGCGCGGCCCAGACAAAGCCGCAGACCGCCGCCTCCGGGAAGATGTAGCCCTCGTCGTTCACGACCTTCACCGATGCCAAGCGCACGCCCGGTGCGATGCCGGTGAAGCCGCGCTTCACGTCCTTGCCCGCGATGGTGCCCGCGACATGCGTGCCGTGGTCGGAGGTCGTCGGTGCCCACGCGGACGCGTCTGGCGCGCCGGTGACGCAGCCGGTCGAAGAGCGCGGGTCTACCGCGTGCGCGAGTGCGGGGTGCTTGGCGTCGATGCCGGAATCCAGCACGCCGACAGTGACCGACCGCGAGCCAGGGTTGATCTTGTTCGCTTCCGGAGCGTGGATGGCTCGCATGTCCCACTGCTGAGTCGACAAATCGTCCCCGGCGGCGACGTTCTCCGTCCGCTCCAGGGTCCCGATCGCCGAGCGCGCTCCGGCTCGGGCGGCGGCCTTCGCGGCGACGTCCCTGCCCCCCGAGTACGCCCGCTTCACGCCGATCCGATCGGCGAAATCCGCGTTGCGCGAGCTGGCGACCGCGACCCCGATCTCCGGGTAGTACGCGATCCGCTTGCCGCACTTGGCAGTCAGCTCCGCGTCGACCGAACGCTGGCTCTCGCCCGGCTGGTACAGCACGACGTAGCTGTACTGCTTGCTGGTGGTGTCACACGACGGCGCGGGCGCGGCGGAGGCCGGCACGGCCACCGCACCGGCAGCGACGCCGGCTACCGCGAGCGGGACGAGCAATCGACGTAAACGGGACATTTAGCCTCCATGGTCGGTTGCCCGAAACTAAGCCAGCCCGGACCCGCCCGCTACCGACCAAAGGACTCCTCAGGTGTTCGCGCGCTCCTTCGAGGTCGCCCGGATGCCGCGCCAGCCGAGCACCCCGATCGCGGTGCCGAGCACGAACGAAACCACCGTCAGAATCGCGTGCACGATGAAGTACCCGGTGGGCGAACCGTCGGCCGCCCACGACTGGTTGCTGGCCCAGAGATTCTTGGCGAACGTGATCCAGATGATCCAGGACCAGATGCCGAAAGCGAACAAGGCCATCGCTGTACCTCGTGAAATGCGCATGTCTCGAGTATGCCGCCGGACCATCGGCGCTAGATTGCGTGGGTGCACCCCGCTTTCGCCCGGTCGCTGCGAGCATTCGCCGCGCCACTCGCCGCAGCCCTCGTAGCCGTCGCCGCGCCTGTCGCCCTCGCCGCACCGGCGCTGGCGGAGCAATGCACCGAACACGCCGTGCCGCCGGCCCCGGTGGACACCTCGGAGAAGCCGAAGCCGGGCCAGGCCGTCCCGCCGCCGCTTCCGGTGCCCGCGCAGCCGGTCGGCGGCGCCCGGCTGGGCGGCTGCGGCCCGATCCTCCCGCCGGGCGCGCCGCCGCTGCCTCCGGGCGACACCTCGGCGTCGTGGGTTCTGCAGGATCTCGACACCGGCGCGGTCGTCGCGGCGAAGGACCCGCACGCGCGGGAGCGGCCGGCGTCGCTGATCAAGACCTTGCTGGCGCTGGTGGTGGTCACCGAGCTGAAGCCGGACCAGGTCATCGTCCCGACGAAGGAGGACGCCGAGCAGGAGTGCACCTGCGTCGGCATCACCGCGGGCGGGCACTACACGGTGGACCAGCTGCTGCACGGCCTGCTGATGCACTCCGGCAACGACGTCGCGCACGCCTTCGCGACCGCGCTCGGCGGCGTCGACACCGCGGTCGCGAAGATGAACGCGCTCGCCGCCCGCATCGGCGCGACCGACACCCGCGCGGCGACCCCGTCCGGTCTCGACGGACCGGGCATGTCGACCTCGGCGTACGACCTGAGCCTGGTCTTCCACTACGCGATGAAGCAGCCGGAGTTCGCCAAGACGGTCGCGACGAAGACGTACACGATCCCGGCCATCGACGGGAAACCGCCGATCCCGCTGATCAACGACAACAAACTGCTCGGCACGTACCCCGGCTTCCTTGGCGGGAAAACCGGCTTCACGGACGACGCGCGGCACACCTACGTCGGGGGCGCGGAGCGCGACGGGCACCGGCTCGCGATCGTGGTGATGCGGGCCGAGCAGCGTCCGACGCGAGTGGTCGACCAGGCGGCGAAGCTGCTCGACTACGGCTTCGCGCTGGAGAAGAGCGGTGCGCAGCCGGTCGGGCAGATCGCCTACCAGCCGCTGACCGCCGATTCCGCCCCGATGTCGGACAAGGAGATCACTCCCGCGGGCGCGACGACCGCGGCGACGCAGAAGCCGGACCCGTTCGGGACGACCGGCTGGATCCTGACGGTCATCGTGCTGGTGGTCATCGTGGCCGGGTTCGTCATCGGCTATCAGCGCAAGCGCAACGCCCGCGGGTAGCGACCACAAAAAAGGGCCTCCTCGAGCGAATCGAGGAGGCCCTTTTCCGTGGTCAGCCCTTCCGCCTGCCCAGCCAGGCCAGCAACGCGCCGGCGCTGAACGCCCCCGCCACCGAGCCGAGGCCCAGCCCGTGCTGCACCGTCACCCGAGGCTCCAGCAGCACCGGAGCGGGCGGCTGCACGACCCGTCGCTGGTTCTCCCGCGCGGTCGCGGTCCACGCGGTCACCAGCAGCAGGAACCGCGACACCAGGTTCGCGAACACCAGCAACCCGATCACCGGCCCGAACAACGCGAACGACGGCGACTTCGTGACGCTCGCCAGGTACACCGTCGCGACCTGCTGCAGGATCACGAAGCCGACAGACGCGATGAGCGCGCCCTTGACCGCGCTCCGCAGCGCGACGTGCTCTCGCGGCAGCCGGGCGATCACCCACAGGAAGACCAGCGCGTTGGCGATCAGGCTGAGCACGATCGTCCCGACGTGCAACAGGAACTTCGCCCACCCCTGGCCTTCCAGCCCGACCAGTTTCAGCAGCAGTTCGCCGAGCCCGCTGCCCGCCGCGGTGATCGCGAACGACACGACCAGCGCCAGCCCGAGCCCGATCAGCGACAGCAGGTCCTTGATCGTCTTGCTGACGAACGGTTCCGTCTTCTTCTCCTGGCCCCACTGCGCGGTGAGCGCGTCGCGGAGGTTGGCCATCCAGCCGACGCCGGAGTAGAGCGCCAGCAGCAGCCCGAAGATCCCGATGCCGCTGCCGGACTTCAGCGCCGCGTCGGTGATCTGTTTGACGAGGCCGCGCAAACCCTCCGGGACCGAAGTGTCGATCCCGTGCGTGATCTGGGCGATCACCGCGTCGTTGTGCCCGAGCACCATGCCGACGATCGCGAACCCCACCATGAAGATCGGGATCACCGACAGCACGCTGAAGTACGTGATCGCCGCCGCGTAGTGGTTGCCGTAGTTTTCGTTGAAGGAGTCGTTGGCGCGGATCAGGTGATCCAGCCACGGGTACTTCCGCCGCAGCCGGGGCAGCAGCTTTTCCTTGTCACCGGTCTCTTTCGCCACCGGAAAACGCTAACCACGGCAACCGGGCCCCGCAACGCGAGCGTGCCCGCCCGGTTACTGCTCGTGGAAGGCGGAGACCATCTTCTGCGCGGCCGGCACCAGCAGCCGGGTCGCGTCCGCCCCGCTGATGCCGTCCGGAGCGGCGTTGTGGTCGGCCAGGTAGAGCTTGAACACGAAGCGGCCCTTGCGGAACAGCACCTCGCCGTGGGTCTGGCCCTTGCTGCGCACCTGCCCCTCGTCCCCGACCTGGGCTGGCGCGGACTGGCCGTCGTTCGGCGCGGAGCCGAGGTAGCCCTTCGCCGCTTCTTCGCTGAGGAAGCTGATCGCGGTCAGGTGCAGCGCGCGCCGGTCGATGCCGTTGTCGTGCCCGGTGCCTCGCTCACAGTCGATCTGCACGTAGTTGTGCTCGGTGCTGTTGGCCATGATCATGTCGCCGACCGCGGTGCCGGGGGTTTCGGCGACCATCGGCGAAGCGTCGGTGCCGATCGCCGGGGTCACCGCGTCCGGCGTGAGCATCGGGCAGGGCTGCGCGACCGATTTCGGGAACGCCGCGCTCTCGTAGCCGATGACGTTCGCCCCGGCCGGCGCGTTCACCTCTTTCGCGAAGTTCTCCGCGAGCTTCTTGCCGAGGTCCTGCAGCTTTCCGGCGTTCTTGTCCGCTTTCAGGTCGAAGTCGAAGTCGACCAGCGTGTCTCCCAGCACCAGCACGGCGTCCCCGGAAGCGTCCGACGGGCTGTCCGTCTTGCGGCGCTTCGAGAAGATCTTCACCGGGCCGACAGTCAGGCTGGGGTCCCCGTCGTCGAGGTAAGGCTTGGTGTCCACGGTCGGCACGTACGCTGGCTGAGAAACCGCGACCGCCAGCTGCTCGTACGTTTGATTGCCCTGGCTGTCTTGCAGGCTGTAGTTGCAGTGGTTGACACCCGAGGTCAGTGCCTTGGCGTAGGTGATTTCGGACGACCGCAGCGGTCCCGAACCGTCGCCCACCAAGTAGCGGCGCTCGAAGGCGGCCCCGTTCGCGTCCGGCCGTGAGTCGAGCTGGATCCCGAGCGCGGTGAGATCCGCGACGGTCAGCAGATTGCAGGCCTGGATCACCGGCTTGCCGCCGATCCGCACCGCTTGCGGGTTCGCTTTTTCCTTGATCGGAGCGGGATCTGGATACTGCGAGTGCGCATAGCCCGGCCGCTGCACGGTCTGGCCGTCCCCGTTCGGGTCCTTCGCGTTCTCGCTGTCCGATCCGGACATGCCGCCGCACGACGCGACCAGCACCAGCGTCGCGACGCTGATCGGCCACAACCCAGCCTTGAACTTCATGCTGTTAGTCCCCCCGGACAGAAATTCGCTGACTACGTCCCGCTCAACTCGCGGGCAAGAATCCGATCCGCTCGTACACCAGCGCGAGCGTGGCCGACGCGACCTCGCGCGCCCGCCGCGCACCCGCGGCGAGGATCCGGTCCAGCTCCGCGACATCGTCCAAATAGGACTGGACGCGTTCCTGCAGCGGCGTGACCCAGTCGACCAGCACCTCGGCGAGGTCCTTCTTGAGGTCGCCGTACCCCTTGCCCTCGTACGCGGTTTCGAGGTCGGCGATGGTGCGGTCGGTCAGCGCGGAGTAGATCGTGAGCAGGTTCGAGACGCCGGCCTTCTCCTCGCGGTCGAACCGGACTTCGCGGCCGGTGTCGGTGACCGCGGAACGGATCTTCTTCGCCGAGCGCTTCGGGTCCTCGAGCAGTTCGATGAGCCCGTTGCCGGTCGCCGCCGACTTGCTCATCTTCGCCGTCGGTTCCTGCAGGTCGTAGATCTTCGCGGTGTCCTTGACGATGAACGGCTCCGGCATCACGAACGTCTTGCCGAACCGGCTGTTGAACCGCTGCGCGAGGTTGCGGGTCAGCTCGAGGTGCTGCCGCTGGTCCTCGCCGACCGGCACGGCGTTCGTCTGGTACAGCAGGATGTCCGCGGCCATCAGCACCGGGTAGGTGAACAGGCCGACGCTCGCGTGGTCGCTGCCCTGTTTGGCGGCCTTGTCCTTGAACTGGGTCATCCGCCCGGCCTCGCCGAAGCCGGTCAGGCATTCGAGCACCCAGCTCAGCTGGGCGTGCTCGGGCACGTGGCTCTGCACGAACAGCGCGCTGCGCGCCGGGTCGACCCCGATGGCGAGCAGCTGCGCGGCCGACCGCCGCGTCCGCTCCAGCAGCACCTTGGGGTCCTGCTCGACGGTGATCGCGTGCAGGTCGACGACGCAGTAGAAGGTCTCGTGGGTGTCCTGCAGCCGCACCCACTGGCGCAGCGCGCCGAGGTAGTTGCCGAGGTGGAAGGAGTCGGCAGTGGGCTGAATCCCGGAAAGCACCCGGAGGCGGCCGTTCTGTTCGTCAGACACGCCCGGGATTCTTTCAGGCTGCGGAGGAGGCGCTGCCGCGGGCCCGGCGGTTCGTCGGGCGGACACGTTTCGACGGGCTCCGCCCGGGTATCTGCTGCGGGGACGCAGCTGCCGACGGAGGGTTGCAGAGGTGCGGACAGCCAATGCCGCGGACAGACCCGCAGAGGATTTCTCGCGGCGAGGCCAGCCGGGGGCTAGGACCGGCGCAGGTTCAGCGCGGCCGGAGCGGGTTCCAGCGGCCGGGTCGGCTCCTCTTCGAGGGTTCCGGCGGGAGCCACCGCCTCGATCGCCTTCGCGCGCGCCTTGCGCCGCTGCCGGACGACGCCCAGCGCCATCCCGATGATGCCGAAGCCCACCGCGACCAGCCCGACCGGTCCGAGCATCCCGAACCCGGTCGACGTCGTCTCCGCCCGCACGACCTGGTCGTCCGCGAACGCCGTCGCGCTCGTCCCGGCAGCCGCGACCAGGATCGTCGCCAGCACTGCCAGGACCCGCCCGCCCGCGACCGCCAGGGAACGGCGGCCGGCCGCGAACCCCTCGCGCACCGGCGTCCGCTCGGCCGCCCCGGCCCCAGGCACCCCCGATGGAGTGACGGACGAGCGAACCGCTGGACGGCCAAGAGCCAGCGTGGACCGTGTCACGAACCGGCCTGCGTTGCGCACCGGAGTGCCTCCCGCGAGGTGACTGTTCTCCGCGAGCGTCTCACCCGTAAGGATGAGTTCTCGCCGTGCTACTGGTCAGAAAACTACCGAGCGTGTCAAGACCTGTCGGATCTGATCAACTCGGGTGCCGAGGCTAGCGCCCACTCGGGGAGTAACCGTGGGCACCCCTGCCGTCTGGGTGTCGTCGGTGGTCAGCGCAGTGCGCCGCTCGCGGAACCACGCACAGTGTCCTCGGCCCGGCCAAACCGGGCAGAATCCCCCTGGAGAACAAACCCGGACTACCCTCAGCAGGTCTTCACTCACTCGTCACCAGTAGGACAATCCCGGTCAGCCCGGGAAGGGCACGTCGTACGCGGCGGTGACCGGAGCGTGGTCCGACCAGCGCTGGTCGTAGGACTCCGCCCGTTCGACCACCACCGACTTGACCTTCTCCGCCAGGCCGGGGGTCGCCAGCTGGCAGTCGATGCGCCAGCCCGAGTCGTTGTCGAACGCCTTGCCCCGGTAGGACCACCACGTGTACGGGCCGGGGCCCTCGGGGTCGAGCCGACGCTGGACGTCGAGGTAGCCCGCCTCGTAGACCTTGCCCATCCACTCGCGTTCCTCCGGCAGGAATCCCGAGTTCTTCTGGTTGCCGCGCCAGTTCTTGAGGTCGACGGTGTCGTAGGCGATGTTCCAGTCGCCCACCACGACGACCTCCCGGCCCTCCGCGGCCGCCTTCGCGCGCAGCTCGGCCAGGTACGGCAGGAACGCGGCCATGAAGCGCTCCTTCTCGTCCTGGCGCTCGGTGCCCACGTCGCCGCTCGGCAGGTACAGGCTCGCCACCACCACGCCGGGCAGGTGCATTTCCAGGTACCGCCCGCTGTCCTCGAACTCGGGCTCGCCGAACCCGGTCCGCACCTCGTCCGGCTCGACACGGCTGTACAGCGAGACCCCGTTGCGCCCCTTCGCGGCCGAGGACGCGTGCGCGGCGAACCACCCCTCCGGCGCGACGACGGACGCGGGCAGCTGCGCGGCTTCGGCGCGCACTTCCTGACACGCGACGACATCCGCCTCGGTGGCGGCCAGCCACTCGACGAAGCCCTTCTTGACGGCGGCCCGAAGGCCATTGACGTTGACAGTGGAGACGATCAGCACCCCGCGCACGCTACCCGCCGGGTCCGACAATTTTCCGGGCACGGCGGGTCCGGCGAGGTCCAGAATGACCGCCATGCCTCGGTTGACCGTCCTCGGCAGCTGCGGCGCCCGGCCGGAGCCCGGCCGCGCCTGCGCCGGATTCCTGCTGTCCCACGAGGATTTCCACGTCGCGCTCGACCTCGGGTACGGAGCCGCCCCGCAGCTCTTCCGGCACGTCTCGGCCGACCGGCTCGACGCGGTCGTCGTGACGCACGAGCATCCGGATCATCTCGCGGACGTCAGCGCACTCGGGCGGGCGCGGCACTACACCACTGACCGCAAACTCCCGATGCACTGCACTCCCGGTGCCGTGCGCCGGCTCGCCGCGATGGAACCCAACCCGGCCCCCGGCGAGATCTTCGACCTCCACGACCTGGGCCTGGCGACCGATGTCGGCCCGTTCCGCCTCACCACCGCGCTCCTGCCGCACCACGTGCCGAATTACGGAGTCCGGCTCGCCACTGCCGGCTACACCCTCGCCTATACCAGCGACACCGGTCCCGCTCCGCAGCTGCGCGACCTGGCCCGCGACGCCGACGTCCTCGTCTGCGAAGCCACCCTCCAAGGCGAACCACCGGACGGTCCCCGCTACCTGATGACCGCTGCGGAAGCGGGCCGGCTAGCCGCCGCGGCGAATGTGCGGACGCTGATGCTCACGCATTTCTGGCCGGGTTCCGACCGGGCACTTTCCGTCGCCGAAGCCCGCGCCGAGTTCTCCGGGGAAGTGCTCGCCGCGGAAGAAGGACTCATGCTGAATCACGCATAATCGCCAGTACCGCCACAACGCGATCAACTCTCGCGTCGAACGCTTTCGGCCCGAGACAATCCCACGCAAAGAACAAACTCGAACCGGCACAGTAAAGACGTCCAGCGAACGTGAGAATCCGTACGGACGCATCCGTTCAACCAACCGGCGGCGCTCCGATTGGAACAACCCAAGCCGTCTCACCACCCGGGACGAAACAGCGAGCTGCGCTCGGAGCCGGCACACCGCTCCCGAACCCAGCTCAATCCCAGGCGAACCACGCGTCGCACCGAACCCAGCAAGCACGAAAACCCAAGCGCGCCAAGCCGCTGCGCAGACCACGCCGGACGCTCAGCACCCCAGCCGGGTGCCAGTACGAAGCGGGCTCAGCACTTGGCCCCGGCGACCGGTGTCACGAAGCTGTCCGCGACCCACTTGCCGTCGGCGATCTTCCGGAATCCGTTCTGCACCACGGGTTGCGCGTCGACTTCCGCGCCGTGCAAGTACTTTCCGACGACCTTCCCGTTGCCCGCGGCGGTTTCCCGCGCGTTGAGCACGTCCGCGGTCACCGAGACCT
This sequence comes from Amycolatopsis orientalis DSM 43388, assembly GCF_000411975.1. GTDB lineage: Bacteria > Actinomycetota > Actinomycetes > Mycobacteriales > Pseudonocardiaceae > Amycolatopsis > Amycolatopsis orientalis_D. The sequence goes on from NZ_ASXG01000039.1 coordinate 49,804, forward strand.
TGCAGCCGGTCGGGGATCCCTGCGCGTCGGCCTGGCCTTTCTGGCCCAACGCGTAGATGACCACGACCGCGGCGACGACTCCGATAATAATCAGTGCCTTCTTGGGCAAACCCAGAATCACGGCCGCTCCTCAGTCGCGAAAAACCCCTCGTCCAGAGTAGGGATTCCGCCCGCGCCCGGACAGCTTCCCGCCGCCATTCCACCCGGAGGTGCCAATCCGGTCACCGGCACAACACGAAGAGTGACAAAGAAAAGAGGGGCACCTCGGAAGACTCCTCCGAGGTGCCCCTCTCGCCAACGGCTAAAGAAAGATCAGCCCTGCGCGATCTTCTTGGCCAGGTTCTCGTCCAGCGTCGCGAGGAACTCCTCGGTCGTCTGCCATTCCTGGTCCTTGCCGACCAGCAGCGCGAGGTCCTTGGTCATCTTGCCGCCCTCGACGGTGTCGACGACGACCTGCTCCAGCTTGTTCGCGAAGCCGATCAGCTCGGAGTTGCCGTCCAGCTTGCCGCGGTGCTCGAGGCCGCGGGTCCACGCGTAGATCGAGGCGATCGGGTTCGTGGAGGTCGGCTTGCCCTGCTGGTGCTGGCGGTAGTGCCGGGTCACCGTGCCGTGCGCGGCCTCGGCCTCGACGGTCTTGCCGTCCGGCGTGCGCAGCACCGAGGTCATCAGGCCGAGCGAACCGAAGCCCTGCGCGACGGTGTCGGACTGGACGTCGCCGTCGTAGTTCTTGCACGCCCAGACGTAGCCGCCCTCCCACTTGAGCGACGCGGCGACCATGTCGTCGATCAGCCGGTGCTCGTAGGTGATGCCCTTGGCGTCGAAGTCGGCCTTGAACTCGGTCTCGAAGATCTCCTGGAACACGTCCTTGAACATGCCGTCGTAGGCCTTGAGGATCGTGTTCTTGGTCGACAGGTAGACCGGGTACTCGCGGTCGAGGCCGTACTGCAGCGACGCGCGCGCGAAGTCCTCGATCGACTTGCGGAAGTTGAACATCCCCATCGCGACGCCGCCGCCCTCGGGGAAGTTCGCGACCTGGAACTCCATCGGCTCGGAGCCGTCTTCCGGGGTGTAGGTCATCGTCAGGGTGCCCGGGCCGGGGACCTTGAAGTTGGTGGCCTTGTACTGGTCGCCGTGTGCGTGCCGGCCGATGATGATCGGCTTGGTCCAGCCGGGTACCAGCCGCGGCACGTTCCGCATGACGATCGGCTCGCGGAAGATCACGCCGCCGAGGATGTTGCGGATGGTGCCGTTCGGGGACACCCACATCTTCTTGAGGCCGAACTCCTCCACGCGCGCCTCGTCGGGCGTGATGGTGGCGCACTTGACGCCGACGCCGTGCCGCTTGATGGCGTTGGCGGCGTCGACCGTGATCTGGTCGTCGGTGCGGTCCCGCTCCTCGATGCCCAGGTCGTAGTAGTCCAGGTTGACGTCCAGGTACGGGTGGATCAGCTTGTCCTTGATGAACTGCCAGATGATGCGGGTCATCTCGTCGCCGTCGAGTTCGACGACGGTGCCCTGGACCTTGATCTTGGCCATGAGCAGCGGTGCTCCTTCCGCGGATCTTCGCGTTCGCTTCTTCGCTCTCCGATAGCGGTACAAGCGTACTGCTAAACAGAGCTGGATGGTTCCAGAAGTGGTCGGAATCAAGTCTCTCCCACCCTTGCCCGGCCCTGCCGACCGGGCACGACTGCGGAACCAGCCGAACGGGACGGCCGTCCCATCGCGGCAAGCGCCGCACTGGGCGGTCCCGCCATGGCATACCCCGAGCCGTACTCCGGTTATCCCCCGGCGGGCGGACCGATCGCCGCCCCGGCGGGCACCCGGGGCGCGGCCCGCGTGCTCAGCGGGCTGTGCGGACTGGCCGGCACCCCGGTCGCGCTCGGCCTGCTGGCCTACGGCAGCTACCGGCACCAGCGGCAGGTCGCTTCGTTCGCCGAGCACGGGGACGCCCTCGGCATCGCCTTGCTGGCGGCCGGCGCGGTGCTCCTGTTCGGGGTCGCCGTGCTCGGCGCGTGGTCGGGAACCGGACCGGCGGCCGGCGGACTGGTGTGGTGCCTGGTTCCCGGTGTGGTCACGCTGGTGTCGCCGCGCTCGGCGTTCGATCTGCTCGACTTGCTGCCGCGCGGCGAGATGACCGTGGGACTGGCCGGGTGGCTGTCCTCCGGCGCGCTTCTCGGCATCGGATTTCTGCTGCTCGGCGCGGGCCTGGCGGCACGGCTGGCGCGACGACGCAGGTAGCTTCGGGACAGCGCGGGCCCGGTGAGAGTATTTGCAGATGGGATTGTTCACCGTAGCCGAGGCCCGCACCGAACTCGCCCGGTTGCTTCCCGTGCTCGCCGAGCTGATCCGGGTCCGCGCCGACGCCGCCGAGCTCGCCGCGTCCCTGCGTCCGGGCGGGCGGGACACCAGTCTCGGCGGGCTGCCGGAGTGGAAGGCCGCGCAGGCCAGGCTGGACGACCTGATGACCGCGATCCAGGCGACCGGAGCCGAGCTGAAGGGGTTCGCCCCGCTGCTCGTGGACTTCCCGTCCTCGCTCGACGGCGACGACGTGCTGCTGTGCTGGCTCGAGGGCGACCGTGAACTGTCCTGGTACCACCGGGCCGACCTCGGCTTCGCCGGCCGTCGCCGCTTGCTCGGATAATCACTGGTCAGCCGCACTACGGTGACTGAGTGAGCACACTCTTCGACGCCGACGCGGCGGGATACGACGAGGACACCTTCCACCCCTACGTGGCCGAGCAGCTGATCGGCGGTCTGGCCCCGAAGCCCGGCCTGCTGGTCGACGTCGCCACCGGCACCGGTGCGGCAGCCTTCGCGGCGCTGCGGCTGGAACCGGACGCGGTGTTCGCCGTCGACCTTTCCCCCGCGATGATCGAGATCGCCCGCGCCAAGGCCGCCGACCGCGACCCGGACGGCCGGATCACCTGGCAGGTCGGCTCCGCGGTCCCGCTGCCCATCGGCGACGGCGAGGCCGACGCGGTCGTCTGCGCGTCCGCGCTGCACTTCCTGGGCCCGCGCGCGCTGGCCGACTGGCGGCGAGTGCTGCGCCCGGGCGGCAAGCTGGCGTTCAGCGTGGTGTCTGCGGATCGGTTCAAGCCGTCGGGCAAGTTCGCTGACGTGATCCCGCGAGACCTGCGTATCCCGGGCACCCTCGACGAAGCCGCCGCGCTGGCCACCGACGCCGGCTTCAGCTCGGCGAAGGCACAGCACGTGACGCTGGATCAGGGCGACCGGGTACGGCAGGTGTTCGCGGTGTTCGCGGAGGCTTAAGCCGCCCGGTGGTAGTGCGCCTCGCCGCGAGTTGCCGCGGCGGAGGTGCAGTGCAGGACGAAGGTGACGTCGAGGTCGGTCACCGCTCCGTCGGCGGCGCGGACCAGGCGGGAGACGGTGAAGTCAGCGGTCGCGTCCGGGGCGGCACAGGCGCCCGTGCCACCGGCCCGGGTTCCGCGAAACGCGATGAAGCCGGGTGTCGCGAGTTGCGGCGAGTTCTGCTGCCGGACAGCGGCGTTCGAGTAAGCCCCCTCGTGCAGCTGCTGTCCGGCAGGAGCGCTGAGTTCCAGCCGGGCCCAATCCCAGCCGTCGGGCGACTCGGCGTCCACCTTCACCGCGTCGCCGTACTCCCATGCTGTGACCTGGTCGGCGGTCCAGGAAGCACTGCCTTCAAACGGGTATGCGCCTTCGTCCGAGGTGTAACCGAACCCGGCCGCCGGGTCCGCGTGCGCGGCCGACGCCGTCCCGAACGCGATACCCGCGGCCGCGACGACCGCCAAGATTTTCCGCATGATGTCCCTCCCCTGGGCTGCTTCCGATCTTGGCAGGATTCCTGGCCCCGCGGGGAGAAATCCTCCATTCAGCCGTGCAGCCGAGCGCCCTTGAGGATCTTGTCCACCGCGTTCTTCGGCCCGTGCACGGCCATCCCCGCCAACGCGAGTTTCTCCCGCGGCACCGCCCGCACCGCCGCGCGATTGTCGACGTCATTGCCGGTCTGGAACAGTTCGTCGGTGAAGATCGAGAACCGCAGACCACGGGTGAGCGCCCGGCTGTGCGCCAGCGCGAGCGTCTCCGCGTTGCCCGCGAACACGAGTACCGGCTGGCGGAACATCGGCAGGTACTCGGTGTCGTCGGCGTCGAGGTAGGGCTCGCCGATCAGCTCGGGCGTCGTGTGGGCCACGCCGCTCACCAGGAACGCCGCGACGTTCAGCCGTTGCCACGAGGCCAGGTCGTCCCGCAGCAGCACGGCGATCTTCGTGTCGAATCGGTTCATGCGGGACAGCATCGGGTCGCGGCCGCCCGCGGGTCTTGTACGTTTTGAACATGACGGTGTCGGCCTGGCGCCCTCCGGTGCCTGGGATCGCCGAGGCGTTCCACGCCCGGTTCACCGATCACGCCTACCCCGCGCACACGCACGACACCTGGGCACTGCTGATCGTCGACGACGGCGCGATCAGCTACGACCTCGACCGGCACCACCACGGCGCACTCGGCACGGCTGTCACGCTGCTGCCGCCGAACGTCGCGCACGACGGCCGCGCCGCGACCAGCCACGGCTTCCGCAAGCGCGTGCTCTACCTCGATGCCGACGTGCTCGGCGACGACCTGATCGGCGCCGCCGTCGACCAGCCGAGCCTGCCGGATCCGTTGCTGCGCACCAGAATCCACCAGCTGCACCAGTCGCTCGCCGAGCCGCTGGAAGCGGAAAGCCGCCTCGCCCTCGTCGCCCAGCGGCTGCGCACCCACCTCGGCCGTCCGGCCAGCACGCCGCCCGACCGCACCCTCGCCGACGACCTGCGCGACCTCCTGGACGAACGCCTGCCCGGCTCGCTGACGCTGGCCGACGCGTCGGAGGTGCTCGGCGCGCACCCAGTCCACCTGGTCCGTGCCTTCGGCCGCCGCTTCGGACTGCCGCCGCACCGGTACGTCACCGGCCGCCGCGTCGACCACGCCCGCCGCCTGCTGCTCGACGGCACCCCGCCCGCGACCGTCGCCACCGCCTCCGGGTTCGCCGACCAGGCGCACCTGACCCGGCACTTCCGCCGCTACCTCGGCACCACCCCGGCCCGCTTCGCACGCGGCTGACCGGGCGGTTTGTGCGAAGATGACGCCATGCTGCGCGAACTGCACCTGACCGGCGACCTGGCGGCCGACAAGCTGCTCAACGACGACCCGTTCGCCCTGCTCACCGGGATGCTCCTGGACCAGCAGTACCCGATGGAGCACGCCTTCGCGGGCCCGCGGAAGATCGCCGACCGGATGGACGGCTTCGACCTGCGCAAGATCGCCGCCACGGACGTCGAGAAGTTCGTCGAGATGTGCGTGGTCCCGCCGGCGATCCACCGCTACGGCGGCTCGATGGCGCGCCGGGTGCACGCGCTCGCGCTGCACATCATCGAAAACTACGACGGCCGCACCGAGGGCATCTGGCTCGACGGCCGCCCCAAGCCGGACGGCGCGGAAGTACTGAAGCGACTCAAGGCGCTGCCCGGATTCGGCGAGCAGAAAGCGAAGATCTTCCTGGCCCTGCTGGGCAAACAGCGCGGCGTCACCCCGAAGGGCTGGCGAGAAGCCGCGGGCGCGTACGGCGACCGAGGCTCGCGGCGTTCCATCGCGGACGTGACGGACGCCAAGACGCTCGGCGAGGTGCGCGCGTTCAAGAAGGCCGCGAAGGCCGCCGCCAAGGCGAACTGACTCAGCCTCGCGCGAACCAGACCACGTCCGGTTCGCCGCGCGGCACCGGAATCTCCGCCACGTCCACCTCGGCGAACCGCTCCCGCAGCCGGGCCGTGAACCCCGGTGCCGCGCCCGCGCTCCACACCGCCAGCACCCCGCCCGGACGCAGCAGCTGGGACAGCCGCGCCAAAGCCGGAATCGGCGTACAACGACGCATTCCCCTCGGTGACTGTCCACTCTGGACCGTTGTCGATGTCCAGGCACAGCGCGTCGAACGTCTCGCTCGTGGCCCGCAGCCACTCCAGCAGATCCGCCTCGACCACCGTCACCCGCGGATCGTCCAATGCCGCCCCGTGCACCTCGCGCAGCGGGCCGGTGCGGTTCCACCCGATCACCGCCGGTTCGCGTTCCACCACGACCACGGAACCGACCGCGGCGTGGTCCAGCGCGGCCCGCAGCGAAAACCCGACGCCGAGGCCGCCGATCAGCACTCGCGCGCCGGGCGCGAGCCGGTCGGCGGCTCCGGTGACGAGCAGCCGTTCCGACTCGCCGTTGCGGGTGTCCATCAGGAACATCCCGTTTTCGATCACCTCGAACTCGGCTCCGTCACGTCGCAGCACCAGTTCGCCGCCGTGCCCGGGCACGGTTTCCAGTACCTCCGCCACGCCCGGCAGCTTCTCAGACCGCGACCTCCTCGCGGATCTCAGCCCGCTTCCGCGCGCCCCAGAAGAACACGACCACGAGCATCGCCGCGGCGGCGAGGATCGCCGCGACCTCCGGCAGGACGGTCGGCCCGGCCGAGGTCAGCACCGCACCGCCGACGATGCCGGACAACCCGACGCCGAGGTAGATCGCCGAGGCGTTGAGCGACAGCGCGAGACCGGCGTGCCCCGGCGACAGCTCGATGAGCCGATGCTGCACCGGCGGGCTGAACGACCAGTTCGCCACGCCCCACACGAACAACGTGATCCCGGCCCCGACGACGGTCGTCGCGGTGAACGGCAGCAGCACCATCACGGCGGTGAACCCGACGAGGATGACCAGCAGCGGCTTGCGCGCACCCCACCGGTCAGCCGCGCGGCCGCCGGCGAAGTTGCCGATCGCGCCGCCGATGCCGTAGCAGAACAGCAGCACCGTGACCGTCCCGCCGGAAACGCCCGCGGTGGCCGTCAAGACCGGCGACACCAGCGTGTAGACCATGAACGCGGCGAGGCAGGCGAGCGTGGTGGTGACCAGCAGCGCGACGACCCGCTTGTCCCGCGCGACCGCGAACCGCTCGGCGAGCCCGACCGCGGGCGGCGGCGCCACCTTCGGCAACGCGACCCGCACCCCGATCGCACCGAGCAGCGACAGCAGGCCGACGAACAGGAAAGCCCCTTCGTAGCCGAACTGCTGGGAGATCACGCTGCCCAGCGGGACGCCGAAGATCAACGCGATGGTGAGTCCTCCGAACACCAGCGACACAGCTCGGCCGCGACGTTCCGGCGTGGTCAGTTCAGCCGCGACTGCGGTGGCGGCCGGGGTGTACACGGCGGCCCCGATCGCCGTGACGACCCGCGCGATCAGCAGCGTGGCGTACCCGGGCGCGACGGCCGCGAAGATGTTCCCGACCGCGGCCACCGCGAGCGCGGCGACCAGCAGCGTGCGCCGTTCCCACCGGCCGGTGGCGGCGGCGAACAGCGGAGAGCCCACCGCGTACGCGATGGCGAACGAGGTGACGAGCTGCGCCGCGGCCGTCGCGGAGATGTGCAGTTCGGAGGTGAGCGCCGGCAACAGCCCGGCCACGATGTAGCCGCTGGTGCCGACGCCGAAGGCCCCGAACGCGAGCACCGAGTTCCGGGCCGCCGCCGAGGAGGAGACGCTGGACATGGATGTCCCCCAACCAGACCTGAACGAATAGTTCGACGAACGTCGTAGTTCGATGACGACCGTACACGGACCGGCTGACAATTTCGACAGCCGTCGTACTATGGACGCATGCCCGCCTCCGCGCCCCTGCCCCCGCTCGTCTACCCGGACCGCGACGAGATCACGGTCGAAGGAGTGCTGCGCGCGCTGGCCGACCCGGTCCGGCTGGCCATGGTCCGGCAGCTGGCGAACTCCGAAACGGAGGTCTCGTGCAGCGGTTTCGAGGTGCCGGTGACCAAGTCCACACTCACCCATCACCTCGCGACGCTGCGCCAGGCCGGGGTGATCGCCGGCCGCCAGGTGGGCACCACCCGGTACAACTCGTTGCGCCGCAACGATCTCGACGCGCTGTTCCCCGGCCTGCTCGACGGCGTCCTGGCCGCGCCCCGCTGAGCGGTCCCGGCACGTGGCGGGCCTCACCCGAATACCGGGATGACAAGGCCGCCCTCCATCGGTTCAACTAGAGCGAGACAGCACGACGACGTCGGGGCTGTCTAGTTTTTTGCCCTCGTTCTAAAGCGCTTCAGAAGCCTGCGACCCAGGCGCTGAGAAAACGATTTCTCAAGGAAGGGAGAGCCGTGCCCGTCGCGTTGCTCGCGCTCGCCGTCGGTGCCTTCGGCATCGGGACCACCGAGTTCGTGATGATGGGCGTGCTGCCCTTGACCGCCGCGGACTTCCACATCGACATCCCGTCCGCGGGGTACTTCATCTCCGCCTACGCGCTCGGCGTGGTGATCGGCGCGCCGCTGCTCACCGCGCTGGCGGTCCGGTTGCCGCGCAAAACGATGCTGCTGGCGATGATGGGGCTGTTCACGGTCGGCAACGGGCTGTTCGCGCTTTCGCCGAACCAGGACTTCGGCATCGCGTTCCGGTTCCTCGCCGGTCTGCCGCACGGCGCGTTCTTCGGCGCCGGCGCGGTCGTCGCCTCCAGCCTCGCGCAGCCGGGCCAGCGCGCGAAGGCGGTGTCGATGATGTTCATGGGCCTGACCCTGGCGAACGTCATCGGCGTCCCGCTCGGCACGCTGCTCGGCCAGCAGGTCGGCTGGCGCGCGACGTTCGGCGTCGTCGCGGTGATCGGCCTGCTCGCGATCGCCGCCATCGCGAAGCTGGTGCCGCACCAGGGCCGCCCGGCCGACCCGTCGATCCGCGGCGAACTCGGCGCGTTCCGCCGCCCGCAGGTGTGGCTTGCGCTGGCGATCGTGATGTTCGGGCTCGGCGGCGTCTTCGCCTGCATGTCCTACATCGCGCCGATGCTGACCGACGTCGCCGGATACTCGCCCGCCAACGTCACGGTGCTGCTTTCGCTGGCCGGGGTCGGCATGACGATCGGCAACTACCTCGGCGGACGGCTCGCGGACAAGGCGCTGATGCCGAGCCTGTACGTCGCGCTGCTCGCTCTCGCGACCGTGCTGTCGATCTTCACCGTGACCGCGCAGGGCAAGGTCGGCGCGGCGGTGACGATCTTCTTCGTCGGCGTCGCTGGCTTCATGATCGGCCCGATGATGCAGGCACGGACCATGGAGAAGGCGGGCGGCACGCCGTCGCTGGTTTCGGCCGCGGTGCAGTCGGCGTTCAACATCGCCAACTCGATCGGTGCGTACCTCGGCGGCCTGGTCATCGCGGGCGGGCTCGGCCTGCTGGCCCCGAACTGGGTCGGAGCGCTGCTGGCCGTGCTCGGGGTGTCGATCGCCGCGGTGTCCGGGTTGCTGGACCGGCGCGAGGCGCGGGTCCAGAAGGAACTCGCGCTCGCGTCCTGACGAAGTCCGGCTAGGAGGAGGCGTCGAACGGGCCGCCGACGATCGACAGCGAGATGTAGAGCACCGCGGCGCACAACGCGCCGTAGGTGAGGATGTCGACGGCCTTGCCGCGAATCGCGAGCAGCCCGGCGCGCTCCTCCGGCAGCACGGCACGCAGCACCCCGGCCACGAACAGCGCCACGCCGACCAGCGCCGCGCCCTCGCGCCAGTGGTACTGCAGCGCCCGCACCACAGCCGCGGCCAGCAGCAGCACGATCACCGCGAACGGCACGTGGACGAGCCAGGGACGATCGCCGCGGTGCCGTTGCCCGGTCATCGCCATCAGCGGGCGGCCGCGCGTTCCGCAGCCTCGACGACGTTGGTGACCAGCATCGCCCGCGTCATCGGGCCCACGCCGCCGGGGTTCGGCGACAGCCAGCCGGCCACCTCCGCGACCGCCGGGTCGACATCGCCGGTGAGCTTGCCGTCGACGTGCGAGACGCCGACGTCCAGCACCGCCGCGCCGGGCTTGACCATGTCCGGCTTGATGATCCCGGGCACGCCCGCCGCGGCGATCACGATGTCCGCGCGGCGCACCTCGGCGGCGAGGTCGCGGGTGCCGGTGTGGCAAAGCGTGACGGTGGAGTTCTCGCTGCGCCGGGTGAGGAGCAAGCCGAGCGTGCGGCCGACGGTGATGCCGCGGCCGACCACGGTGACCTGCGCGCCGTTCAGCTCGACGCCGTGCCGCTTGAGCAGCTCGATGATTCCGTACGGGGTGCACGGCAGCGCGCCCGGTTCACCGAGCACGAGCCGGCCGAGGCTGATCGGCGCGAGGCCGTCGGCGTCCTTCTCCGGGTCGATGCGCTCCAGGACGCGGTTCGCGTCGAGGTGCTTCGGCAGCGGCAGCTGGACGAGGTAGCCGTGGCAGGCCGGGTCGGCGTTCAGCTCGTCGATGACGGCCTCGAGCTTCTCCTGCGAGATGTCCGCGGGCAGGTCGCGGCGGATCGAGTTGACGCCGATCTTCGCGCTGTCCGCGTGCTTCATCTTCACGTAGGAGTGGGAACCGGGGTCGTCGCCGACCAGCACCGTGCCCAGTCCAGGAGTGATCCCCTTCTCCGCGAGCGCGGCCACGCGGGGGCGCAACTCTGCGAAAATGGCGTTCTTCGTGGCCTTGCCGTCGAGAATCTTCGCCGTCACGGCGGCCATTGTCGCAGAGCCGCCGGAGACTGCCGGTCAGGAGTGGGTCCTGCACGCTGCGTGCACGCGACACCACCCGATCGGCCCGCGCGTCTTCCGTCGAATCAGCCGTCCCGGGTCTTAAGCTGGAGGGGCTCCACCGCATCACCCACCCAGGCGTGTGACCCGTGCCATATCGCGTCCGCCGAGGTCAGCGGGCACGTCCACCGGCTCGAGGGTGGCAAAAGCCCTATGCGGGGTGCGTTCGTGCGCGCGAACAGTCAAAATGTTCCCCGTGGCACAACCGACGACGCAGCTGAACGCGACGGAGCAGGACACTCTGGTCAAGCAGATCGGACTGGCCCTGCTGCGCGCCGCCCCGCGCGACTGGCGCAAAGTCTCCGCGGAGTACCGAGCCGTCGGCAGGTACCACGAGCTGACCGGCGAGATCGTGCTCGAGGACGGCTCCACTCAGGAATGGATCGCGACGCACGACATCGCGACCCTCTTCGGGAGACTCCGCGCGGGCATGTACCGCGACGGCCGCGGCACCTGGTTCAACGCGCGCTACCAGCTGGACCACCCCTCCAGCTACAACCTCGAGTACAACCGCGACGAGCCGCAGTGGCACCTCGCGCCGCCGCCCCAGGCGTACTCCGACGAGCTGCGCATGTTCCCGCGCACCGAGGAGAACGTGCCCGAGTGGCTGATCCGCCGGATGTCCGGCCTCGGTCCGGAACAGCCCGGCCCGCACTTCCGCATCGCGCGGATCTTCGACACCATCGGCCCGGCCGGCCGCCCGGTCATCAACCGTCCCGACCTGGACGTCGACGAGCAGGACCGGCTGCTGGAGTACCTCGACCACGCCCCGGTCGTGGTCCAGGACCGCGGCTACGACATCGACCGGCTCGCACAGACCCCGGAAGCGACGGTCCCGGTCGCCTTCCACAGCGACGGCCACTGGATCTGGCCCGCCGCGGTGAACTTCTACCTCCGCACCTACGGCGTCTCGCCGGAAGCGGATCTGATCGAGCACATCCGCGCCAACGGCTTCCAGCTGCCGCAGGTGGACGAGCTGACCCTGCAGGGCGCGGCGGCTTATCTGACTCGCGGAAGCCAGACTCCGCAGCAACGCCCCGCTCCCGGCGGGCCGGGTGCCGGTGGTCCGGCGGCTGGCGGCCCCGGAGCGAGTGGGCCTGGTGGTCCCGGAGCGGGCGGTCCCGCAGCAGGTGGGCCCGGTGGTCCCGGATCTGCTGCCGGTGGTCCTGGGTCTGGCCCCGGCGGGCCCGGAGCAGGCGGTCCCGGTGCGGGAAGTCCCAGTGCTGGCGGTCCCAGTGGTCCGGCGGCGGGCGGCCCCGGTGGACCTGGCGGTCCGGGCAGCGCCGGTGGACCCGGCGGTGCCAGCGGGCCTGGCGGATTCGACGCCAACGGACCTGGTGCCGGTGGACCCGGTGCTGACCGCCCCGGCACTGGTGCCGCCGGAGTAGGCGCAGCCGCCGCTGGACTCGGCGCGGCCGGTCTCGGCGCGGCCGCCGTCGGCGCGGCAAGCCATTCCGGCGGGAGCGGCAGCCCTGACAACTTCCACCCCGCCGACAACCTCGGCGGCCCCGACTCCGGCAGGCCCGGCGCGACCGACCGACCCCAGGGCGACAACTTCCACCCCGCCGACAACCTCGGCGGCCCCGACTCCGGCAGGCCCGGCGCGACCGACCGACCCCAGGGCGACAACTTCCACCCCGCCGACGACTACGGCAGGCCCGGTGCCCCGGACGAGCCCGGCTTCGACGACCGCGGCGGCTCGAACGAGCAATTCGAGCCGCACGGGCCCACTGCCCGAGGCGGTTCGGATCGGCGCGACCGGCCGGGTCCGCAGGGCCCCGGCCCGCAGGGTGCCCAGGGTCCCGCGGGCGGTCCCGGCGCACCGAGCGGTCCGCAGGGAACGCGCGTGTCCCCGCCGGTTGCCGGGCCGGACAGCCCTGGCGGGTCGCACGGTCTGGGCGCTGCCGCTGCGGTGGCGGGAGCAGCGGGAGCCGCCGGTGTGGCCGGAGCCGTCGCGAGTGGCGCGCACGCCGAATCCGGCCATCCGCACGAGGCTGGCTACGACGAGCACCCCGACACCACCCGTTACGCCGAACCCGGCCACGCCGACGACTACGACCAGCACGGCCACGCGGACGCCTACGACCAACGAGGGCACGCCGAGCACTACGACCAGCACGACGAGGGTTACGAAGAGGCTGGCCACGACGGCTACCGGGAACCCGGAACCCACGACGGCTACGACGAACCGGCACCGCACGACGCTCGCGGATACGACGCTCAGCCGTACGACGAGCAGCACGAGTACCAGGACGGCGCCTCCCACGAGGCCGGCGCGTACGCCGAGCCGCACGGGTACGACGAAGCCGCCGGCCAGCACGGCCATGACGAAACTGGGTACGACGGACCCGCGCACCACGTCGACGACCGTCACCGCGAAGCGGCGGCCGACTACGACGACGGGTACGACGACCACCGCGACCCGCACGGGAGCAGCATCCCCGGTGTCGGCGCGTTCGAGCAGCCCGCTGCTCCGAGCAAGGAGGAGGGGCTGGTCGGCGCGGACGGCCTCATCGGTGCCGACGGGCTCATCGGCGCGGACAGCTCCGCCGACGAACCCGCCGCTCCGAACCGCCACAACGCCGAGCCGGACGCCGGCCGGCGCGGCGCGGCACCGGAGGACGCTCGCCCCGCGGACCAGGAAGGCGGCCGTCGGCGCGCCCAGCCGGATGCCGAAGCGGACGACAGCCGCCGGGACGACGTGCGGCTGAACGCCGAGGACGGCGGACGGCGCAGCGCAGAATCCGACAGCCCGGCCGAACCGGCGGACGAGCACGGCAGTCACGTCGGTGCGACCGCGGCCGGGGTCGCGGCGGCCGGTGGGCTGGCCGCCGCCGGTCTTGCCGCCGCGCACGGCCGTGGCCGCGAGAAGGAGGCCGAGGGCCGCCACGGCACCGCGCCGGAGCGTCCCGCGGAGCCGCCCTTCGAGCAGGACTTCGACAACGCGCAGTACGACCGCTACGACGACGGTCACTACGACGACGAAGACCACACCGACGTCCACCACGACCTCGTCCCCGGCCGCAACGGCACCGGTCCGGGCCACCCGGCCGACGACGAGGACGACACCGACGTGCACCAGCCGGTCGACGCCGGGTCCGAGGAGCCGGTGCTCTTCACGCACGGCAACGAGCCGTCCCGCGACGACGACGAGCAGCGTGCCGAACTGTTCACGCACTCCACCGGCTACGAGGACGACAAGCACCGCGAGGCCGAGTACGACGCGGGCCCGCCCACCGCGATGATCATGCCGGGGTCCGAGATCCCCGGTGGGCTTCCGGTGCCGGAGATGCCGGTGCCTCCGCCGTCCGGCGGGCGGCGCGCGGCACGGGAGCAGGCCGAACCGGCCCCGGCCGCGCGGCGGGAACAGCCTGCCCAGCCGGAGCTGGCCGAACTGCAGGCGAAGCTCGACGAGCTGAACGTGCCCGAGGCCGCATACCGGCTCGGCGGCCCCACCGAACGCGGATGGAGCGTCGAGCAGGTCAGCGAAGGCTGGCGCGTCGGCTGGTACGACGGCGAGCTGATCAACCCGGCGGTGTTCGGCGACGCGGAGGACGCCGCGGCGTTCATGCTCGGCAAGGTGCTGCTGTACCCCGACGGGTACGTCCCGGCGGAAGCCCCCGCGCCGGCCGAACAGCCAGCCGCGGACGCGCCGAAGCCGCCGGTGGTGGCGACGTTGTCGCCGGAGGTCGCGACGGGTTCGTTCCCGGTCCGGCCGCGCGAGAACGTGCCGCCGCAGGAGCAGACCGCCTTCACGCCTGCCGATCAGCTGCTGGCCGACGACGAGCCACCGGCGCCGCCGGCCCGGCAGACTCCGCCGCCCGCCCCGCCGACGCAGGTCGCGGCACCGGTGAGCCCGCCGGCTCAGGCGGCTCCCCCGGTGAGCGCCCCGCCGACGCAGGTCGCCTCTCCGGTCGGCGCCCCGCCCACCCAGGTCGCTTCGCCGGTCAGCCCGCCTCCGCGGCGGGAACCGCCGGTGCGCCGCGAGGAACCGGTGCGCGCCAACGGAACCGGCGGCAGCGGGCAGTGGCCGATCGCGCCGCTGGCCGGGGAACCGCCGCTGACCCTGTTCCGCGGCAAGGAACTGCGCGAACTGCCCGCGGGCAGCGAACTGGACCGCTTCGGCGGCCCGAACGGAAACCTGACCTACGCGGCGGGCACCCCGTTCGAGGAGCGTTCGCTGGTGCCGGAGTGGGTGAACCGGCCGTACCACGTGTACCGGGTTCAGCGGCCGCTCGAAACCCTGGCCGGGGTCGCGATCCCGTGGTTCAACCAGCCGGGCGGCGGGTCGGCGTACCTGCTTCCGGCGAGCATCGAAGAGCTGCTCGCCGAGGGCGACCTGATCGAGCTCGACCCGGGCGAACCGCCGATCGACTGAGAACGCGGACAAGGGGCGGGGCCAGCGGGCTTCGCCCCTTTTCCGTCTCCGGGAACGGGTTACTTGACGACCAGGCCATGGGCCGCGGCGAACGCCACCGCCAGTTCGACGTCCACGTAAGCACCGCGCAAGTCCGCCTGCACGAGCCCGTTCGCGTCCACCGCCGCGCCGCGCAGGTCGGCTCCGGTCAGCTTCGTGCCGATCATCCGGGACCCGGACAGGTCCGTACCCCGCAGGTCGGAATCCGTCAGATCCGCCTCGTTGAGGTTCACTTCCCGCATCCGCAGCCCCGACAGGTCCAGTTTCCGCAACCGGCCGCGCGCGAACGACGCCAGCGACAGATCGCATTCGGTCAGCGCGATCCCGGTGTATCGGCAGTCCACAAAGGACGAACCAAGCAGCGAGCACGACGACCAGCGGCTGTCTGCGAGCACCGAGCGGTCGAACGTGCATGAGCGGAACGCCGACGCGTCGTGCCGCGAACCGGCGAGATCGACCTTGGTGAAGTCGCAGTTGTCGAAGGTGCAGCCGCGGGTGCGCAGGTCGCGCAGGTCCGCCTCGGTGAAATCGCAATCCGCGAACTGGCGTTTTTCCCACCACTGGCCGGAAAGTCGTGCTTCGGTGTAGTCCTCGCCGGTCTCCGTCACCCGGACAGGATGACATCAGCTCCGGTGCCGGCACTCCGACGGGGTGGTTGCGCACCGCCGGAAGGCGTGTGTCCACGAACTGTTCGCCGGTCATCGGAAGTCCCGTGATTTCGTCGGGATCCGCAGCCGGAGCTGCTCCAGCTTCTGCGCGCGCACGCTCGCGACGCCGTCCGCTTTTTCCAGGACTCCGTGCACCAGCAGCGCCGCGCTGCCCCGTGCGATCCGGTGGAACCGTTGCCACAGCCCGAGTGTGCAGATCACGTTCACCATGCCGGTCTCGTCCTCGAGGTTCAGGAACGTGACCCCGCCGGCGGTCGCCGGCCGCTGACGATGCGTGACCGCTCCCCCGACGAGCACCCGTTCCCCGTCGGACCGCTCCAGCAGCTTGTCGGCGGTGATGACCCCGAGCGCGTCGAGCCGGTCGCGGATGAACTCCGTCGGGTAGCTGTCCGGCGAGATCCCGGTGGCCCACACGTCGGCGGCCGCGACCTCGAGCCCGTCCATCCCGGGCAGCATCGGCGCTTCCACCCCGACGCCGGTGCCGGGCAGTTTCTCCGGCCGGTCTTGCGCGACCGCGCCCGCGGACCACAATGCCTGCCTCCGGTCCGGGCCGAACGCGCTGAACGCGCCCGCGGTGGCCAGCGCTTCCAGCTGCGGAGTGGTGAGCCGGACGCGCCTGCCGAGGTCGGACATGCTCTCGTACCGGCCGTTCGCCTCCCGTTCCGCCACGATCTCCTTGGCCAGCGTTTCGCCGATCATCCGGACGGTGCCGAGCCCGCCGCGTACCGCGTGGAGTTTCCCGTTGCCCGGCAACGCTTCCAGCGTCGCGTGCGGGAGGCTCAGGTTGATGTCCGGGCCGAAGGTGGTGACCCCGTGCCGGCGCGCGTCCGCCACGAGCGACTGCGGCGAGTAGAACCCCATCGGCTGCGCTCGCAGCAGACCCGCGCAGAACGCGTCCGGGTGGTAGTACTTGAAGTACGCGCTCGCAAACACCAGATGCGCGAAGCTCAGCGCATGGCTTTCCGGGAAGCCGAAGTTGGCGAACGCCTTGAGCTTCTGGAAGATCTTCTCCGCCAGCTCCGCGTCCAGCCCGTTGGCGATGGCTCCGTCGAGGAACCGCTTGTGCAGCCGTTCCATTTTCCGCTGCGACCGTTTCGATCCCATCGCGTGCCGGAGCTGGTCGGCCTCGGCCGGGGTGAAGTTCGCGACGTCCAGGGCGATCTGCATCATCTGCTCCTGGAACAGCGGCACTCCCAGCGTCTTCGACAGAGCTTTCTCCAGCAGCGGATGGTCGTAGTCCCACTTCTCGCGCTCCTGTTTGCGGCGGATGTACGGATGCACCGAACCGCCTTGGATCGGGCCGGGGCGAATCAGCGCGACTTCCACGGCCAGGTCGTAGAATTTCTTCGGCCGCAATCGCGGCAACGTCGCCAGCTGGGCGCGGCTTTCCACCTGGAACACGCCGATCGCGTCGGCGCGGCAGAGCATTTCGTAGATGTTCTTGTCTTTGAGGTCCAGCTCGGCGAGGTCGATCTCCTCGCCCTTGTATTCCGCGACCAGGTCGAGCATGTAGTGCAGCGCGGAGAGCATGCCGAGCCCGAGCAGATCGAACTTCACCAGCCCCGCCGCGGCGCAGTCCTCCTTCTCCCACTGCAGCACGCTGCGGTTTTCCATCCGCGCCCATTCGACCGGGCACACCTGGCTCACCGGCTCCCGGCACATCACCATGCCGCCGGAGTGGATGCCGAGGTGCCGCGGGAAGTCTTCGAGGGCGAAGGCGAGCTGCACGACGTCGTTCGGGATGTCGTGGTCGTGGTCTTTTTCCGTGCTGCGCAAGGCGCCCCAGCGGTCGATTTGCTTGCTCCACGCGTCCTGCTGGCCGGGCGAATAGCCCAGTGCCCGGGCCGCGTCGCGGATCGCGGAGCGGGCGCGGTAGGTGATCACGTTCGCGACCTGTGCGGCGTTGAGCCTGCCGTGCTTGCCGTAGACGTACTGGATCGCTTCCTCGCGCCGGTCGGACTCGATGTCGATGTCGATGTCCGGGTAGCCGTCGCGGTCAGGCGCGAGGAACCGTTCGAAGAGCAGGCGGTACTCGATGGGGTCGACCTTGGTGATGTCGAGCGCGTAGCACACCGCCGAGTTGGCCGCGGAACCCCTTCCCTGGCACAGGATGTCGTTTTCCCGGCAGAACCGGACGATGTCCCAGACGATCAGGAAGTACCCGGGGAAGCCGAGTTTCTCGATCACCGCCATCTCGTGCTGGATCTGCTGCCAGGCCTGGTCCGCGTGGGCTTTGCCCGAGTAACGCTTGTCGAAGCCCTTCTTGACGAGGTTTCGCAGGTGCGTGGTCTCGGTCTCGCCGGGCGACACGTCGAACGGCGGCAGCTCCGGCGCGAGAAGCTCCAGCGAGAAGGCGCATTCCATGCCCAGCAACGCCGATCGCTGCACCGCGCCCGGGTACCGCTGGAAGATTTCCGCCATTTCGTTGCCCGAGCGCAGGAAAGCGGCGGCGTCGCCGGGCAGCCAGCCTTCGAGGTCGTCGATGCTGCGTCGGGCGCGGATGGCGGCGAGCGCGTCCGCCAGCCGGCCGCGTTCGGGACGGGCGTAGTGCGCGGCGGTGGTCGCGACGGTGGGCAGCTTGAGTTCGCTGGCCATCTCGGCGAGCAAGTCGTTGTGCGTGCTGTCGAGCGGCTGGCCGTGGTCGATCAATTCGACATACACCTGGGTCTGGCCGAAGAGGTCGACCAGCCGGCGCAGTTCGGCGAACGCGGCGTCCGGGCCTTCGCGCACCAGCGCCGAACGCACGGATCCCTTGCGGCAGCCGGTAAGCACCGCGCATTTCCCCGCGACTTCCTCCGCCACGGCGGACAAGTCGTAGATCGGACGGCCTTTTTCGGCAAGTTCCGCTGCTTTGCCGTCGTGGCCGCGCAACTGTCCGGCGGTGATCGCGCGGCACAGGCTGCGATAGCCGTCGCTGCCGCGGGCCAGCAGCAGGAGATGCTCGCCTTCCGGGTCCGCGACCCCGTTTTGCGGCCCGGACAGCCCGAAGCTCAGCTCGGTGCCGAACACCGTGGCGACGCCTAGTTCTTTGGCCGCCTCGGCGAAACGGACCACGCCGTACATGCCGTCGTGATCGGTGAGCGCGATCGCGTCGAGCCGCAACCGCGCGGCTTCCTCCACCAGTTCCTCGGGGTGGCTGGCGCCGTCGAGGAAACTGAAGTTGGAGTGGCAATGCAGTTCGGCGTACGCCACTCGCGGCCCGGCTTCCAGGTCGCTGCGCGGCGGCGGGATGTCGGCGGGGCGGCGGTACGCCTCGCGTTTGCGTCCCCACGCGGGACTGTCGCCGTGGTCGCCGGGCGGCATCCCGCCCGACAGCGCCCGCGCGAGGTCCTTCCACGGGACCGGCGGGTTGTTCCAGCCCATCGTCAGTCCGTCCGGTTCTCGGGCGATCGGCGGGGTTGCGGGATCAGCAGCGCGACCGGCACCGGGTCGAACGGGCACGGCGGTTCGGCCGGGACGCGGGGCGCCGGCAGCTCATGGTCCATCAGGTGCGGTCTCCTTTCGTGGTTTCTCCCGCTGTTCGGCCTGTTCATCAGTCGTAACTTCCCTCCACTGTCCACACTGGATTTTCCGTTCCGGAGCAGAGGACGAGCACCGCCTCCGGCGCTTCGTTCTCCCCTGCCGCGAGCAGCAGTTGCAGCCGGGCTCGCTGCGGTCCGGTCGATCGACGGCCCGAGGTGACCGGCCACGGACCGGCCCATCCGGTGATCGGCCGCGGCGGCCCGCCCTCGACGCACAGTCCGTGCGGCGGCGCGGTCAGCCGTTTGCGCGCGGTGAGGCCGACGGGCCGTCCCTGGTCGTCGATGACCTGGACTGGCAACGGTTGTTCCAGCACCGTCGCCGGCGACGGGGACGGCAACCGGGCGGGCCACGTGGCGTCCGGCGGTCCGACGGGTTCCCGCGGATCGCCCCACGGAATGAGCCGGACCCGGCTCGCCGGATCTCGTCCGCCGTCGAGCAACGGCGTGACCACACCCTCCGGACCGAGCAGACCTTGCACTCGCACGAAGGCCCGGCCCGCCCGTTCGGCGGCCAATTCCTCGTCCTCGCCCGGGCCGGCGCCGGGATCGCTCCCCCGCCACAGCCCCAGCTGCAGTGACCTCCCTTCGACAGTCTCTTCCGGTTCGAGCCGCAACCGCGCGACCCCGGCCGTGGGCCGTTCGCCGGGCGCGACCTTGAGCCAGCCCTCGAACTGCCACCGGACCCGGTCCGCGACCCCTTGCGGCGTAAGCGGTTCCGCACAACGCCAGACGCGACCGAGCTGCTCGCCGTTCTCGGTGGTCGCGTATATACCCAATCGAGTGCACGCGAGCCCGCGATCAGCGAGCGCGGCGTGGAACCGCGCGCCGAGTTTTTTGGCCACGAACGCGGCGACATCCACCCGGGCGAGCACCGGATCGAACGACTCGGCGAGCGACAGCTCCGGCGGCGGCCTGCGGCGCAATGGCGGCCGGTCGGACAGCCCTCGAGCCAGCCGATGCGCGAGCACCCCGGTGCGCCCGAACCGCGCGGCTACGTCCCGCTCGCCGAGTTCGGCGAAGGCGCCGAGCGTGCGCAACCCGAGCCGGACGAGCAGGCCGACCAGATCCGCGCGCTCGGCATCCGGCTGGTCCAGTTCGGTCACTGGCAACGGGGCGAGAAATTCGGCGCTCCGCCCAGGTTCGACCAGCGCCCCCTGCCGCGCGGCGAGGGTCGCCGCGAACAGTCCTTCCGCCACCCCGACCTGGCATTCGACCCCGGCAGCCGCGGCCACCTGGTCCACCAGTTTCTCCGCGAGCCGCGGTTCGCCGCCGAAATATCCGGCCGCCCCCGCGACCGGAACCGCGAGCAGCCCAGGCCGCACCACTTCCAGCCCGACGACCAGTTCCTCCACCGCGGAGGCGACGTTCTCGAACAACCGCGCGTCGCGCGCCTCGTCCACGCCGAACACCGCCAGCTCGGGGCACTGCGATTCCGCTTCGCGCCGCCGCATGCCGCGCCGGATGTTCCGCGCCCGCGCGACCGCAGTGCACGCGACGACCCGGTTCGCATGGAACACCGCCGCCGGCCGGGTCAGCACGCTCCCCGCCGCCGCGACGGCCGCGACCGCGGGCCAGTCCGGGCACCACAAGACCAGCATCCGCGTGGGATTGCGCCGCGGATCCCCTTGTCCTTTGTGGACACTCTGGTTCACCCGACTGCCTCTTCCCGTGCCGCGACGCGTTTCTCGCCGCGGGAAACCCGTCCGTCCGGGCCGGGGAGAAGCACCGCTGCCGACCGTGGCCGGGCCGCTGCACCGCGTCCGCGAGCATGGACCTCGACCGGGCGGGAGCGGAGATGTCCGGCACCGTGTTCGAGTACTCCGGTCCAAGCGCCTGGGGTGCAGTGCAGCTCGACGTCGGCGGAAGGCCAGTGCCCCAACGAAAGCAGCACGGCCCCGCGATGCCGAGCCCGCGCCGCGAGCCGGCGTGCGACGTCCGGCCGGACTGACCGAGGCTCGGTGACGACGAGGTCGACCCCGTCGAGCAGGGCGGCCATCACTGCCGGGTACTCGGCTCCCGGCTGAGGCACCAACGCGAGCCGCGAAATGGCGACCCCGTGCTCAGCCGCCGCGACGATCCCCAGCGACGGAACCCCGACCACCGCGGCCCACGCTCCGGCGGAGGTCGCCTCCGCGAGCAAGGCGAACAGCAACGAGGTGGAGGGGTGAACCGCGACGACACTCCCGCGACGCAACCCGGCCCCGGGGAGGAGATCGGCCAACGCTGGGGCGACAGGCAGCATCCGCCCGGCGGCCCGATCCCAGTCGGCCCGAGACGCCCGATCGGCGGCGACGGTGCTAGCGGTGCTGACGCCGGGGAGGGCGGTCAGTTTGGCCAGCGGATGCGCCGGATCCTCCGCCGGGTCCTCCGCGGCGGGGTGGAGCCGAGCCGGAGGAGGAAGTTCCGCCGGTTCGGAAGACGCGGCGTGCGGTTGAGCCTCGGGTTCAGCCGAGGCTAACGGCCGAAGCCGAACCGGCGGTTCGATCTCCGCTGCGGGCCGGTGCTCAGCAACTGAGCCGCCCCGACCCGAAGACTGCAGGCAGGCAGACGACGAGGCAGCGTCGACGGGCATCGACCCGGAGCGAAGCCCATGCCCTGACCGAGCCTGCGCACGAAGCCCGGCAGACGAGTTGGCTGGCGTCCACGGCTTAACCGCGGCGTCCAGAGAACTCAGCCGGGATTCGTTCTCCCCCATCGAGAACTTCAATCGCGGTGCCCCCGCAGCGACCGGCGTGCGTTCCTTCGCCAGCGCTTCAATCGCCGACCACGGCACTAGCACTTCCCACGAGCGTGCCGGCCGCGCCTCCGGCACGCTCGTGGGCGCGGAAGCCCGGGGGTCTGCGGCGGAGAAGATCTCCTGGGGCGGCTGGCCGAGGTTCTTCAGCCAGGTCGAAAACCCCGCTGTGTCAAGGACATCGAGCGCCTCGGAGCTAGCGGGAAGCAGGGAGGTGCCCGATTTTTCGGCCGCTGCCGAGGAGCCGCTCGCTTCGGGAACGGCCTCGGCCGGGGGCCAAGTGCTGGCTGCACCAGGCACTGCCTCGGCTACCGCGCAACCCGCTCCGGCCGCCTTGGTTAAAGCGCCATCCGACGCAGAAGCTCCGATGGCCTCCTCGGCCAAGGCCAATGCGCCATCGGCAGCCGTCCCCACCCCGGCCAAGCCCGAAACACCGCCCGGTCCAGAAACAGCCTCAGCCAAGGCCAAATCGCTGCCAGCACCCGACCCCACCCCGGCAGCCAAGACCGAAGCACCGCCCCGCCCAGCCAAGGCCGAAGCACCGCCAGCACCCGGCACCACTCCAGCCAAGACCGAAGCACCACCTGGCCCAGAAACAGCCTCAGCCAAGGCCAAATCGCTGCCAGCACCCGACCCCACCCCGGCAGCCAAGACCGAAGCACCGCCCCGCCCAGCCAAGGCCGAAGCACGACCAGCGCCCGGCACCACTCCAGCCAAGACCGAAGCACTGCCTGGTCCAGAAACAGCCTCGGCCAAGGCCCAAGCACCGCCAGCACCCGATCCCGTACCGGCGGCCGAAGCACCGCCCCATCCAGCCAGAACCGAAGCACCGCCCGCCCCGGACACCGCCCCAGCCAAGACTGGAGCCTTGCCCGGTCCAGAAACAGCCCCGGTCAAGACCAAATCGCTGCCAGCGCCCAACCCCGTCCCCACAGCTGAGACCGAAGCACCGCCCCGCCCAGCCAAAACCGAAGCACCGCCAGCACCCGGCGCAACGCCAGCCGAAGCACCGCCAGCACCCGGCGCAACCCCAGCCGAAGCCGAAGCACCACCCGCCCCGGACACCCCAGCCAAGACCGGAGCATCACTCGCCCCCGAAGCGACACCGGCAAAAGCCGAAGCGCCCCCCACCTCCAAAGCCGCCCCGCCAACTTCCGGAACTCCCCCAGCCCCAGAAGCCCCCAAAGCCGCCCCAGCCACAGCCGAAGACCCGCTCGCCACCAACTCCCCCGGAGCCACCCCGGCCAGAGCCGAAACCCCGCCCGCCCCGGAAAAATCAGCCCCGGAAAAGCCAGCCGCCACACCAGCCGTGACCGCACCGTCCGCGGAAGTCCCCCTGGTTTCCCGAGCCGCCCCCGCGACCCCGGAAGACCCGGTTTCCGCGATCTTCGAAGCAATCCCCGAAGAAGCAGCCCCCGAAGCCGCTCCGGTCCTCACTGGTTCCTCCTTCCGCCGAGACCGGTCGACAGCCCGTCCCGGGCAAGGCCGTCACACCAGCCCGGGACGGACGCCGACACACCGCGGGGAAGGCGGTTCCGCATCCTCATCCGTGCGGAAACCGCACGGTCACCCAACAATCGCACCCAACAGCACACCACTGCGCCGAACAGAATCGAACACCCGTTCGACACCATCCAGTCTCACCCGCCCCTCCCCCGCTGTCAAGCGCGCACGGAGAAACAACCCGGAAGATCACCGGACACCAGGAAAACGGCTCTTTACACTGGGAACCCTGATGAAGACGGGACACATCGCCCTGCGGGGCATCACCGAAGCCGACCTGCCGGTGCTCGACCGGTTCTCCACGGACCCGGACGGCACCGGGACCTTCCAGTGGACGAGTTTCACCGGACCGCGGGCGCGGCGCCGGTTCGCCGAGGACGGGTTCCTCAGCCCGGCGTCCAGCGCGGTCGCGGTGACTGTCGACTCGGTCGTCGCCGGGATGGCCACCTGGGAGGCGGCCGACCGGGGCGGGCCCGCCGGCGGGTGCTTCCGGGTCGGCGTCGCGTTGCTGCCCGATTACCGCGGCCACGGCACCGCCGCGAAGGCCTACCAGCTGCTCGTCGACCAGGTCTTCCGGCACACCCGCGCGCACCGGCTCGAAGCCTTCGTCGACAGCGAGGACCTCGCCGGGCAGCATACGCTGGAGAAGACCGGCTTCCACCGCGAAGGCCTGCTGTGCCAGGTCACCTGGCGCGACGGCGGCTACCGCGACGAGGTCGTCTACGCGATCCTGCGCGAGGGATGAAAAACCGGCCGGGACCCGAAAGTCCCGGCCGGCCAGCGAAAAAATCAGTGCGCGAAGTGGCGCGTTCCAGTGAGGTACAGGGTGATCCCGGCGGCCTCTGCGGCGGCGATCACCTCGGCGTCGCGGATGGAGCCGCCGGGCTGCACGACGGCTCGCACGCCGGCCTCGATCAGCACCTCGAGCCCGTCCGGGAACGGGAAGAACGCGTCCGACGCGCCGACCGAGCCCTTCGCCCGGTCGCCCGCCCGCGAGACCGCCAGCCGCGACGAGTCGACGCGGTTGACCTGTCCCATGCCGACGCCGACGGTCGCCTGCTCGTGCGCCAGCAGGATCGCGTTGGACTTCACCGCGCGCAGCGCCCGCCACGCGAATTCCAGGTCCGCCAGGGTCTTCTCGTCGGCGGGCGTGCCGGTGGCCAGCTCCCAGTTCGCCGGGTCGTCGCCGGGGGCGTCGATCGCGTCGGCGGTCTGCACGAGCACGCCGCCGGAGATCGGCCGGAACTCCACCGGGGCCGCGTTCTCGAGCACGGGCAGCTTCAGCAGCCGCACGTTCTTCTTGCGCTGCAAGATCTCCAGTGCTTCCGGCTCGAAGTCGGGGGCGAGCACGACCTCGGTGAAGACCTCGGCGATCTGCTCCGCCGCCGCGACGCTCACCGGGCGGTTCGTGGCGATCACGCCGCCGTACGCGGACACCGGGTCGCAGGCGTGCGCCTTGCGGTGCGCTTCGGCGACGTCCGTGCCGACCGCGATCCCGCACGGGTTGGCGTGCTTGATGATCGCGACCGCCGGCTCGGAGAAGTCGAAGGCGGCGCGACGGGCGGCGTCAGTGTCGACGTAGTTGTTGTACGACATCGCCTTGCCGTGAAGCTGCTCCGCGTGCGCGAGGCCCGGCTGCGCGCTGCGGTACAGCGCCGCCTTCTGGTGCGGGTTCTCGCCGTAGCGCAGTACGTCCGCACGGTCCCACGTCGCGCCGAGGAAGTCCGGGAAGCCGCTGTCGTCCGCAGGCGCATACGCGTTGGCGAACCAGGACGCGACAGCGGTGTCGTACGCAGCAGTGTGCGCGTACGCGGCAGCAGCGAGCCGCTTGCGGTCCGAGAGTTCGAAGCCGCCCGCGGAGACCTGCTCAAGCACCCACGGGTACCGCGCCGGGTCCACGACGACAGCGACGCTGCCGTGGTTCTTCGCGGCCGCGCGCACCATCGCGGGACCGCCGATGTCGATGTTCTCGACGCAGTCCTCGGGGCTCGCGCCGGACGCGACAGTCTCCTGGAACGGGTACAGGTTCACCACGAGCAGGTCGAACGCAGCGATGTCGAGCTGCTTGAGCTGCGCGACGTGGTCCGCGTTGTTCTGGTCGGCGAGCAGACCGGCGTGCACGCGCGGGTGCAGCGTCTTGACCCGGCCGTCGAACGACTCGGGGAACCCGGTGACCTGCTCGACCGGCGTGACCGGGACCCCGGCGTTCGCGATGACCTTCGCCGTGCCGCCGGTCGACACGATCTCCACGCCGGCCGCGTGCAGGCCGGTCGCGAGCTCGAGCAGGCCGGCCTTGTCCGAGACGCCGATCAGCGCGCGCCGGACCGGGCGCCGTCCCTGTGCTGTGCTCACGAAAACCTCACCTTTCGTCCGTCCACGGTGCACCCACCACGGCCGAGTCGCTCGATCGTTTCAACCAGCAGCCTGCGTTCCACGGCTTTGATCCGCTCGTGCAGGACGTCTTCGGTGTCGTCGGTCTCCACCGGCACCGCCTCCTGGGCGATGACTGGGCCAGTGTCCACCCCGGCGTCGACGAAATGCACCGTCGATCCGGTGACGCGCACGCCGGCCGCCAGCGCGTCGGCGACCGCGTGCATCCCGGGGAACGACGGCAGCAGCGCGGGGTGGGTGTTGATCACGCGGCCGGAGAACCGCGACAGGAACTCCGGCCCGAGAATCTTCATGAAGCCCGCGGACACCACGAGGTCGGGCTGGTAAGCCGCGACCGCCTCGGCGAGCGCGCGGTCCCACGCGGCCCGGTCCGGATGGTCGGCGACGCGCACGGTGAACGACGGCACGTCCGCCCGTTCCGCGCGCGCGAGCGCCTCGATGCCGGTGCGGTCGGCGCCGACCGCGACGACGGTGGCCGGGAACCCGGGCTGCCCGGCGGCGTCGAGCACGGCCTGCAACAGCGTGCCGGAACCGGACGCGAGCACGACGATCTTCACCGGAGTGGGCAGTTCCAAGCGGCTGGCCAGAACGGGCTCCTTGCACGGCGGTACGCCTCGGGCGCACGGCGCTTCACCAGGTCGCCCCAACCCTAACGGTCGTCCTCGGCGGGCTTCGCGTCGCCGGAGTCCTCGGTGGACTCGGTCACAGCCTCCGGCTCTTCGGCGGGGGTTTCGGGCTTGTCCTCGGTCTTCTCCTCGACCGCGGCGGCTTCGGTTTCCGGCTCGTCCTCCGGCAGGTCGAGGCCCAGTTCGGCGTCGGCTTCGGCGTCGAAGTCCTCGTCGTCCTCCGCGTCCTCAGCCACGTCCGAGTCTTCCGCGGATTCCTCACCAGCGTCTTCGGGCTCTTCCGCGTCTTCGGATTCTTCGGAGTCCGCTGCCTCGGCGGTGTCCGCCACGTCCTCCTCGGACTCGGACTCGGACTCCGCCTCGGTCTCCTCGGGCTCGGTGCCCTCGGGCGCGGCCTCGTCGTCCTCCACCTCGAGCGACTCGACCGGCCGCATCGGAGCGTGCGCCCCCGCGAAGAACGCCACGAACCCGGCCGGAATCACGATCCAGCAGAACGCGACGATCGACGCCACCCCGACCGGCACGCTGACCGGGTCGAACGGACCGTCGCCCAGCCGTCCGCCGGCGAGCGTGCCCAGCAGCACGCAGCCGAACCCGACCACCGCGCCCGCGACGACCACGACCCGCAGCCGCGCGGCCGGATCGTCGTCCACTGCCCGGACCGACCAGCCGACCAGCACTCCGACCGCCAGCGGCAGCACCAGCAGCACCGGCCACCACGACGCGGCGTGCTCCGGAATGCCGCCGAGCAGCGGCACCCCGGGGACGGAACCGCCGCGGTAACCGATGAGGTGCACGCCGAGGTTGCCGACGCTGAATCCGGGCCCGCTCACGAACGACATCGCGGCGACCACGGCGTTCGGCAGGTACAGCACGGAAAGCAGGAACAGCCCGAAGCTGGCCCCGAAGGACGGTTCGAAGAGGCTGGAAACCGTGCGCGCGGAAAGCGCCGTGGCGGCGGTCAGCGTCAGAGCGCCAGCGGCCAGGAGCGCGAACAATCCGAGCAGGCCCGCGCGCAACCCGCGAAGCGCCAGCGGGTCGAGCCGGTCGGCAAGCACCTGCGGCATCCCGAATCGGCGAAGGACCCCGGCGGTGGCCGCGAGACCGGAAAGCACCGCAGGCACCGCCCCGGCGAGCGCGATGTTCGCCTGCACCGGTTCGCCGACCGACAGCAGCGAAATCAGGAGTCCGAACAGCAGATGCGCCCCGGAAATCGCGCCGATCAACGGGACCGTGTGTCGAAGCCTGGCGCAGCGAAGCCGGCGCACCGCCTTGGCCGCCGCCCGCGCGACCAGCAGCACCACGCCGACCGTCGGCAACAGCGGCAGCATGCCTAGCGGATGGCCGCCGATTCCGAGTTCGACCTGGTAGGCGGCCAGCCAGCCGGGTCCGGCCGACAGCAGCACGCCGCCCGCGGAGAAAATCGCGTGCCCGGCGGTCAGCGCGACCAGCGCGAGCAGGGTGGCGACCACCGCGTAGCCGGTGACGAGCGGGCCGAGCGCCGCGACGAGCAACACCCGGACCCGGGGTACATCCTGGTCAAGGGAGTCGCCCACCGGCTCGTCGCCCGCGGGGCGTCCGGGACTGGTGAGCACCTGCATGTCCCCGACCATGACATCCGCGCTCGGCCGTCCGGGTGAGGCACGCCGCCCGGCGGACGTGGCGAATCCAACGCCCACCCGGTCGTGGCACCAGGCCCATAAAAACACCCGCTGTGACACGGAGAGTCACAGCGGGTGGGTAACGCGAACCGGTTTCAGCCTTGCTGTCCGAAACCCCCGGGCGGCGTGCCCGGTTTGTTCTGGTCCGACGGCGGCTGGAAGAACTGGCCCTGCTGCGGCGCGTACGTCGTCGCCTGCCCGCCCGGCGGCGGCGTGGCGGGAGGCTGCTGCTGCGGGGAGGACGGCGGCTGCTGCCCCGGAGTCTGCTGACCCGGCTGTCCCTGCTGACCCTGGCCGGGAGCGGGCTGGTACTGCGTCGGCTGGTACTGGCCCGGCTGGCCGT
This sequence comes from Amycolatopsis orientalis DSM 43388, assembly GCF_000411975.1. Lineage (GTDB taxonomy): Bacteria > Actinomycetota > Actinomycetes > Mycobacteriales > Pseudonocardiaceae > Amycolatopsis > Amycolatopsis orientalis_D. The sequence continues at coordinate 78,254 of NZ_ASXG01000039.1, forward strand.
AAGGCTGCTGATACGCCGGAGCGGACGGCTGCGACGTCGGCGGCTTGAGCACGCCGTACTCGAACAGCAGCACCGCGACCGCCGCGGCCATCTGCAGGAGACCGAGGATCAGCACCACGATCACGATGGCCGACGTCCGTCCGGAGATCACCGCGTCGAGCGCGCCCAGCCCGCCGAGCACGCTGAACAGCGCGGCGAACGGCAGCGTCTTCGGGCCGTTGGGCAGCAGGTGCAGCGCCGACAGCAGACCGCCGGCCAGCAGGAACAGAATGGGCTGCCCGGCGGTGCCCGCCTCGGCCGCGAAGCCGAGGAAGTACTGGACCAGTCCGAGCCCGGCCACCCCGAGGGACAGCAGCAGCGGAAGGTTCGGCGGCGCTCCGGAACCCGCGGCAGGCGGGCCCTGCCGCGGCTGGGGCTGCTGCGGGAACCCGCCCGACGGGGGCGGCCCCTGGGACGGCTGGCCCTGCTGGGGGTAGCCGGGCCCGCCACTGGGGAAGGTCATCGGAAACTCTCCTGTCTCATCGACCGGCGGTTCGGGATCCTGCGGCGCCCGGGGAGTACGGCGGCGTCCCCCGCTCGCGAGTGACTGCACGCTAGCGCATCCGCCCTCGGGCGTCCGCGACGTTGGACGCACTGACCACCGGATCGGTTGCGGGCGGAAACGACGAAGGCCGGGCACCGTGTCGGTGCCCGGCCTCCGCCAGCGGAGTCGCTGCTGGTCAGCCGAGGCTGTTGTACAGCTCCCGGGCGAGAACCGCGGTCTCGCTCGGGGTCTTGCCGACCTTGACGCCGGCGGCCTCGAGGGCCTCCTTCTTCGCCGCGGCGGTGCCCGACGAACCGGAGACGATCGCGCCCGCGTGGCCCATCGTCTTGCCCTCAGGGGCGGTGAAGCCCGCGACGTAGCCGACGACCGGCTTGGTCACGTTCTCCTTGATGTAGGCCGCGGCGCGCTCCTCGGCGTCGCCGCCGATCTCGCCGATCATCACGATGACCTTGGTGTCGGCGTCCTTCTCGAACGCCTCGAGGGCGTCGATGTGGGTGGTGCCGATGATCGGGTCGCCGCCGATGCCGACCGCGGTGGAGAAACCGATGTCGCGCAGCTCGTACATCATCTGGTAGGTCAGCGTGCCCGACTTCGACACGAGGCCGATCGAGCCCGGGCCGGTGATGTCGGCCGGGATGATGCCCGCGTTCGACTTGCCGGGGCTGATCACGCCGGGGCAGTTCGGCCCGATGATCCGGGTCTTGTTGCCGGTCGCGACCGCGTGCGCCCAGAAGTAGGCCGAGTCGTGCACCGGGATGCCCTCGGTGATGACGACGGCCAGCGGGATCTCGGCGTCGATGGCCTCGATGACCGCGTCCTTGGCGAACTTCGGCGGCACGAAGATGACCGACACGTCGGCGCCGGTCTCCTTGATGGCCTCCTCGACCGTGCCGAACACGGTGAGGTCCTTGCCCTCGATGGTGACCGTCTGACCGGCCTTGCGGGCGTTGACGCCGCCCACGATGTTGGTGCCGGACTTCAGCATCTTGGTCGCGTGCTTCATGCCCTCGGAGCCGGTGAGCCCCTGGACGATGACCTTGCTGTTCTCGTTGAGGAAGATCGACATCTCACGCACCTGCCGCGGCGAGCTCGGCAGCCTTGTCGGCCGCGTTGTCCATTGTGTCCACCACGGTGACCAGCGGGTGGTTCGCGTCGGCCAGGATCTTGCGACCCTCGACGACGTTGTTGCCGTCCAGGCGGACGACCAGCGGCTTGGTGGCCTCGTCGCCCAGGATCTTCAGCGCCTCGACGATGCCGTTCGCGACCGCGTCGCAGGCGGTGATGCCGCCGAAGACGTTCACGAACACGCTCTTCACGTCGGTGTCGTTGAGGATGACGTCCAGACCGGCCGCCATGACCTCGGCCGACGCGCCGCCGCCGATGTCGAGGAAGTTGGCCGGCTTCACGCCGCCGTGCTTCTCGCCCGCGTACGCCACGACGTCCAAAGTGGACATGACCAGGCCGGCGCCGTTGCCGATGATGCCGACCTCGCCGTCGAGCTTGACGTAGTTGAGGTTCTTGGCCTTGGCCTTCGCCTCGAGCGGGTTCTCGGCCTGCTTGTCGACGAGTTCCTCGTGCTCCGGGTGACGGAAGGAGGCGTTCTCGTCGAGGGTGACCTTGCCGTCGAGGGCGATGATCTTGTCCTGCGGGTCGCGGACCAGCGGGTTGACCTCGACCAGGGTGGCGTCCTCGGAGACGAAGGTCTCCCACAGCTTCACCACGACGTCGGCGGCCTCGTCGATGATCTCGGCCGGGAAGTGGCCCGCCTTGAGGATCTCGAGCGCGGTGGCCTTGTCGACGCCCTTGATCGCGTCGACCGGGATCTTGGCGAGCGCGTCCGGGCGCTCGACCGCGAGCTGCTCGATCTCCATGCCGCCCTCGGACGACGCCATCGCGAGGAAGGTGCGGTTGGCGCGGTCGAGCAGGAAGGAGAAGTAGTACTCGGACGCGATGTCCGAGGCTTCCGCCACCAGCACGCGGTGCGTGATGTGGCCCTTGATGTCGAGGCCGAGGATGGCTTCCGCCTTCTCCTTCGCCTCGTCGGGCGTCTGGGCCAGCTTGACGCCGCCCGCCTTGCCCCGGCCGCCGACCTTCACCTGCGCCTTGACGACGACCTGGGTGCCGATCTGCTCCGCGGCGGCCTTGGCTTCTTCCGGGGTGCTTGCCACGGACCCCGGCAGAACCGGTACTCCGTGGGCGGCGAAGAGATCCCTCGCCTGGTACTCGTAGAGGTCCACTACTCCAGTCTCCTGACGACACGCCACTGTGGTGGTCCGTTTTCCGGACCGCGCTGTCGGACCAGTCGAGGTTAGCGACCAGCGCAGACGCAGGGGACGCCGCACCTGGTGAAGTCGGTCACCGTACGCGGTCAGAGGGTGTGCCGAGGGTGTGAGACCGCCCACCGACGAGCATTTCGGCGGCCTTTTCGGGGCTTTCGCAGCCCAGTTCGACCACGTCCGTGCCGGAGAGCGCTTCGGCGAGCCCCTCGGGGACCGGGCCGCCGAGCAGGCCCAGAATGTCTGGATCCTCCTGTTCGGTGGTGCGCACGATCTTTTCCGCCGTGTCGAGGTGTCCTACGTGGACGACTTCGAGACCGGCGTCGCGCAGGAGGCGCGCCAAGGGAATCGCCGCGGTTTCTTCGGCCAATTCCACGAGGACGACGCGTCGCGGGCTCACTTCTTCGCACCGGCAGCCGCGATGCCAGCAGTGACCACTGCCGCCACGACCGCAGCGAGCCCGAGCCAGAAACCGGCACCTGGCTTCGCGGCGCTGAACAGCGAACTGACCAGCGGAATCTCGGCGACGTGCAAGGCAAGGAGCACCGCCGCTCCGACCAGTCCCACCGCCGCGGCACCGGGCCGGGAACGAACGCTCAACCCGAGCGTCCCGAGAACGACGAGCAGCGCGGCGAGCAATCCCCATGACGGAGTGTCGAAATCGGACCAGAGACCGGGCGGCGCGTAATCCTGCGCGGTGAACACCGGCGTGCCGAAGGTCGCGATCGCCAGCACCGCGGTGATTCCGGCCGGAATTGCCGCGGCGGAGCGCGGCCCTTCGGTACCGGTGTCGTCGCGTTCCACGACGCCGGTCACCACCGCGGCCAATCCGGCGAGCCCGGCGAGGCCGAGCGCGATCGCGGTGAAAACAGCTCCCGCGCCGAGGTGGTAGCTGATCGCCCCGCCGAGGCCGCCGAGTCCAGTCGCTTCGGAGGCGGTGATGGCCGTACTGAGCACCGCTGTTCCCGCGAGCACGACGCCGGCCCACAGCACCGCGAGAATTCCGCGCGCGGCCGGCGCGGCGCGGCGGACGAGAAGGAAAGGTGTTGGCAGCACGACAAGAATTGCCGCGGCCAGCAGTTGCAGGCGAGCCGGACTGTCTGTGCTGTTGCCGAGTTGCGGAGCGAGCGCACCGATCGCCGCGGCGATTCCGGTCAGCAACGCGAGCAGGGCAGTGAGCGCACGCCAAATGGTGAGTCCTGGGACGCGGGCCTCGCCGGCCAGGTCGGTGCGCTCGGTCTGCGTCTGTTGCGGTGTCGCAAGTGGAGTGAGGGCAAGGACCAGCACCATCGGCACGACGGCGAGATACGCGCCCGTCGAAACCTCCAGCCCTGGCACGGCCAGCCCGGCGACGAACGTCGGCACCGCAACCGCCAGCACCGCCGCGACAATCCCGCCGAGCGTCCCGCGCGCGACGCCGTCGGATCCGGCGAAAACCCCGAGCACTGCCGCGACCGGCAGCGCAGCGGCGAGGAGAAGGTAACCGGCGAGCGCTAGCCCAGGGCCCTCAAATGCTGACCGCGCAAGGAGAAACGGGTCGTCCGAGAGAACGGGAGTCATCAGCAACCCGACCGCGGCGACAACCGCGAGCAGCGGAATGATCAACCGCCAGCGGCGTTTGTCGTCGCCGCCCGCGATCTCATTGCGCTCGCGCACGACCCGCGCGGCCACGGTCCCGGCGACGAGCGTCAGCAAATGCCCGGCGATCAGCAGCCAGAACCCGGCGCCGACGCCGCTGCGGTCGAGCAGCCGGTCCGGGAGATACAGCTCGGGGCGGATGGTTTTGGAGCCGTTGACGAGGAATTGGAGATCGAGGACCAGCCGCCCCGGCGCGAGCGCGGCGAGCCCGGCGACGAGCCCGGCGGCCAGCCCGTGCCGCCCGCTGCGAGCCGCCGCGACCGCGATCCCGGCCGGGACGACGGCGAGGAGGACGAGCAGCGGCCAGGAGAGGTAGCCAGGCTTGGCGTCCGGCGAGACCGGGGCGATGGCACCGGCGGCCAAGGCCAGAGCGCCGACGCCGAGGAGGGCGGTGGCGGTCCGGAGTCGCGGGGAGGGGGTTTGGTCGGTGAGGTCCAGGAGGGCCTCGGCTTGGTTCGGTTCTTGGCTCGAGTCGTGGCGGCTGGGGATGGCGCGGGGGGCCGACCTCGGTTCGGTCTCGGGCTTTCGACTGGTCAGGCCTGGCTCGTCACCCGCGCGCCTGGCGGACGATGCGGCTGAGGATTCTCGACCGGGCTCAGTGCGGTTGGACGGGCCGGCCGGGCTCTTCGCTGATTGCGGTTTGCCCTTGTCGGACGAGCTCGCCTCGGCGGCCAGTTCGCCACGACGGGGTTCGGCCGAGCTTTCCGCCGCAGACCGTCCGCCCCGGCCAGCCGAGATTTCCCCCGAAGCCGCACCGCGCGGCTCGTCAGAACTGTCCGCGGGCGTCGGCTCACCACGACTGGCCGCTCCCGCACGGCCCGGTTCGCCAGGCCCTTCCGCCGATGCCGGGACACCGCGGCCGGATGAGCCTTCCCCCGACGCCGCTCTGCCGCGACGAGACGAGCCGGCAGAGCTTTCTTCCGACCTCGGCGCGCCCCGACCGGGCGAATCAGCCGAACGTCCGGCGGAGGCCGTCCCGCGGCGATCGGGGTCGGCGGGATCCTTTTTCGCCCGGCTGGCGTCGCGGCGGGCTCGGGCGCGGGCGGCGGCCTTGCGCTCGGCGAGGCTGGGACGCCGGGAACCGGCGGGACGGCCCGGGGAGTCCGGTGCGTCCTGGGCGTCCGGGGCGGAATCGCCGTCGGAAGGCTCTGGGGTCGGCGGAGTCATCGCTCGCGACGCTAGCAAGGACCGGTCTCGCCGCGGGGACAGCAGGGCCGCCTCGACCAGGCCGGAACGCACTTCCAGGTGAATTCCCCGCCGGATGAACCTCGGGCGGCTCCCGCGCGTCTGAGGGGTGCGAAGAAAAATTCCGCCGATCCGCGTAAGAGGGGCACGGGCCGGAGGTCTCGACGGCAGAGGGACCGAGTTGCCGAGGGAGCAGCGCCGGAAGGAGCCGTCGGGAAAAACTTCGGGGAAGTCGCGTAAGGGAGTGGCGTTCGGGGCGTCACTCCGGCACGGGACGAAGCACGGGGCCCCGTCGCGGGGGCGATGGACAAGGTCGGATGCCTGTTCGGGCAGGCACCCGACCAGGTCGCGGAGGGGAGCCGCGGCGGGTGCCGGCAAGTCGTGGGGACGACTTGCCGGGACCGGGATGGAGAGGGCCGAGACCTGCCGGGGAGGGCAGGTGGACGGCCGCCTCGCGGAGGGGAGCCGCGATCTCCGTTCCTGGCCGGCCGGGGAGGACCTGCCAGGAACGGAGAAGGCCATCGCCTGCCGGGGGGCGGGCGACCGGCCAGGTCGCGGGAGAGCAGCGACAGGCTTCGGCGGATCGCGGGGACGGTCCGCCGGGACCAGGAGCAGGCCTGCTAGCGAGGGGCGAGCACAGGCCCGGTCGCGACAGGCTCCGGAACCGTGGGGACGCTCTGCCGGAACCGGGACAGCCAGGGTCCGCCGGGGAGGGCGGAACCAGCCGAGCTGCTACCGGCTTCGGCGGATCGCGGGGCAATCCGCCGAGACCGGGGACACGGACGGGCGGAGCCTGCCGGGGAGGGCAGGTAACCGGCCGCACCGCTGTCCGGGGCCGGGGTGCGGCGGTCGCGCGCACTGGGCCAACGGCTCGCGGGAGCGAAGCAAGCCGGAGAGAGCAGCGATCCGCGCCGTCAGGCCGGGCGGGTGTCGCGGCATGCGCGGGAGACGAGTGGAGCCTCGTCCCGCGAGGTAGGGCCGGGTGACGCGAACGGTCGGAATTCAGGCCGCGGTCCTGGCAAGACCTGGAGGAGTCGCCGGAAGCAGGCGCGAAGGGTCGCGAACGAAGCCCTCGAAAAGCACCCCTCGAAAGTGAGCGGCATCACAAGCTGCAGCTCGAAACTGCTTCAACGCATCCGGTCGACCGGTTATTTCCGCGTCGAGGCCGCCGGAAGGGCTTCCGGGACCGTTGGGCCATCCGAAGGTATGTGACTCAAGCCACAACCAGTGAAGTAGTTTCCGATTAACTTTGGGTAGTTTCCACAGCTAGAAGCTCGATGCGTGCCACTCGTTCGGCCGAAAGCCCGGTCGCGTCTTGCTCATTGAGGCGCCGCTTCGTTACTGTCCTCCGGTCCCCATTACAGTCAGGTCACGAAGCAGGACGCTGAGCGAATCACCCCCGAGGTTCGTTCACGGGATCCCCCGCCCGAGTCCGCTTCCGCCCGACTCCCCGACGATGGAAGGCCCTGTCTTGGCTTCACACCGCTCCCCCGGCGGCCAAGCCCCTTCCCCGGCGCTGAAAGACGCACTGGACGGTGCGGTCATCCGCGTCCGGGGACAGCACCGCATCTCCCCGCCCTCCTCCGCCCTTCGCGGGCGGGTCGTGGTCGCCGCCGTCGCGGCCGGCGCGTTCGCCGCAGCCGCCGCCGGGCAGACCCTCAAGTCCACCAGCGGCGGCGACTCGGACGCCGCGGTCACCCCGCTCGCCAACGCACAGAACGCGAGCGCCTCGTTCACCCTCGGCAGCGCGGGCTCCGGGGGAGCTCCCGAGCTGCTGCCGACCGGGCACGCCGTCGATGCCTCCGCCGAAGCCGCGAAGATGGCCGACAGCGCCAAGGTCACCAAGGCCCGCGTACAGGCGGAGACCGAAGCCGCGCGCCAGGCCGCCGAAGAGGCCTCCCGCCCGAAGACGTGCCTGCCCGCTCACGGCACGTTCACCTCCGGTTTCGGTGCCCGCTGGGGCACCAGCCACCTCGGCATCGACATCGCCAACTCCATCGGCACTCCGATCTACGCCGCCTCCGACGGCACCGTCATCCAGGCTGGCCCCGCCAGCGGTTTCGGTCTCTGGGTACGCATCCAGCTCGACGACGGCACCATCCAGGTCTACGGCCACATGAACAGCTTCTCCGTCCGTGAGGGCCAGAAGGTCAAGTGCGGCGAGCAGATCGCCGAGATCGGCAACCGCGGCGAGAGCACCGGCCCGCACCTGCACTTCGAGGTGTGGCAGGACGGCACCAAGAAGATCGACCCGCGCCCGTGGCTCGCTGCCCGCGGCGTGAACGTCTGAGCCGTATTTCTTGCCCGCCGGGCGACCTGCGCAGGGGCGTCTGTGCCTGTAGAACGTCCTGAGAGCTTGATCCGGACGGATCGCTCTAGACGACTGGCGGCGGAAACGCCTTCGCACGCAAGGTCCCCGGCGGGCACTGTCGCGCACCGCATACCGGGCTAGCGCGGCACAGCTCGATGTGACCCCCAGAATCGGCAAGCCCGGCAGCGAATTGCAGGACAAACCCAGCGCTGCGCGGGCAATGCCTGGCATCACGGATCGTTGCCCGGCAGGCGACGGACGAAGTAGGCGACTGCTACCTGCCAAACCGTGCAGAGGTCAGCACGTCTTCGCCAGGGCATCCATCGCGCGATGCCCTCGTCGGCGCGCGACGTTCCTCCGCAGACGACACATCTGCCGTCTGGCCCCAATGCGTGCTGCCTGAGCAAGGCACGCCATGCCGCAGCCAGCCGTGCCACATCCCCTGGCACGTCCCGAGCTGACCGGGTCGCCGTCCCCGCAGCAACCGTCCCCGCGACTCTCCTCAAGTACTCCTGTACCCCGGCGGCAAATACGCCAAACAGCACCGCGTCCATCCCCCTGCGTCCCTTCCTCAGCGTATCGCATTCCATCGAACTTGTGTTCGATGAAGCCAAGTATGCCCGAGGAGACCGACAAGATCGGCGGGTTCGCCGGGGAGTTCACTCGGTCCGGCGAAAGATGTCCGGAAACGGGCCGGAACACCCAGGCAAGAGGCTTGCTGCAGGGATGGGAAGACGGCTGGAAGGCTAGAGAAATCCAGGCGGATCGTGGGATGCCGGGCAGGGAGCAGTTGCGCGGGGCGAAGACCCGGGGCTGGCGATGCAGTATCGGTGTGGCCGGTCCTTGCTGGGCTGGGCTGGGCTGGGCTGGGCTGGGCTGGGATGGGCTGGGCT
>NZ_ASXG01000040.1 GCF_000411975.1 Amycolatopsis orientalis DSM 43388
GCTCGCCGCCGCCTCGCGCGGCACCGCACCCCGCACCCTCGTCGCAGCCCCCACACTCATCCCGCGACGCTCCACCGGACCCGCCCGCGCCGAGCGCCGCCGATAAACCCGGCCGGCTACCGGATCGCGGCGACCACGATCGCCGCGATCCGGTAGCCGAGCGATGCGCGCGACGATGTCGCAGCACAGCACCGGCGTCGCCGAGACGCCGGGCCCGCTCAGTTCCGCGAGCCGCGCCGTCGTCCGCAAAGGACTCGCCTGAGCGGGTCGCGGATTACCGCGACTTGGCATGGAGCAGACCGACGAGCCCGGCCGAAGCCGTTCCCTCCTCGCCAAACCGCCACGCGAACACCCGGCCACGCTGATACGACGCGTGCGCAGCACCCAACGCCACCCAAGCGGAAACCCGCAGCTCAAAAAACATTTCTCCCGATGCGGAGGGCACCCGAACCGCCCCGGGGCATTCGCGAATCTTTTTGCTTTCGCGGTTCAGCGAACTACTCGTCGGTCGCGCATCGCCCCGGAACGGGATTCGCGCAGGTGCCTGCAACCGAAATCTGCGGCGCGCTCGAAACGTGCGTGGGAATGATGTGCTTTATCCCGAGGCACCGAACTGCCCGCACCTGGATCGACGGTCATCCACCCGCCACGAACCCGGGCGGTGGAGCCGCCCTCACCGAACCCCGCCCCGCACCGGCACCGCCGCGGCTCGCCGGGCGTTGCGCCGACTGCCGTTGACCAGGTCGTTGAAGCGGTCGACCGCCCAGATGGTGCGCAGTCCCAGGCGGCCCATCATCATCGGGCGCGGGAAGTTCGGTTTCGCCGCCCACAGCGTCTGCAGATCCTCGTGCCGTTCGCCGTCGATGATCGCGTCCGCGATGAGGGTGCCCACGTACGGGGCCTGGGCCAGGCCGTGGCCGTTGCAGGCGATCGAGTAATAGATGCTGTCCCCGATCTGGCCCGCGAGGGGAAGCCAGGACGACGTGATGGCGATCCATCCGCCCCACGCTCGCTCGATCGCGAGGTCGGACAGGGCCGGGAAACGCGTGGCGAACGCTCCGGCCAATTCCTCGACCAGTGCGGGATCCGGCGTCTTCTCGGGCAGCGGATAGCTGGTTCCGCGCTCGAGCCGGCGCACGCCGAACACGATGGTGTTGCGCGGCGTGAGCCGGTAGTTCTCCATGATCGCGTGCTGGGTGACGAGGCCCATCCGGCTGGTCCAGCCCAACGCGGCGAGCCGGTCGGGGTCGATCGGTTCGGTTTCCGCCTCGACCACGTAGATCGGGACTGACAGGTGCCGCGGCGTGACGTCCCACTCCCCCGCGAACGCGTTGGTGGCGAGCACGACCTTGTCCGCGCGGACGCGGCCGCGAGGAGTGGTGAGGACGGTCTGAGCGCCGTCGGGCCGGACGTCGGTGACCTTCGTCCGTTCGAAGACGCGGGCGGGCGAGTCGAGCAGGACGCGGCGCATGCCGAGGCTGAACTTGCCGGGGTTCATCATCCCGCCGACCACCTCGCGCAACCCGCCTACGAAACCGCGCGGGATGCCGAGTTCCTCGCTCGTGCCGACTTCGACGTGGCCGCCGGCGCGGGTGACGATTTTCGCCACCCGCCGCACGCGACCCATTTGCCCGCGCGACACTGCGGCGAAGGCGTTGCCCGTGGCCTCGTAGTCGCAATCGATGTCGTGCTTGGCGATGAAGCCCTCGACGTGGTGCGCGGCGTGTTCGGCGAGCCGCATCATGCCGGGCATTTTCTTGCGCGACAACAGGTTGAGCAGTTGCAGGTCGCCGCCGGGGGCTCCGGCCAACTGGCCGGCGTTGCGCGAACTCGAGCCGTGGCCGCAGAACTGCGCCTCCAGCAGCACCACGTCGTGGCCGCGTTCGGTCAGCCGCAGCGCAGTCGACATGCCGTTGATCCCGCCGCCGATGACGGCGACGCGGCAGGTCACGTCCTCGGCCAAGGCGGGCCGGACGTCGCTGGGCGGTTTCACCCAGCCGCTGAAGGCGTGGTACTCGACGTGGTCGGTTTTCATCAGAGCTTCTCCTCGGGGACGCGGCAGGCGAGCGGGTTCAGACCGCGCTGGCGCTGCGCTGGGCGGACGCGGGCTCGACGCCGGTCCGGACGTTGTGCTCGTGCAGGGCGCGATAGCTGCGGAAGTAGACGAAGAGCTGGGTTCCCCACGTGCCGAGTGCCAGGATGTAGAACACCGTGCGGTGCGCGTCGTCCGGGAACGGGAAGAAGTCGTACGTCAGCGCGATCGCGGTGCCGGCCGCGGTGGCGAGACCGGCGGCCACGGCCAGGCCGGTGGCCCCGATTTTCCACAGCCGCCAGGAAAAGTAGGCGAGGAACAACGTCGTGAGGATGTTGACGACGACGTAGAAAGTCGCGGGGCCGACGTGCAGGCGGTCGGCGCGGAACTGCTGCAGGAACAGCCCGGCGGCGACGGCGACCGCGAAAACCCCGATGTCGACGGCCAGCGACGGCTTGTACCGGCGCGTCACCCGCATCAGGCCCATCACCAGGATCAGGGTGATGCCGACCGACCGCGAGAACGCGTCGAAGAAATACGCGACGCTGTAAAGGAAACTTCCCTCGTCGCCGCCGAGCAGCGACCAGACCAGGAAGTTCGTCCCGGACGTGGCGACGATGATCCATTCGAGGCCGAGCAGGTAATTGGAATAGCGGCGGAGGAATTTCCAGCCGCAGTAGAAGCCGGCGAACATCATCCAGAGATCGGCCAGTGCGAAGAGCAGCTCTTTCATTGCATCGAGTCCTTAGATCGTGCCCCGCCCGACCGGCGGAGGCAGCTCGCTCGTGTGATCGCGCTCATACCGTACGACACACTTAGTCATCTGTTCAAGATGTTTGACTAACTTCTGCCCGGGGCTTCGGATCGATTCATCCCGCGGCCATCCGGGGCCTGGTAACCTGGTGCTTACTTGATCAAGCGTCCAACTTTGGGGCGCGTTTCGTCCCTGGGAGGGCTCGTGGCACGGATCTCCGCGGCGCAGCGGCGCCAGGACTTCGTCAACGCCGCCGTCGAGGTCATCGCGAAGCACGGCATCGACGGGGCGACCACCCGGCGGATCGCCGAGCAGGCGGGCGCCAATCTCGCGATGGTGCATTACTGCTACGACTCGAAAGAGGACCTTTTCGCCGACGTCTACAAGTTCGTGGTCGGCAAATTCCGCGGGCTGAGCTCGAAGGTCGACCCGCGGGCCACCCTGGCGGAGGCGGCCCGCAAGATCCTGCACGACGTCATGGAGTACTACGTCGAGTCGCCGAGTTTCGCCGTTTCGGCGCTGGAACTCATCAACTGGGCCCGGCGCCAGCACGAAGACAGCGGGATCGACCTCTACGACCGGGCGCTCGAAGGGGCGCGCTCGGCGCTGCGGGACGCGGCCGGCGACCGCCCGGTCGACGACGAGACGATCCGCGAGATCGCTTCGGCGATCGCCTGCCTGTCCGACGGGTTCGCGGTCGGCTGGATCACCTACGGCGACCGCGCCTTCGCCGAGAAGCAGATGCAGCTCGCGGACTCCCTGTTCGAAAGCTGGCTGGCGGCCCGGCTGGGCTCCGCGACCGTCGCGGGGTAAGCCGCTGGGCCGCGCCCGGCGAGGCGGCCTGCCGTTGCGTAAGCAGGCATCAGCCGAGGTGCTGTTCGAGCACGCGTTTGAAGCCGCCGGTGTGCCGGGTCCGGGACAGCACCGTCGCGAGGACGACCAACGCCGGGAAGATCAGCGTCAGATAGAAGCTCGTGGTGAAGGCGTCGGCGCTCGGGATGTGCGAGCCGTCGAGCAGGTAGTCCGACGTCTTGAGGTTCACCGACGCCGGATCGACCCTGCCGGCGAGCATTCCGGCGACGTCGACCGAGTGGTAGACGAACCCCGACCCGTTCAGCACGATCGTGACGACCGCCGCCCCGACCGCGATCCCGATCGCCATCATCGTGCCCGGCATGCCCGCGGCCATCCCGGATTTCGTCTCCGGCACCACGAACTGCGGGATCGAGAACGCGGCGCTGTAGCCGGCCCGGCTGCCCAGGCCGATGATCCCGGACGCGACGACGAAGTGCCACGCCTGGTCGTGGGCGAGCCCGAGGAGAAGCAGCCCGGCCCCGCAGGCGACGGCGCCGCCGATCAGGATGAGTTCCGGGCGGCCGCGGGCGATCAGCCGCTCGGAGTACTTGCCGCTGATGAACATGGTCAGCGCGAACGGCAGCAGGATCAGGCTCGTGGTGAGCGGGTCGAAGCTCAGGCCGTACTCCGCGAACGCGTGGGACCATCCGGTTTTGCCGCCGTCCGTGGACAGCGGGAGGCCGTTCACCGTCTGGGCGTAGTAGTTGGACAGCACCAGGAACGCGGCGTCGATGCATCCGAACAGCCCGGCGGAGGCGCAGGCGGTGGTGACGTACGGCGTGCGCAGCACATCGATGTCGAAGACCGGTGCTTTGACCCGGCGCTCGGCGAAAACCCAGCCGACCGCGGCGAGGACGCCGACGAGCAGGATCGCGGGGGCGTTCTGGCCGATCGCGCCGTCCGGCGGCGCGCTGAGCGCCAGCAGGATCAGCGAAACCCAGCCGATGAGCCACAGCGTGTTGCCGAGGCCGAGCCGTCCCTTGGCCTGCGGCGGCGAATTCGGGACGACGACCAGCAACGCGAGCGTGGTCAGCGCGAACAGCACGGCGAGCGTGAAGTAGAACGGCGCGAGCGAAAGGGCGGGCACCGTGCCGTCCGGGTTGAGCCGGGACGGCAGCGACCAGATCCGCACCGAGACGCCGCCGCCGACCATGCCCAGCACGACGCCGCTGCCGGTGGCCATGATCAGCACCATGACCGCCGTGGAGATGCTCTTGCCGCGCAGGTAGCGGCGCAGGAAGCTGAGCGGCACGAATTGCGCGGCGCTGCCGAAGCCCAGCAAGGCGGAGCCGGCGACCAGCGCCGGATAGGTGTCGACGACGGCCGCCACGAGCGCGCCGCCGGCCAGGAAACCGCCGGCGAGCAGCGCGATCGACCGGTCGCTCAGCATGTCGGTCAGCCGCGGGATGAGCACGAATCCCGCGCCGCCGCCCAAGGTCAGCGCGGCCAGGATCCAGACCGCGGCGCTCACCGAGTTGTGGGCGTAGCTCGTGGTGATGACCGGGAGCAGCGGCGGCACCATGAACGACACCGCGTTGGTCACGGTGGCCAGCAGGGCGGCGACCGCGAGGAGGGCTGTCCGGCTGGCCCGCCGCGTGCCCTCCAAGGCCCGCACCTGGGCGAGCGCTACTTCGATTTGCATGGGTTTCTCCAAATCTCGGGGCAGGGACTCACAACGGGAGGCCGGGGCTGTCCACGCCGACGACGCGGTCGCCGCAGAAGACCCGCACCGACTCGGCCGGGCCGTGGCCGCCGATGCCGGCCGGGCCCCAGAAGCTCTGCGCGGAGCCGTCGCCGAGGTCGGCGATCTTCGCGCCGTTGACCCGCACCTCGCCCGCGACGAGGCGGGCGCCCACTTCGATCGCGCGGTCGGTGTCGGAGCCGAAGACGTAAGCGTCCAAACCGGACGGTGCGGCGTTGGCGATCCGCAGCGCTTCCTCGACGGAATCGACGCCGTGCAAGGAAACGAGCGGGCCGAACAGTTCCGCCGTCGCCTGGGCCGGGTCGGCGCCGACGGCGACTGTCGGGGACAGGAAGAAACCGGCGAGATCGGGCAGCCGCGCGGGCTGGTGGATGCTGGCACCGAGGTCGCGCAGCCCCGCGATCCGGTTCGCCAGCGTGCGGAAATGCGGTTCGTTCGAGATCGGGCCGACCTGGGAGTCCTCGTCCAGGGAGTGGCCGACGGCCAGCTTGGCGATCCGCTCGGTCAGCGCTTCCAGCAAGGGATCGACCATCGGCCGGGGCGCGAGCACCTTGCCCGGTCCCTCGCACCACTGGCCGTTGAGCTTGGTCATCCCCTCCAGGATCCCGTCGGCCGCGGTGTCGAGGTCGGCGTCGTCCAGCACGACGACCGGGTTGTTGCCGCCGAGTTCCAGTTGCAGGACCTTGAAATCCTCGGCCGCGGCGCGCGCGATGGCGCGGCCCGCGCCGGGACCGCCGGTGAAGGAGACGATTTTGATCCGCGGGTCGGAGGTGAGCCGCGCACCGACGTCGCCAGTGCCGTGCACCAGTTGCAAGGCACCGCGGGGCAGGTCCGCCTCCACGAAGCACTCGACGACGATCTGCGCGCTCGACGGCGCGTGCTCGGAGGGTTTCAGAACGACCGGGCAGCCCGCTGCGATCGCGCTGGTCACCTTGGCGGCCGGGATAAAACTCGGTCCGTTCCACGGCGTGAGGATCGCGGCCGGGCCCCACGGCACCTTGTAGAGCCGGACGTCCCGCCCGTCGGCGGCCAGGGCCGTTACGCGCGGGATGGCCACCAAATCGGCCGCAGCGGACCGGATCCGGAACGGGAGGAACGCCGCGACCGTGCGGGTGACGCTGATCGGCGTGCCGCTGGTGAGCGCGTCCGCGCGGGCGATGTCCTCGACGCGGCTTTCCACGATCGCGGCCACTCGCTCCAGCATTTCCGCCCGCTCGTGCCGGGCGTCCTCGTCCCACCGGCCGATGTCGTAGGCCTGCTCGGCATAACGCAAGGCGCGTTCGAGGTCGTCCGGCGGAGTGGTGGCGAGCCGGTGGACAGGCTCCCGCGTGTTGGGGTCGACGTTCCACGCGTCGCCGACGGTTGCGCATTCGCTCCATTCATCGGCGATGTAATTCACCGGCTGGGGCACCGGGAATCCGTTGTGGGGCATAGCGTTCGCCTCGATTCGGGGGTTGGTCAGGACTGCAGGTCGAGGACGACGCGGGTGACCGCGCCGGACGTCATCGCGTCGAAGCCCTTGGCGATCTCGGCGAACGGGATGACCTGGCTGACCATCTCGTCGAGCAGCAGCCGCCCCTGCTGGTAGAGGCGGGCGAACTGCGCGATGTCCTCGCGGGCCTGGCCCGAACCCATGTACGAGCCGATGAGCCGCTTCTCTTGGAAGAAAAAGTCCAAGGCGGGCACGCTGATCTCGGTGCCCGCCGGGGCGATGCCGACCAGGCAAGCCGTGCCTGCGGGCCGCACCAGGGCGAGCGCGGTGGCGGCAGTGCGAGCCGAGCCGACTGCTTCGAAGGCGTAGTCGACGCCGTCGCCGAGCTGGCGGTGCAACTCGGCTACCGGATCGCCGACACCGCCGTTGATGACGTGGGTGGCACCGTAGCCGCGGGCGGCTTCGAGCCGCTCGTCGTCCAGGTCGATGGCGACGATCGCAGATGCGCCCGCGAGCCGGGCGCCCTGGATGATGGCCGAGCCGACGCCGCCGCAGCCGATGACCGCGGCGGTGCTGCCCGGCCGCAGCTGTGCCCCGCGGAATACCGCACCTACGCCGGTGACGATGCAGCAGGACAGCAGGCAGGCCACATGCAGCGGAACGTCGTCGGGCAGCTTGACGAGTGCGTTCTCCCGCATCAGGACGTGCTGGGAAAACGCGCCGATGTCGCCCAGCCGCCCGATCGGCTGTCCGTCGGCGAGCTGGAACGCCGGACGCGGGCGGCGGCGGATCTCCTCGATCCGCAGGCATTGCGTCGACCGGCCCTCGGCGCACTGGGCGCACAGGCCGCACGAGGGGGTCAGTGCTCCGGTGACCCGGTCCCCCGGGCGCAGCCCGGTGACGGCCGAGCCGACGGATTCCACGATCCCCGCCACCTCGTGGCCGAGCACCACCGGGGTTTCGATGGGCACGGTGCCGGTCAGGTAGTGCACATCGCTGTGGCACAGGCCGACATTCGCGACCGCGACCCGCACCTCGTGCGGTTCCGGATCGTCCACGCGGATGTCGGTCAGTTCGAGCGGCCGGTTGACTTCGGTCAGTACTGCGGCGCGGGTTTCGATCATGCGGCCGCCTCCTCTGGGGTCGTGGTTCGTGGGACTACGCGCGGGCGGACCAGAAGGCCTCGACGCCCGCGCTGAGGGCACCGCTGCGCCAGGCGAGGCGGGCCGCCTCGTCTTCGCGGGCGAAAGCGGCTTCGACCTCCCCGGCCTGCGGGCGCAGGAGAGCCAGGTGAAGGGCCGTTGTGTTGCCCTCCGGGGTCCACTCGCGAACGGTGTCGATCGCGCGGTCGAGCAGTGCCGCGGGTTCGGCCAGTTCGTCGAGCAGGCCGATCCGCAGCGCCTCTTCGGCCCCGATTCGCGGCGACCCGAGCACCATTCGCATCGCGTGGTTGCCGACCAGGCGGTGCAGCAGCACGCTCGACGCGTTGGAAATCGTGAGTCCCCGGCCGTTCTCCGGCTGGTAGTACTCGGTCGCTGCGGTGCCGATGCGCGCGTCGCAGCAGAGCGTGATCTCCGAGGCACCGCCGACGGCAATGCCGTTGAGGGCTGCCACCACCGGCACCCGCGTCGCCAGGATCGCGCGGGTGATGTCGTGGAAGCTTTCGAAGGCCTGGCGGACCTCGGCGTCGGTGGTCGGCGCCTGGCGGAGGTCCTCCCCCGCGGAGAACGCGCGTCCGGCACCGGTGAGCACGATGCCGCGCACCGTCTCGCCGGTGCCGAGTTCGCGGATCAACTCCGCGAGCCGGAGCCGAGTGTCCACAGTGAACACATTGAGCTTCTCGGGACGGTTGAAGGTGATGACGGCGACCTCGCGGACGACCTCGACGTCGAGGAACTGCTCAGCAGGCATGGCTAGCTCCTTCGGGGCGAGAAGTCGTAGGTGGTGCCTGGGTCGCGTTCCCGCAACACCGGTTTGGCCACGCGCTCGGACGGGGTGCGGGGGAAGTCCGTGACGAACTCGACGTAGCGCGGCACCTTGAAGCGGGCGAGCTGGGCGCCTGCTTGTTCGCGGATGCGCTCGGCTGTCGTCCGGTCGGCCGGGATTCCGTTGCGCAGCTGGAGAAACGCCTTGACCTCCTCGCCGAGCACCTCGTCCGGAACGGCGACCACCGCGGCGGCGACTACCCGGTCGTCGCGTTCCAGCGCCGCCTCGACCTCGGCGCAGGCGACGTTCTCGCCGCCCCGGCGCACCATGTCCTTGATCCGCCCGACCAGCCGGAGGCCTTCGCCTGATTGGCGGACGACGAGGTCGCCGGTGTGCAGCCAGCCGTCGCGCAGGATCGCTTCGGTGGCTTCGGGCCGGTTCCAGTAGCCCGTCATCATCGGCTTTCCGGCGACGACCAGCTCGCCCGGTTCGCCGTCCGGCGCCTCGCTGCCGTCCGGGGCCACCACGCGAATCCGCTTCGTGGGCACCGGACCGCCCAGGCTGCCAGTGCCCACTGCATCGGTGAGCGGGCTGAACAAGTCCACTCCGGACTCCGTCATCCCGTAAATCTCCCGCCACGGAGCACCCCACCGTTCCTCCAATTTCTCGTGGAGGGCAACGGGAATCCCCGAGCAGAACACCATCCGCAGCCGGTTGTCGCGATCCTCGGGCGTCGGCGGCTGCTTGAACAACAGCGTCGGCATCGACCCGAGGACGTAGAAGAACGTGACGCCGTGGCGGCGGACGTCGGCCATGAAGGTCGACGCGGAGAACCGCGGCAGCACGACCAGCGGTGCGCCGACGGTCAGCGCCAGCGCGGTGTTCCACTGTGGATCCATGTACGAATACGGTTGCGCGGTAAGGATTACGTCGTCGGGTCCCAGCCCGGTCGCGCCCGCGCAGACCCAGCCCAGCCGCAGCCAGTAGTCGTGCGTGAGCATGCAGGCCTTCGGGAAACCCGTCGTGCCCGAGGTGTACTGCAGGTTCGCCAGCGTCTCCGCTTCGGCCGGAATTGGCGGCGCCTGCGCGGGAAACGGCTTCGAACCGTCGTCGGCCACGTCGATCACGCGAACGCCCGCGAGCGCGTCGTCCGCCACCCGCACCTCCGCCACCAGATCCGCCCGCTCGGAGTCGGTGAACACGATCCGGGCCCCCGAATCGCGCAGCACGAAGGCGAGATCCGCGCGCTGGTACGAGCAGTTGACCGGGACGACGACCGCGCCCGCCTTCAGCGCGGCCAGCCATACCACCGGCCAGTGGACGACGTTCGGGAGCATGATCGCGACCCGGTCTCCCGGGCGGACGCCGTCGACCTCAATCAGCCGGTGCGCCAGCCGCGACGTCCAGGCGTCGATTTCGCCGAACGTCCAGGATCCCTCGGCGAACCGCAGGAATTCCCGGTCTCCGGCGTCCTCGGCCCGGCGCGCCAGCAACGCGGTCAGCGTCGGGACGGGCGGGGCCTCCTCCATCCGCTCGGCGCGGACCGCCGCGTCTTGCGTTCCGGTGCTCACAAGCAGCTCCTCTCGCGCTGGGACTCCAGCTGGCGGGCGGCCTCGGCGACGACCCAGGCGAAACTCGGGTCGCTGCCCGCCATCCACTCCGGATGCCACTGGACTCCGAGGACCGGAGCTCCCGGCAGCTCCACCGCCTCGACCACTCCGTCGCTCGCACGGCCGGTCACCACCAATCCGGCACCGCAGCGGTCGACTGCTTGGTGGTGCCAGGAATTGGTGCGCGCGGAGCCGCCGAAGAGGCTGGCGGCGGTCGAGCCCGGTGCGAAGGTCACGACGTGGTCGGCGGTCCCGTCGGTGGGCGCCGCCTCGGCCGACAGGTGCGCGACCGGGCCGGCGGGCAGGTCGGCGATCAACGTGCCGCCCAAGGCGACGTTGAGCACCTGGAGGCCGCGGCAGACCGCCAGCACCGGGATCCGCCGTTCGAGCGCCGCGCGGACCAGGGCGAGTTCGTACTCGTCCCGCTCCGCGTCGTGGACCATCGGGTCGGCGCGCGGATCGATGTCGCGGACGACCGACGTGTCGCCGCCCCAGTACGCCGGGTGGACGTCCTGCCCGCCGGTCACCACGACCGCGGACAGCCACTCGCACACCCCCGCCGCGTCGGTGTCGTAGGACAGGTGGACCGGGAGGCCGCCCGCCGCGGCGATCCGGGTCGCGAAGTCCGCCATGAAACTGTCCGCGCACCGGTCGCCGTACCGTGCGTCGGCCCCGGCGATCAGGGAAAGCCGGAAGCGCCGGCCGGTGACGCCGATCAGCGGGCTCTCGCGCGGGCTCACGGCAGCTCGAAGTAGCGGGCCGACTCCCACTCGGAGAGTTCGGCGAACGGGTCGCCGCCCATGGTGTGGAAGGCCAGCCACTCCCACCGGCGCGACGCGACCCAGAAGTCGACGAACTCGTTCCCGAGCAGCTCGCGCAAATTCGCGTCGGCGTCGAGCGCGGCGGCCGCTTTCGTGATGGTGTCCGGGATCCGCTCGATGCCGAGCCCGGGCGGCAGGCACCACGCCATGTCGGAGACCGGCTCCGGCGGCTCCAGCTTCTGCTCGACGCCCGCGACGACCCCGGCCAGGACGCCGGCGAGCGCGAGATAGAGGTTCGCGTCCGCGCCGGGGAGGCGGTATTCGAGACGGGAGTACTCCGGGTGGCCGACGACCGCGCGCACCGCGGCGGTTTTGTTGCTGATGCCCCAGCTGATCGTGACCGGCGGGCCGCTGAGGTCGACCAGCCTGCGGTACGAGGTGATCTGCGGCAGCACGATCGAGGTGTTGCCGGCGATGGTCTCCAGCAGTCCGCCGACGGCGTGCAGCATGGTCTCGGACGGCCCGTCCTCGGCGTAGAACGCGTTGGCTCCGTCGCGCTGCAGGGAGAGATTGATGTGGGACGCCTGGCCGTATCCGGCAGTGGGCTTGGCCATGAAGGTGACGCTGCGGCCGAGGTCGTGCGCCACCTCGCGCATCACCTGACGGGTGCGCGCCCAGTCGTCGGCGACCTTGATCGGGTCGCCCATCGCGATGTTGAGCTCGATCTGACCGGCGGCGTCCTCGTCGTTCCAGGCCTCCCAGACGATGCCGACCTCGTCGAGCCGATCGGTCACCGCGTGCAGGTATTCGGACCAGTCCTGGGATTTGGCGTGGTGGTAAGCGGTTCCGGCGGTGCCGCCGAGCGGCGACAGGTCGCGGTAGCCGCGGGCGCGCGCCTCGTGGATCGACTCCTCGAAAACCGTCGCCTCGATCTCGACCGCGACGGTGGCGGTGTAGCCGTGCTGGGCGAGCCGGTCCACCATGCGGCGCACCAGGTTTCGCGGGCAGAGCGGGACCGGGCGGCCGTCCTTGAGCCAGTAGTCGCCGATCACCGCGTCCAGACCCGGCTTCCAGCGCACCAGCGTGGCCGGGTCCGGCCGCAGGTAGACGTCGTCGATGTGGCCGCGCCATTCCGGGAACGCCGCCCCGAACACCGGCAGGTTGCCCAGATCGAGGCCGAACAGCAGGTCCGCGTGCGGGAAACCGGCGTGCTTGCCGGACTCGTACTTCCGGGGCGAGACGGTCTTGCCGAGGAAACAGCCCTCGTGGTTCGTCGCTTCGAGGCGCACAGCGCGCGGAGTGTCAGACATCGTAACGAACCTTCCAGGAGGCGCCGGCCAGGACCGACAGCTGCGACATGGTTCCTTGCAGGCCAAGGGCACCGGCGTTGAGAACGGCGAAAAGGTCGTCGGCGCCGGAGAAAATGCCCGCGAGCGAATCCGGATCCGAGGCGATGAGGTAGCGCGAGGAGCCCTCGCCGAGCACGAGCTGCTCCAGCCCGCCCTCGCCTTCAGTGACCACCACGAGCGTCTCGGGCATTCCCGGAAGCGTCCGGGTACGGTCCCAGAACTGCTTCGCTCCTTCGCGCCACGGCGGGATCGGCGGCGTGAGCGCGTGCAGCACGCCAGCGGCGAGGTCGGTGTCGCCGACCGCCTCCGCGGCGGGCGCGAACCGCCCGTTGAGGTCGACCGTCACCACCGCGTCGGGCTCGACCAGCACCCCGCTGGAAACGTCGATTCCCTTGGGGCCGAAGGCAATCGTGGCCGACTGGGGCGTGTCGTGCGACTTCACCGCGACGACCCCGCTGGTGCGGCTGAGGTCCTCCAGCGCGTACCCGGCGCGGTGTGCGTCGCGCAGCGTGCGGCCGATCAGCCGGACGATCGGACTGGCGTCGTCCTCGATCCTGATTTCGACCCGCGCGGCGTCCGCGGTGCGCTTCCCTCTGGTCATTTCCGGTCCTTTCGGGTGCCGTTCGCGGCGAACTTAGTCATTTGACTGAGGCAGTTGACCAGTGATAGTGAGTCACGGGTCACACGGTGTCAACACCCCTCGGCGAATTCGCCAGAAAGGTCCTCGATGACCGAACCTTCGTGCTGGGCCCGGCTTGATCGCAACGCATTCCTTGTCGCACAAGCGATCTCGGCCGCTCTGCCCGCCCCCGTCCGCGAACTCGGCGCCGAAAACGCGCGCGCGATGCTGGCGAGCACGCCACCCGAAGTCCCGCGCACGGCACTCGACCGGGTCGAAGAACTCGCGGTGCCGACGCGCGCCGGACAACTCCGCGCGCGCCGCTATCACGCACCGGCGGCACGGGGCGGCGTGCTGCTCTACCTCCACGGCGGCGGATTCGTCCTCGGCACGCTCGACGGCGCGGACGAGGCGTGTCGCGCCATCGCCGCCCGATCGGGCTGGGACGTGCTGTCGCTGGAGTACCGGCTCGCGCCCGAACACCCGTATCCCGCCGCGTTCGAGGACGCCGTCGACACGGTCGCCTGGCTCCGGAAGGACGGCAGCGACCGGATCGCCGTCGGCGGCGACTCCGCGGGCGGCAACCTCGCCGCCGCGCTCTGCCTGCACCTGCGCGAGCACGGCTTGCGCTTGCCGGAGACCCAAATCCTGGTCTACCCGGCGGTCGACGACCGCTTCGCCACGCCGTCCTGGACGGAGTGCGCCGACGCTCCCCTGCTGACCACCGCCGACGCGCGCTGGTGTTGGGAGCAGTACGTCGGGGGCAGTTCCGCCGCCATCGACCAGTACGCGGCGCCGATGAAGGCGGCGTCCCTGCGCGGCTTGCCACCGGCACTCGTGCTCACCGCGGAAGTCGATCCGCTGCGCGACGACGGGGAGGCCTACGTCGAACGACTTCGAGCCGACGGCGTACCGGTCGCCTTGATCCGCCACGCCGGGGTTTTCCACGGGTTTTTCACCGAAGTCGGCACCTTCCCGCAGACCGACGCCGCGCTCTCCGCCGTGGCCCGGCACCTTCAGGCCATTGACTCCGGTCACAGCGGCCCGTAGCTTCTTAGTCATTCGACTCAGACTTTTGACCAATCTCGCGCGGCACGCCCGGCAACCCTCGAGGAGCGGAAACCATGACCGACAGCACGACGCAGCCCGCCGCCGTCGTCGACGTCCTGTGCGTCGGCGCCGGGTTCTCCGGCCTGTACGCCGCCTATCAGGCCCGCGAGCACGGCTGGACGTTCGCCGGATTCGAGGCCGCGCCCGAGGTCGGCGGCACGTGGTTCCTGAACACCTACCCCGGCGCGCGATGCGACGTGGAGAGCATCTACTACTCGTATTCCTTCAGCGAGGAACTGCAGAAGGAATGGACCTGGAGCGAACGCTTCGCGCCGCAGGCGGAAATCCTGCGCTATATCAACCATGTCGCCGATCGCTTCGACCTGCGCCGGTATTTTCAGTTCAGCACCAAGGTAGTAGCGGCCCATTGGCTGGCTGAGGAAAAGCTCTGGGAGGTGACGCTCGATTCCGGCGCCACCCGGCGGGGCCGCTATCTGCTGGCCGCTTCGGGCGGGTTGTCCACGCCGAAGGACGTCGACGTGCCCGGTCTGAAGAATTTCGCCGGCCGCACCGTTTCGACGAGCCGCTGGAACCTCTCGCTGGACGACCTCAAGGGCAAGCGGGTCGCGGTGATCGGCACGGGATCCTCTGGCGTGCAATGCATTCCGCTCATCGCCGAGGTGGCCGAGCAGCTGACCGTGTTCCAGCGCACCGCCAATTACGTGTTCCCGGCCCGCAATCGCGTGCTGCCGCCCGAGGTCGTCGACGAGATCAAGAGCCGGTACCCGGAAATCCGCCAGGAATGCCGCTATTCGCCCGGCGGCATCCCGGACCGCCCGGTGACCGACCGCGCCTTCGACGTGTCCGACGAAGAACGCCAGCGCCGCTATGAAGCAGCGTACGAGCGCAGCGGTTTCCAGGGCGTGGGCGCGGAATTCGCCGACCTGCTCTTCGACCTCGACGCGAACAAGACCGCGGCCGATTTCTTCCGCGGCAAGATCCACGAAATAGTCCACGACCAGCGCACGGCGACGCTGCTGGAGCCGCACTTCCCGCTCGGCGCCAAGCGAAGCTGTTTCGGCACCGGCTATTACGAGACTTTCAACCGTCCCAACGTTTCCCTGGTCTCGCTTCGCGAGGAACCCATCACCACGATGACCGCGGACAGCATCGTCACCGAGGCGGGTTCGTACGAGGTCGACGTCATCGTCCTGGCGATCGGATTCGACGCCTTCACCGGACCGCTCTTCGGGCTCAACGTCACCGCGCCCGGCCACGGCAAGCTGCAGGACGTCTGGCACGACGGCGTGCGCACCTACCTCGGTCTGCTCACCGCGGGATTCCCCAACTTCTTCATGGTCGCCGGTCCGCAAAGCCCGGCGCTCGCCAGCAATGTCGTAATGACCATCGAGCAGGCGGTCGACTGGATCACCGACCTGATCGCCCACGCGCGGGCTGAGGGCCGCGAGGTCATCGAGGCGACCCCCGAGGGCCAGGACGACTGGGTGGACATCACCGAGTGGACGGTGAACCAGACGCTCTACGCGAGCACCGATTCGTGGTACCGAGGCTCCAATGTCGCAGGCAAACCGTCGACTTTCATGGGCTATGTCGGCGGCGTCGGCCGGTACCGCCGGATCTGCGAGGAAATCGCCCGCCGCGGTTATCCCGGCATCGCTTTCGACGGGAAGGCCGTCGCCGAACGCCTCGGCCGCATCGACACCGAGGTCGAGGTCCCGGCTCCGACGACGGCGCGGGAGGGGCAGACGGACGCCGCCACCGTCGTCGGCGGATGAAGGTCGTGCACCAGCGCTACGTCGCCTATTCCGACGCCCATTACGCCGGAAACCTCGTTGACGGCGCATACAGCCTGAAGTTGTTCGGCGACGCCGGAACCCATTTGGCAATCCTCGGCGACGGCCACGAGAGCCTTTTCGCGGGCTACTCCTCCGTCGAATTCCTCGCCCCGGTTCGCGGCGGCGACGTGATCGAGGTCGAGGCTCGCTTGGCGGCCAAGGGAACCCGCAGCCGGACGGTCGATTTCGAACTGCGCGTCATCTGCCGCTCGCTCGACGAGTCCGGCCGGGCCGAGGTCCTGGCCGAACCGATCGTCGCGACCCGCGCCCGCGGAACGGGCGTCCTTCCCGCTGATTTCGTTAAGGAGAACCAATGACCAGCGTGCGTGAAGAAACCTGCGAGGTCGTGGTGGTCGGCGCCGGCATGGCCGGTCTGATGGCCGCGACCGCTTTGGCGGACCGGGACGTCGTCGTGCTCGAGGCCGCAGACCGCGCCGGCGGCCGAGTGGATTCGGTGCGCCAGGGCGATTACTGGATCAACGTCGGCACCCAGTTCACCGAGGGCACCGGTCCGCTGATCGACGCCCTGCGGCGGCACCGCGTCCCGATGGGAACGCTCGAAGGAAAGTCGGTGGCGCTGGCGCTCGGCGGGAAGCAGGTCGACACGTCCAACCCGTTCGCCTTGATGTTCCAGTCGCGGATGAGCTTCCTGGACCGGCTCGGGCTGGCGGCGGTGGGCACCCGGATCATCGCCAACGTCCCGTTCCTGGAAATGGACAACCGCTGGGCGAACCGGGTCCGGGCGAAGCTCGACGCCCGGCGCGCCGACTTCGTGCTGCGCGGGGTCAAATCGGACCTCGCCCGGACGATGGTCCGCTCGTGGTCCGGGCAGTGGATGGGATGCGAGCCGGAGGAAACCGCCGCCACGCAGTTCGTCTACTCGATGGGCATCCTGCTGACCGACCCGAGCAAGGTCCCGAACCTCTCGCTGCCCGAGGGCGGAAACCAGACGCTGACCGACATCCTGAGCAAGGACCTCGGCGAACGGATCCGGCTGAACTCGCCGGTGACTTCGGTGCAACGGACCGCCGACGGCGTGGTCGTGGACTACGACAGCGCGGACGGGCCGGTGCGCCTCAAGGCCCAGCGCGCCGTTGTCGCGGTGCCCGCCGACCTCGCGGTGCGGATCGTGCGCGATCTGCCTGCCGAATACCGCAAGGCGTTCGCCGACATCCGCTACGGCCGGTACGTCGTGGTGGGTTTCTTCACCCACGAGGAGGGACCGCAGAGCTGGGACGACTATCTGGCCGTGTCGACGCCGGAACTTTCGTTCCAGGCAGTGTTCAACCACGCTGCCGCATTGCGGCGCGGAGCCACGCGCAAACCCGGCGGTGCCTTGGCCTGCTTCGCTGGCGGAGCCGAAGCCGACAAGCTGTTCGAACTCAGCGACGAGGAGATCGTCGGTCGTTTCACCGCGGATCTTCTGAAGCTCTACCCGGAACTGAAGGGAAAGCTCGGCGAAGGAATCCTGCGCCGGCACCCGCGGGTGGTGCCGTTCTGGGCCCCCGGAGGACGGGCGTCGCTCGCAACGCTGCGCGAGAACTTCGGTCCGGTTTATCTGGCTGGGGATTACCAGCTCGATGTACCTTCTTTGGCGGATGCGGCGAATTCTGGTCAGCAGGCCGGGGAGAAGGTGCTGGCGAGTTTGCCTCCGCGGGACTGAGTGCTGCCGGGGCTAAGCTGGGACGTCGATTACGCGGCCAGCTGGGCGAACTGACGGACGAACCGAGCGCGCTCGCACTCGACGTCCGGGGTACGCCCGAGGAAGGGACTCGTCTTCGGCCGCGCTCGGCGTCATCGTCGACCGGTACCTGGCCCGCTCGCACGACCGGCACTGGACGATAGCCGCACTGCTTCGTCTCGACGCGCGGCTCGGTGGGACAGCGGGGACGGCGACGCCGTTCACCGATCCCGGCAAGCTGCGGCCGCGGATCGACCGGACGCCTAGGGCCAGCCTGGGTTCCGCCGGTCAAGCAAGAGTCGCGCCGATGATCCAGATGTCGTATTCCTCGGTAGTCACCCCGCACACGGCACGGCCGTCCATGGACATCGTCACGAATTCGGGTTCGCCTGGGTAGTCCACGAGATGCCTTGCCGGAGAAAGGTTTCGACCACGGCGGACGTGCGCCCACGGCAGGCTTCCCATGCCTTCGCCCGCGACGCTGATCAGGAAATCTCCGCCTTCGCCGAAAACCCCGAATTCTTCCGCCACCGACTCCCAGCTTCGGTCGACTTCGCGTTCATGGTCGGCCGAAGCGGATTCGTGGCTCACCCGCACGGTCGGAACGGCATCTCCGCTGATCACCGGTCGCCAGGCAGCTTCCGGAGAAGGGCCGTTGAACGAATAATTCGCCGCCACTACGACAAACCCGGCGTCGCGAAGTAGAGCAGTCCGGCGCTCCTGCGCTGGAAGATGGTGTTCCACCGCCGAATCATACCGGGAACAGCAGGCTAGCCAGCAAAACATGCACCGCAGTACCGCCGACAATGCTCAACACCGCGTTGCGGCGCCACAGATGCAGGCCGATCGTCACGGCCAGCGCGACGGTCGGGGCCAGCGCGCTCGGGGACGTCCACGAAACGTCGCGCAGGCAATAGATCAGCAGGATCACCATCACGCCCGCCGGCATGCGCGTGCTCAGGTATTGCACGGCCCGGCTGGCGCGCAACGGGGCCAGGACGGCGAACGGGAGCGCGCGCAAACCCCACGTGACCGCGGCGGACACCGCGACCGCGGCGAGCAGGTAGGCGGGGTCAGGCATTGCTCACGCTCCGTTCGGCGACGACGCCGCGGACGACCAGTCCTCCGACGAACAGCAGGAAAGCCGCCAGGAGCATTTGCCCGGGGAAGAGCACGCGGCCCAGGACGGCGCTCAGGGCGGCGAGGATCGGGGTCGGCAGGTCTCCCTTGCGATCGCGGACAGCGTCGAGCGCGAGCACGACGAACAGGGCCGTCATGGCGAAGTCCAGGCCGACGACGCTGCTGGGTATCAGGGAGCCGAGCAGTCCGCCGACCGTCGCGCCGCCGACCCAGAACAGGTGCAGGAACAGTTGCAGCCACAGGATTCGCGCACCGCTCCATTCCCGGGCGGCGTCCGTTGTGGACAGTGCGTAGGCCTCGTCGGTGAGGGCGAAGGTGCTGTACGCACGGGCGCCGCGGCCGCGCACGCGGTGCAGCGGGAAGGACAGGGCGTAGAACACGTGGCGGACGTTGACCAGGAACGCCGAGAGCCCGATCGACGCCAGCGGAGCCGCCGCCGCGGCCAGGCCGATGAGCAGGAACTCGAACGAGCCCGCGTAGATGAACGTGGTGAAGATCGTCGCCCACCACCAGGACAGTCCCGAATGCGTGAGGAACGCGCCGAACGCGAGCCCGAGCGGGACCAGGCCGATCCCGACGGACCCGCAGTCCTTCAGTGCGGCCAGCGCGGGCGAGCGATCACGAACAGCCAGGTCGGACACGGTTTCCACGCTTGGAACACTACGTCAGCCCTCGGCTAATTTGGTGTCCGATCATGGCGGTAGAATGCCCTCGTGGGCAATGTAGTCAAGCTGGATGCGCTCGATCGGGAAATTTTGTTTCACCTCCGCCAGGACGGCAGGCTGACCAACGTCGAACTCGCCAAGCGGGTCGGGCTCACCCCTCCCCCGTGCCTGCGCCGGGTCAAGCGGCTCGAGGACGCGGGCGTGATCGCCGGCTACCGCGCGGTGATCGACCCCGAGACCGTCGGCCGGGGGCTGGAGGCGCTGATCGACCTCGAGGTCTACGCGACCGACCGGGCGACCATCGAGGCGCTCGAGGACACCATCGCGTCCTACGAGGAAGTCATCGAGTTCCGGCGGCTCTTCGGCCGCCCCGACTACTTCATCCGCGTGGCGGTCGCCGACCACGCCGCGTACGAGGAGTTCCAGACGCGCAAGCTGTCCGGTCTGCCCGGCGTCTTGCGGGTGACGTCGCACCTGACGATGAAGAAGATCAAAGGCGACGCCTGAGGACGTCCCGCTGAACTCCCCGGAGTCGGGTTGGGCGTCGAGGCCCAACCCGACGTTCCGGCCAGGAGGATCAGTCCATCCGCAGCACGATCTTGCCGAGCTTTCCCGGCGAACCCAGCCGGACATAGGCCTCAGTCGCCTGCTCCAGCGGATAAACGCGGTCCACCGGAACGGTGAGCCGACCGGCCGCGAGCGCGCCGAGGAGCCCTTCCCGCACGCGGGTCGCGAGGGCCGCCTTCTCGACGGTGCTGCGGGCCCGGATGGTCGACCCGAGCACCCGGCCGCGGGCCCGCATCAAGTCGAACAGCCGCAGCGACGTCTCCTCTCCGGCGCCGACTCCGATGACCAGGATCCGGCCGTACGGCTTGAGCCACCGCACGCGGCGCAGGCAGTCCTCGCCGCCGACCAATTCGACGACGATGTCGTACGGGCCGTTGTCCTCTTCCTGGTCCGGGGTCACGACTGTCGCATCCGGCACCAACGCCTGCACAGCGGCGTGCGATTCCGGACGGCGCACGCTCGCGACGACGTCCGCCCCGGCGAGGCTGGCGACCTGGAGCATCGCGGTGCCGACACCCCCGGCAGCGCCGGTGACCAGCACCCGGTCGCCGGGGCGGACGTCGGCCTGGTCGACCAGACCGTCCCAGGCAGTGCTGAACGCTTCGGGAAAACCGGCGGCGTGGATGTCGTCGACCGAGTCCGGGATCGGCAGCAAGAGGCTCGCCGGAACCGCGAGGCGTTCGGCGTGCGCGCCGCCGCCGACCACGGCCATGACCCGGTCCCCGGCGGCCCACGTGCTCGCGCCCGGTTGTTCGACTACCCCGGCGATCTCCAGCCCCGGGATGTCGTCCGGCCAGCCGGGAGGTGCCGGGTAAGTGCCCCGGGCCTGTTGCAAGTCAGCCGCGTTCAATCCGGCCGCGCGGATCCGGACCACTACCTGGTCGCCGTCCGCAGTCGGGTCGGGCGCATCGCCGAGTTCGAAGCCGCCGTCCCTGATTTTCACCGCATGCATGTGCTTCAGCTTCGCAGATGTGGCAGCTGCCGACTGGCTGAGTGGCGGTCTGTCCACGAGCTCAGCTGGCGGCTCCGCACGACTCCCCTTACGAACAGTGCGCGCGGCCGGAGCCACTGCGGAATTCCTTGCGCAGGGCGAGAAACTCCGCCGTCCCGGGTCAGGCTTGCCGGTCCATCGACCCCCAGTCCGCCGGGGCCTCCTGTGCCACCAGTTGCCGTGCTTCGTGCATCACCGCGTCTTCGATCCACGCCAGCGGTTCCGCGTCCACGATCAACGGCTCGTTATCCGGACCTCGCGCGATCTCCCGGCCCCGCAACAGCCACGGACGCACACCGGGGCCGCCGCGTTCGCGCAGGTGTTGGTAGTCGTGCAGGCGGCGCGCCAGCCACAGCCGGAGCGAGCGGCCGCGCCACCACGGCTGCCGGGCCAGCGAGTTCGCCGACAGGCCGGGCAGCAGCATCCCGGTGAGGCCGTCGCGGCTTTCCTCGCCGGAGCTCAGGTCCGCGTCCGGGCCGAGCGACCATCGCACGTACAGGTCGTCCTCGCCGGCCTGGCGGAACGCCGAGACCAGTTCCTCCAGGTCGTGCACGACGGGCAGCCGGTTGTCCCATTCCGTCATGGGCCTGGGATTACCCCACGTCCGCTCGCGGCAATCTCAGCGGGCGACGACCCGCACGCTGCGCAGCAACGGGTCCACCGGGTCGGGCAGGAACATGCCTGCTTCCACGCCGCTGCGCAGGTAGTCGAGCATCGGGCGGGTCAGCACTTCGCCGGGCAGCACGGCCGGGGCGCCCGGCGGGTACGGGCTCATCGTTTCGGCGGCGATCCGTCCGGCGGCCTTCTCGACCGGGACCTGTTCGGCCGGGCCGAAGAACGCGTCGCGCGGCAGCATCGCCTGGTCCGGTTCCAGGTCCTCGGGCGAGGGAAGGTCCACCGGTTTGGCGCGCGGCAGTTCGCCGGCGCGGCCGGAAAGTGCCCGCAGCGCCTCGACCAGCCGGGCGGCGGTGCTCTCGTCGTCGCCGACGGTCAGCTGGGCGGCGATCCGGCGATGGTCCGACAGCCCGGCGTCGACGCGCTGGTGTTCCCGCAGCCAGTGGTTCGCGTCGTAGCCCGAGCAGCCGAGCTCCGACACGTCGATCAGCAGTTTCAGCGGGTCCCGGTCGTCCGCCCGGCCGGGGCCGAGGAGTTCGGCGTCTCCCAGCACGGCGATCCCGGGGATCCCGGCCAGCCGCTCGCGGGTGTCCGCGGCCAGCCGGAGCACTTCGTCGAGCAGTGCTTTGCCGTGCTCGACCATTTGCCGGCGCCAGCCGTCGAGCCCGGCGTAGATCAGCGACGACGGGCTGGTCGTGTCGAGCAGATCGGCTCGCATGGCGAGGACGTCGGCGTCCACCAGGTCGCCTCGCAGGTGGTAGACCGAGCCCTGTTCCAGGCCCGCGCCCATCTTGTGCACGCTCGTCACGCACAGGTCGGCGCCCGCGTCCATCGCCCAGGCCGGCAGGTCCGGGTGGAAGGGGAAGTGCGCGCCCCAGGCCTCGTCGACGATCAGCGGCACTCCGCGCTCGTGACAGACCCGCGCGACGCCGCGGATGTCCGCACAGGACCCGTAATCGGTCGGCGTGATGAGCAGCATTCCCTTCGCCGCCGGGTGTTCCGCGAAGGCCGCCTCGGTTTCGTCCGGGCCGGGCGGATGCGCGAAGTGCCCGGTCCGGTCCCAGCGCGGGGGAACCCATACCGGCCGGATGCCGCTGAGGACGAGCCCGGCCACCACGGATTTGTGCGCGTTGCGGGAAATCAGCAGCTCTTCGCCGGGTCCGGCGGCCGACAGCATCGCCGATTTGACCGACAGCGAGCTGCCGCAGGTGGAGAAGAACGCGCGGTCCGCGTGCACCGCGTCCGCCATCAGGTCCTCGGCCTTGGCCAGCACGCCCCGGTTGAGCGCCCGGTCGTCCAGGCCGTTCATCAGGATGATGTCCGAGGCGAACACGTCCCGGCCGACGATCTCGGCCAGTCTCGGGTCCGCGCCGCGGCCCTGTTTGTGTCCGGGCGGCAGGAACGACACGTGTCCGGACGCGCGGAACCGCCGGATCGCTTCGAGCACTGGTGCGCGGGAATGATCGGCCACCCGCCTCGCGTACCCGGTCCGGCCGACCTCAAACCCGCCCCGTTTCAGGGGCCCCCGAAAGGGTAATCCGAGGTGGTCTTCGCCCGGAGACGGAGGAATCATGACTCAGATGACACACGAACCGCAGCCGGCCGGCGGCTCCCTCGCGGCGCCGCGGCGCACCTGGATCGGCGACCACGACCCGACGGACCAGAACTGGCAGGAGGTCGGCGACGAGATCGAGGTGATCGCCCAGCGGGCCGGCCGGGCGTGGCAGCAGCCGGAAACCGACTGAACGAACCCCGGAAACGGCGACGGCGAGAAGGAGGACCGGGCAGGCAGGAGTGCCTGTACGTCTTCCGGCTTTCGCCGTCGTCGACTTGTGCGGGCTCCCGGCCGACGGGGCGCCATCGGCGTCGAACCGCCGCGGACCGGCCGGACGGAGTTGCCCGCCGAATGGCCTGGCTCGTCGGGTTATTCGGCGGGGAGGCCGATCGCGCACGTTCGCCGTCGCGGTGATGCGCACCTGGGACGACAGACGTCGCTGCCGCCACTGGGGCGGTGAAGAATGCGCTTGCCGCCGCCCGCGAACCAGCCTGCCTCAGTCCTTTGTGGACTCGACGCTGCCCTGCTCGGTTCTCCCCGGCCGGACGCGAGGACCCGCTCCCCCGCGTCCGGCCCGGACGCCGGTCAGGCCTTGGCGCTCTGCAGTTTCAGCGGATTCTTCGGCGCGTCCGGCCGCGCGTCGAGCATCCGCTGCCCGAGTTCCCGGAGCTGTTTGCGCCCCATCGCCGAGCGGACCTCCGGGAACCAGTCGTCCTCTTCTTCCTCGACGTGATGGCGGACGTTTTCGGTCAGCACGGTCACCTTCGCGTCGAAGGTTTCGTCCTCCGGATTCAGGTCGAGCAGCTCCGAAAGCATCCACACCACGACGTGGTGCTCCTCGACGCTTTCCAGGACGTGGTCTTTGGTTTCCGGCACCGCTTCCCTGGCCGCCGGGTAGAAGATCTCTTCCTCGATATAGGCGTGAACGGTCAGCTCTTCGATGATCGAGTCGACGATCCGGCGCTTTTTCCGGTAGGCCTTGTCGCCCGCCTTTTCGAACTCTTTGAACAGTTTCTCCACCGTCTTGTGGTCGTTCTTGAGCAGCACGATCGCATCGGTCGACATCGGCGTCCTCACAGTGCGGTCCGGGCGCGGGCAGCGCGGGATCGCCCCGCCCGCCGTTTCTCGCCCGGCGGATTACCCGTTTTCCGGGCGGGAAAACGTCGTTTGCCCGCGAAGCCGCGCGGGTACTCCGTCGCCCCGACCCCAGGAGAACAGCGGTGAACGACCAGAGCGGCGACGTGCTGACCTTCGGCATCGAGGAGGAGTTCTTCGTCGTCGACCGCGACGGACGGCCGGCCCCGGCAGCGGAGGTGGTCGAGCACGCCGCCGCGACCGGCGGCGACAACGGCGAATTGCAGCACGAACTCATCCAGTCGCAGGCCGAGATCGCCACCGATGTCTGCCGGACCCGGGACGAGGCGCTGGCGCGGCTGCGCGAATTGCGCGACGACCTGGCTCGGGCCGCCCGCCGCCGGAACCGCCGGCTGCTGCCCGCGGGCGCGCCGCCGGTGCCGGAAGAGGGCCTGCCGGACGTCACCCGGCATCCGCGCTACGAGCGGATCGGCGCGCATTTCGGCGCGACCGCGCGGACGTCGCTGACCTGCGGCTGCCACGTGCACGTGGCGATCCCGGACAAGGAGGCCGGCGTCCGGGTGCTCGGGCGGGTCCGGCCGTGGCTGCCCGCGCTGCTGACCGTGACCGCGAATTCCGCGATCGCCGACGGGTACGACACCGGTTACCGCAGCTGGCGCTACCAGCAATGGGCCCGGTGGCCCTCAGCCGGGCCGCCGCCGCGGTTCGCGTCGCTGGACGAGTACGAAAGCGTCGTCGACGCGTGGCTGCGTGCGGGCGCGATCCTGGACCGCGGGATGGTCTACTGGGACGTCCGGCTCTCGGAGAAGCAGCCGACGATCGAGTTCCGCGTCTCCGACGTCGCCGCGACACCGGAGGAAGCGGTGTTGCTGGGGGTGCTGGCGCGCGGGCTGGTCGCCACCGCGCTGGCCGACGACGGTCCCCCGCCGGATCTGTCGAACGAGGTGCTGCGAGCCCAGCTCTGGCGCGCGTCTCGGGACGGCATCAGCGGCTGTTGCCCGCATCCGCGCAGCGGCGATTTGGCGCCGGCCAAGGCGGTGCTCGCCGACCTGATCGAGCTGACCTCGGCCGCGCTGGACTCAGCCGGGGACCGGGAGTTCGCGCAGGAGGCGACGGCGCGGCTGTGCGCCGAGGGCAGCGGCGCGGACCGGCAACTGCGCCGCTTCGCCGAACGGCGGCGCGGCGAGGACGTCGTGGACCTGCTGGCGGGAAACCCCTGACGCGATCCGGCGTCCGGTCAGCGCCGGTGCGCCCAGGCCGCCGCCAGGCAGTAGCCGCCGAACGCCGCCAGACCGAGTGCCACCCCAGTCAGCAGCACCGCGCCGAACGGCTGGGCAGCGAGAGTCTTCAGGCTGGCGTCCAGGCCGCCCGCCTGCCTCGCGTCGAAGCGGAAACCGGCGTAGCCCAGCAGGAACGCCGTCACCGCGAACACGACCGCCTTCGCCAGGTATCCGGTGCTCCCCAGCTGCCCGACCCAGCGCCGGGACTTGCCGGGCAGCCCGCTGAAATCCAGGTCCTCGAGGAAAGTCTGCTTCCCTCCCTTGACCCCGGCCGCGACGGCGACGCCGAGCACCACCGCGGCGGCGACCACCACGAGCGCCGGGCCGGCGGGCAGCTGGAGCAGCTTCGCGGTGAACTCCTGCTGGGTCTGGTCGCTCGAACCGCCCCCTCCGGCGCCCGCCGCGAGCCGGAAGGCCGTGGCGCCCACCGCGAGCACGGCAATCCCTCGCGCGGCGGCGCCGAGCCGCTTGCGCGTGCGCTTCCCGCCGCTGGTCCACGTGTATCCGGTCGCGGCCATCAGGAACTGCCACAGTCCGAACGCGACCAGCCCGGCCGCGACCACCCACAGCAGGATCCGGCCGAACGCCGTCGACCCGACCTCCTGCAGGACGCCCTTCTGGTCCGGCTGCCCGCCGCCGCCCCACGCGACGCGCAGGGCGAGATACGCGAGGATCAGGTGCACGAGCGCGTAACAGGCCATTCCCGCCCGGCCGAGCAGCTGGGCGGTGTCGGTCTTCTCGCCTCGGGCGACCTTGTCGGCGATCCGGTTCATGCGGTGGGGATACCCGCTGTGGTCTCCGTTGCCACTGGGCCAGGCGGCGCAATCCGCCGCCCCAGTCTCGCCAGGCCCGGAACGTCCTTTGTGGACCCAACCGGGACCCGCCTGATCCTTCTCTCGCCGAAACCGGGCAGAACCACCTCGCGCAGACAGCGGGCCAACGGGGCGTCTGACGGGCAGGAACCCCGGGCACGACCGGTCCGTGTTCCCAGCGCCGGCTACTTGGCCTTGTTCTTCGCTTCCTTCGCCTTGCTCTTGAGCGAACCCACCGCAGTCTGCGTCGGCGAGTACGTCCCGCACAGGGCGGGTCCGGTTTGGCCCGGCGAACCCGGTTGAGTTTCACGGAGTCCGCGGGGGCAGCGGCGCGGTCGCGGGACCTTCGAGCACGCTCCCGTCGACGTCGAACCGCGAACCGTGGCACGGGCAGTCCCAGCTGCGTTCCGCGGCGTTGAACCGCACGAAACAACCGAGATGCGTACAGCGCAGGGACACCGCGTGCAAAGTGCCTTCGCGGTCTCGGTAAACGCCTTTGCGCCCGTGCCCGTCCGCCAGCACTTTCGCCTGGTCCACGGGGATGTCGTCGGTGCTTTTCGCGTCGAGCGGGGCGAGCCGGTCGCCCACGAAATCCTTCGCCACTTTCGCGTTCTGCTGCACCAGCTTCGAAGCGGACCGGAGCGAAAGCCGCTGCGGGGAAAAGAGATTCCGGTGCGGATTGGCGGATCCGGTGATCCCGTCCGCGACCACGGCCGCCGCCGCGGTGCCCATCGCCAGGCCCCATTTGCCGAATCCCGTCTCGACCCACAGTTTCCGGGCACCCGGGAAATACGGGCCGGCGAGCGGGATGCTGTCGTAGGCCTTCGGGTCCTGCGCGGACCAGCGGTGGGTGATCTCGTCGAGGTCGAAGTGGCGGGCGGCGAACTCGCCCAGCGCGGTGTACCGCGCGAAGTCGGCCGGGTCGCCCGCCGGATGGCCCTGCCCGCCGAGGATCAGCCGGTCCTCGTAGGAGGCGAAAGACCACAATGGACTCCCGGCGCTGATCGCCAGGTCCTGCGGCGGCTTGCCGGACTTCAAGGTGGCGGCCACGCAATACGACCGTTGCACCTCCAACCGGGGGAAGAACAACCCTCGATCGAGGATCGGGTAGTGCGTCGCGACGACCACGTTCTCGGCGTCGAGTGCGCCGTCGGCGGTCGTGACGCGATACGGCGGTGCCGCGCTCACCTCGCGCACCCGGCTGTTCTCGAAGACGCGCCCGCCCTCGGCCTCGACGGCGTCGGCGAGCCCGCGCACGTAGTCGGCCGGATGGAGCGCGAGCTGCCCGGGCAGGCGCACCGCGCCGTGCACCGGCACCGGCAGGTCGAGCGTGGCCGTCCACTCGACCGGCAGACCGGCCTGCTGCGCGGCTTCGTACTCGGCCCGCACGGTGTCCACCTCGTCGGCGTCCATCGCGAACGTCGCGGCGGGCAACCTGCGGAGCCCGCAGCTGATCGGTTCGGCCAGTTCCGCTACCAGTTCGACCCCGGCCAGCGCCGCCTCGGCGTATGCCGTCGCGGTGGCCGCGTCGTGTTCCCGGGCGAGTGTCGAGTACACAGTGGACTGCAGTGCGGTGACCTTGGCGGTGTTGTTGCCGCTGGCCCCTTCCGCGATGCGCCCGGATTCGAGGACCGCCACGTGCACGCCCCGGCGGGCGAGTAACAGCGCGGTGGTCAACCCGGCGATGCCCCCGCCGATCACGGCGACCTCGGCGCGTTCCCGGCCGCTCAGACAGGACCGGCTGGACGCCGCGGCGGTCGCGAGCCACAGGGACTGTTCTGCGGTGGTGGTCATCAGAGGCTCCTCCGGGCGCTCATGGGAACGACGCCGAGCGCGATCATCGCCGCGGCGAGGCCGAGGTGCAGCCAGTTTTCGGCGGGGCGGACCGGGACGAAGTCGGCCGAGCTGCCGTGGTCGGCGACCAGCTCGCAGACCGACCGGACCAGGCAGAGCACCCCGCCGCCGACCAGGGACACCGCCCCGGCAGCGGCGAGCTGGCACGGGGTACGCCGTACAACGGCGGTTGACATGACCGGAGCCCTCCCTGGTTCGCCCGCGCCGGGTCCGGCGCGCAGGTAACCGGGTAACCAGTGCGGCATCGGGCAAACGTCGGGCGAGCGACCGGGGCCGCTGGCCGCCGAACTCCGGCGCGCGGGACAGACCTGTGGTCCAGCGGCCAACCGGCGTCCGGAATCCGGTTTGAACCGGGCCGCCGCGGGCAACCGCGAGCATGCGGTTACGGCGGAGCGAGCTGTCCTCGCCAGGCATCAAGCGGCAGCGGCGGGGCCGCGGTTTCCGCTACCTCGCGCCGGACGGCTCCCCGGTGACCGATCCCGAGGTTCTGGAGCGCATCCGCGACCTCGTCATCCCGCCTGCGTGGCGCCGGGTGTGGATCTGCCCGCATCCCACCGGGCACATCCAGGCCGTCGGGACCGACGACGCGGGCCGCCGCCAGTACCTCTACCACCCCGAATGGCGCCGGGCGCGCGACGAGGAGAAACACGACCGGGTGCTCGCGCTGGCGGACGCGCTGCCGGACGTGCGCGCCGCCATCCGCGACGACCTGCGCCGCCCGCGCCTCGACCGGCTGCGGGTCTCGGCCGCCGCGCTGCGGATGATCGACCGGGGCGTCTTCCGCAGCGGCGGCGAGGAGTACGCCGAAACCAACGGCTCCCACGGGGCGACCACGCTGCTGCGCGAACACGTGAAAATCAGCGGCGACGAGCTGACCTTCTGCTACCCCGCCAAAAGCGGCCTGGTCCGGTCCCTGGGGCTGCGGGACAGCGAACTCGCCGCCGTCCTCAAGTCGCTCCGCCGCTGCCGCACCGGCACCTCGCGCCTGTTCGCCTACCGCACCAAGGACGGCTGGCACGAACTGCACGCCGCCGACGTCAACGAGCGGTTCAAGGAACTCGCCGGGGACGAGTTCACGGTGAAGGACCTGCGCACGTGGCACGCGACTGTGCTCGCCGCCGCCTCGCTCGCCGCCCAGGAGGCCCCGACTTCCCAGCGCGGCCTGGCCAGGGCCGAGAGCGCGGCGATGAAGGAGGTCGCGGAGGAACTGGGCAACACGCCCGCGGTCGCGCGCCGCTCGTATGTCGACCCGCGGGTACTGCGCGAGTTCGAGCGGCACCACACGGTGCACCGGGCGCTGCGCAAGGCGGACGCGGACGGGCTGACGGAGGAGGAGCTGCGGGAGCGGATCGAGAAAGCCGTGCTCCGCCTGCTGCGGCGGACCTCGCGCGGGTGAGCTCAGCGCTGTGCGGTGAGCTTTTGCCCCTTAAATAATACGCAGCACTAATGGTATGTTGCGCTCACGGCCACCCTCGGGCGGCCTGCCGACCACGTTCGCCCACCCGAAAGGACCCCGGCCATGACTCTCGCCGGAAAGACCGTCCTGATGTCCGGCGGCAGCCGCGGCATCGGCTTGGCCATCGCGACCCGCGCGGCGCGGGACGGGGCGAACGTCGTCCTGCTGGCCAAAACCGCCGAACCGCATCCGAAGCTGGAAGGCACCGTCTACACCGCGGCCAAGGAGATCGAGGCCGCGGGCGGGAAGGCGCTGCCGGTCGTCGGCGACGTGCGGTCGGAGGACGACGTGCTCTCCGCGACCGAAGCGGCGGTCTCCCAGTTCGGCGGCATCGACATCGTCGTGAACAACGCCAGCGCGCTCAACCTGTCGCGCACCGAAGAGCTCTCGATGAAGCGCTACGACCTCATGCAGGACATCAACACCCGCGGCACGTTCCTGCTGAGCAAGGCAGCGATCCCGCATCTGCGCAAGGCGGCGAGCCCGCACATCCTGACGTTGTCGCCGCCGCTGAACCTCTCCCCCGCGTGGATCGGCGCGCACCTGGGCTACACGCTCTCCAAGTACGGCATGAGCCTGTGCACGGTAGGCCTGGCGGAGGAACTCAAAGCGGACGGAATCGCCGCGAATTCACTGTGGCCGCGCACCCTCATCGACACCGCGGCAGTGCGCAACATCATCGGCGGGGCGAGCCAAGCGCGCACGCCGTCGATCATCGCCGATGCCGCGTACGCGATTCTCACCCGGCCGTCGCGCGAGTGCACCGGGAACCTCTTCATCGACGACGAGGTGCTCGCCGCCGAAGGCGTGACCGATCTGTCCGGTTATCAGCGCGGCGACGGCGAACTGGCGCTGGACATTTTCGTCGACCCGGCCTGATCCCGCATCCGGTCGAAGTCCCCGGGCAGGGTGTCGCCCTCGTTCATCTTGGCGAGCAGCTTGTGCAGGGGATCGCGGGAGCGCTGCGGAAGGTCGCTGAGCACGTGCCGGTCGAGGCCGGCCAGCAGCTCGTTCGCCTCGCGCAGCGTCTTCCGTCCCGCGTCGCTGAGGTCGACGACGTAACGCCGCCGGTCCTCGGGGTCGCGGGCCCGCGCGGCGAGGCCGAGGTTTTCCAGGTCGTCCAGGCTGCTGACCATGGTCGCCGGGTCGATCCGCAGGTACGCGCCAAGGGACAGCTGCGACATCGGCCCGTTGTCGGCGAGCGCCTGCAGGACGCTGTAGTGCCGCACCCGCAGGCCCAGCTCGTGCAGCCGGTCCTCGGCGAGCCGGAACACGACCTGGCCGAGCTTGACCAGGAGACAGCTCGTGTGCTCCCCGATCCCGCCCGGCACCAGCGGACCTGACATCGTTTCCCCTGCCCATCGTTGGCGGACCGTACGATCCCGATGATACGGCCCCGCGCGGCCGCCCCCGCAGCCGCGCGGACAGCCGCCACCTCCCACGCAACCCCAACGCGGGATCGCCGACTTGAAGGCGATCCCGCCCGCGACGACGGAGTCGGCGCCATCAAACACAGCGACGGGTTAACCTTGTTCGGACCGACAGCGCGAGAATCACGGAACCCAGGTGAACCAGACCGGAGCACAGCCGCCCGCCGGAACGCAGGCCATTCGCCGAGCACTCGGCATCCTGCGGCTCCTCATGGACGAGGACGGAGAGCTCACGCTGTCCGCGATCGCCCGCAAGCTGGACCTCACGCCGGGCACGACGCACCGGGTGGTGCGCGCGCTGAGCGTCGACGGGCTCCTCGCGCACAACCCTCGCACCGACAGCTACCACCTCGGCCCGGGCGCGATCCTGCTGGGCCAGGCGGCCCAACGCGTGCACGGGCTCCAGCTCGCGCTGCCGGTGATCCAGCGGATCAACGCGGACACCGGCGAATCGGTGAACCTCACCATCCGCGAAGGCGACGAATCGGTGGTGCTGCTGCGGGCGCAGTCGACGCTGCCGTTGCGGTTCGAGCAGCATCCCGGCGCGCGTTTCCCGTTGTACGCCACGGCTTCCGGCAAAGCGATGCTCGCCAATTCCCTCGACGCGGAGTCCTACCTCGCGGGCCTCCCCGAGCAATTGCCCGCGCTGACGCCGCACACCCTCGCCACCCGCGACGACCTCGCGCTCGAACTCGCCGAGACCCGCGATCGCGGGTACAGCATCGACAACGAGGAGAACGTCGCCGGAGTGCGCTGTGTCGGCGCCGGGGTGCTGGACGAGCGAGGGCTGGCCCGGGCGGCGGTGGTCATCCAGGTGCCGACCGTGCGGTTGCCCGAGGACCGGGTGCCCGAGCTGGGCGCGCTCGCGATCGAGGCGGCCAAGGAGATCGCACCGTTCCTGCCACCGGACCGGCTCACTCGCTACTGATTCACGGCTGGACGAGCGCGGCCTGGCCCCTGCTCACTCGCTGCTCACCCCCAATGCCCGCGCCGTCAGGGACGCCAGATGCGCGGGCCGGTGCTCCGACAGCTGCCGGATCTGGGTCCGGCAGCTGAACCCGTCCGCGTGCACCACGGTCCCCTCCGGGGCCGCGCGCAGTGCGGGCATCAGCTGGTGTTCCGCGACAGCGACGGAAACGTCGTAATGCCCTCGCTGGAAACCGAAGTTCCCGGCCAGGCCGCAGCAGCCCTCGCGCAGCACCTGCGAGTGTTCGGACAGCCGGTCGAGCAGCCGCGAGTCGGCGTCGTAGCCGAGCTCGGCGTGCTGGTGACAGTGCACCTGGGTGAGCACCGGCGCCGCGGACTTCTTCAACGCGGGAAGCTCGCTCTCCCCCACGTGTTCGGCGAAAGTTCGCACACTGCGCTTCAGCAGGCCTGCGCGCGGGTCGTCGGGCAGCAGCTCGGAGCCGTCTTCGCGCAGGGTCGCGGTGCAGCTCGGCTCCAGGCCGATCACCGGGATTCCTTGCTGCAGCCACGGATCGAGCGCGTCCAGCGAGCGGCGCAGGACCCGGCGCGCCGGAGCAAGCTGTCCGGTGCTGTGCCAGGTCAGTCCACAACAGACAGTGCGCTCCGGGATCACCACTTCGTGGCCCAGCGCTTCCAGCACGGCCACCGCATCGCGGCCGACCTGCGGATCGAAGAAGTTCGTGAAGGTGTCCGGCCACAGCACGACCTTCGACGCCGACCTCGCCCGCTCCCGACGGCGGAACCACGCAACGAACGTCGGCGAAGCGAGTTGCGGCAATGCGCGTTCGGCGGCGATCCCGCCGAGCCGGTTCAGGGCTGGGCGAAGGGGGCCGCGGGCCACGGCGTTGATCGCGCGCGCGAACGGCGCGCCTAGCCGGAGCCAGCGCGGCAGCGCGCCCATGGTGTAGTGCGCCATCGGCCGGATCCGGCGTTCGTAGTGGCGGCTGAGGAATTCCGTCCGGTAGGAGGCCATGTCCACGCCGACCGGGCAATCGGATTTGCAGGCCTTGCAGCCGAGGCAGAGGTCGAGCGCGTCGCGGACTTCGGGGGAACGCCAGCCGTCCTCGATGACCTCCCCGGCGAGCATTTCGAACAACAGGCGCGCCCGGCCGCGGGTCGAGTGTTCCTCCTTGCCGGTGGCGCGGTAGCTCGGGCACATCATCCCGCCGGACGCGGAGACGCATTTGCCGACACCCACGCAGCGGCGGGAGGCCGCGGCCAGGTCTCCGTCGTCGGCGTGCAGGGCGAGCCGGGCGCGGGTCGGCAGGACCGGCGGGGCGACCACGGTGCGCAAATCGGCGTCCAGCGGCGCGGGATCGACGACGCGGCCCGGGTTCATGCCGTTCGCGGGGTCGAAGGCGGCTTTGAAATCGGCGAAGGCCTGCATCAGCCGCGGCGAGAACATCAGCGGCAGCAGCTCGGCTCGGGCCTGGCCGTCCCCGTGTTCGCCGGACAGCGAACCGCCATGGGACACCACGAGTTCCGCTGCCTCGACCATGAATGCCCGATACGCTTCCTTCGCCTCCGGCGCGGCCATCGGGAAATCGATCCGCACGTGCAGGCAGCCGTCGCCGAAATGGCCGTAGACCACGCCTTTGCGGCCGTGCTTGTCCAGCAGCAGGTCGAATTCGCGCAGGTACGAGCCGAGCCGCTCGGGCGGGACCGCGGAGTCTTCCCAGCCCGACCACGCCTCCGAACCGTCGGCCAGCCGCGTCGCGAGACCCGCGCCTTCCTCGCGGATCCGCCAGAGTTTCCGTTGCGCGGCCGGGTCTGCCACCACCAGCGAAGACGCCCCCACCCGCGGGGCACGCGCGGCGACCTGCCGCGCGACGGCAAGGGCCTCCGCCGCGTCGGCGCCGCCGGTTTCCAGGTACAGCCACGCCGTTCCGTCCGGCAAGGTGCTGCGGTCGCCGGGTTTCCGGGCGTCGAGGGCGGCGACGAGACCGGCTTCGATGCCCTCCATGGTCAGCACCGGGAGGTCGAGCAGCGACGGAACCGCGTCCGCCGCGGCGACGCTGTTCTCGAAGCCCAGCACGGCGAGAGCGCGCGCCGCCGGGATCGGGGCCAGGTCGACGACCGCGCTCAGCATCGTCGCGCAGGTGCCCTCGGCGCCGACCAAGGCCTTGGCGACGTCGAAACCGTTCTCCGGCAACAGGTATTCGAGGTTGTACCCGGAAACCCGCCGCGGCAGTTTCGGGTAGCCGAGCCGGATGTCGGCCAGGTATTCGTCGCGCAGGTCCCGCAGGCGGCGGTACAGCTGTCCGACCCGATCCTGGCGCGCGCAGAGCTCCTCCAGCTCCGCCGGGGAGGTCGGGCCGACTTCGAGCCGGGTCCCGTCGAGGAGGGCGATCTCGAGCGCGCGGACGTTGTCGACCGTCTTGCCCCAAGCCACCGAATGCGAACCGCAGGCGTTGTTGCCGATCATGCCGCCGATCGTGCAGCGGCTGTGCGTCGACGGGTCCGGGCCGAAGGTGAGCCCGTGCCCGGCGGCCTGCTCGCGCAGCCGGTCGAGGACGAGGCCGGGTTCGACGCGCGCGGTGCGGGCCGCGGGATCGAGTTCCAGCACGCGGTTCAGATGCCGGGTGAAGTCCACGATGACCGCCCGGTTCGCGGCCTGTCCGCCGATGCTGGTCGCCGCGCCGCGCGGGAGGACCGGCGCGCCGTGGTCCGCGCACACCTCCAGCGCGGCCACCACGTCTTCCGCGCTGCGCGGCCGCACCACGAGCAGCGGGACGTGCCGGTAATTCGACGCGTCGGTCGAGTGGGTGGCAAGCGTGGCCGGGTCGCCGGCGACTTCGCCGGACACCGCCCGCGCGAGTGCCTCCTGCAGTGCCGAATGCGAACGGGTCCGGACCGGCATGGGCGTCTCCTGGGAAATCGGGGGTTCACAGCGCCGCGGTCGCCGGGCTACCGTGAAGGCTCGCCACATAGTGGATATAGCTTCCACATGTTGTCAACATCGACGTGAG
Source organism: Amycolatopsis orientalis DSM 43388 (assembly GCF_000411975.1). Classification (GTDB taxonomy): domain Bacteria; phylum Actinomycetota; class Actinomycetes; order Mycobacteriales; family Pseudonocardiaceae; genus Amycolatopsis; species Amycolatopsis orientalis_D. The sequence continues at coordinate 35,023 of NZ_ASXG01000040.1, forward strand.
GAGTGGTCTCCTTGTCCGACCTGCCCCGCAACGAAAGCGTCTTCACCTGGGCCGCGCCCCCGCTCAAATTCGGCGCCGGCGCGCTCGACGAGCTGGGCGCGGAGGTGGCCGCCCGGCAGGCCAAGTCGTGCCTGATCCTCACCGACCCCGGCGTCCGCGGCACCGGGATCCCGGACCGGGTGCTCGACTCGATCCGCGCGGCCGGAGTGAAAAGCGAGATCTTCGACGGCGTCGGGGTCGAACCGACCGACGCGAGCATCGACGAAGCGGTCGCCTACGCCCGTCAGGAGGAATGGGACTGCTTCGTCGCGATCGGCGGCGGTTCGGCGATCGACACCGCCAAGGCCGTCAATCTGCTGACCACGCACCCGGGCGAACTGCTCGACTTCGTGACCCCGCCGATCGGCGCGGGCAAGGCGCCGTGGCTGCCGCTGAAGCCGCTGATCGCCGTCCCGACCACCGCGGGCACCGGGTCCGAATCGACCACGATCTGCGTCGTCGACCTGCTCGGCCTGCACCTCAAGGCCGGGGTGAGCCACCCGTCGCTGCGGCCGTCGCTCGCGGTGGTCGACCCGCGCACCACGATCAGCCTGCCCTCGGCGGTGACCGCGGCCAGCGGCATGGATGTGCTCTCGCACGCGCTGGAGAGCTACACCAGCGTCGCGTTCGACGCGAAGCCCGCACCGGCAGACCCGATGAAGCGACCGGCCTTCTGCGGCTCCAACCCGATCAGCGACGTCTGGTGCGAGATGGCGTTGACGTTGGTGGGCAAGCATTTGCGCGCCGCTGTCCTCAATGGACGCGACCTGACCGCGCGCACCCAGATGGCGCTCGCGTCCACCTACGCCGGAACCGGGTTCGGCAACGCCGGCACCCACCTGCCGCACGCCAACGCCTACCCGATCGCCGGGGCGGTGAAGCAGTACCGCGCCGAGGGCTACCCGGAAATGCCGATGGTCCCGCACGGCCAAGCGGTGTCCGCGACCGCCGCCGAGGTCTTCCGCTGGACCTATCCCGCGGCGCCGGAACGGCATCTGCACGCCGCGCATCTGCTGTCCGGCGGGCAGACGTTCACCGCCACGGACGGCGCCGACGCCCTCCCGCACGTGCTCGCCGAACTGATGGCCGACATCCAGATGCCGAAGGGACTGCACGCGTTCGGTTACGGCGACGAGGACATCGACACCCTCGTCGACGGCACCCTCAAGCAGACCCGCCAGCTGGCCGTCGTGCCCCGTCCGGTCACCCGGACCGCGCTCGAAGACATCTTCCGCCGCTCGCTGTGACCACCGGGAGTTATCAATGGCGACAACTCCGGAGAAAAGCACCGACGTCCGCCTCGTAGTCGCGTCCAGCGTGTTCGGCACGACCGTCGAGTGGTACGACTTCTTCCTGTACGGCACCGCCGCGGGTCTCGTCTTCAACAAACTGTACTTCCCCGGCTCCGATCCCCTGGTCGGCACCGTGCTGGCGTTCGCGACCTTCGCGCTCGGCTTCCTTGCCCGCCCGATCGGCGGGTTCGTCTTCGGCCACCTCGGCGACCGGGTGGGCCGCAAGAAGATCCTCGTCGCGACCATGCTGATCATGGGCACCGCGACCTGCCTGATCGGGCTCCTGCCCGACTACCGGATGATCGGACCGGCCGCACCGATCATCCTCGTCGTCCTCCGGCTGGCCCAAGGCGTCGCGGTCGGCGGCGAATGGGGCGGCGCGGTGCTGATGGCCACCGAATACGCCCCGGCCGGGAAACGCGGTCTCTACGGCAGTTTCCCGCAGATCGGCCTGGCCATCGGGCTCACGCTGGGCACCGGCGTGCTGGCGCTGCTGAACGCGGTCACCAGCGACGAGGCGTTCCTGCGGTGGGGCTGGCGGATCGGCTTCCTGCTGTCGGCCGTGCTGGTGGTGGCGGGCCTGCTGATCCGGGTCAAGGTGATGGAAACGCCGGCCTTCCGCATCATGGCGGCGGAGGAGGGCACGGCCACCGTGCCCGCCGTCGAACTGGTCCGCGACCGGCTCTCCCGGCGGCACCTGCTGCTCGGCATGGGCAGCCGCTTCACCGAGGGCGTGGCGTTCAACGCGTGGGCGGTCTTCGTGATCTCCTACGGCAGCGGGACGCTGAAACTGGACCGGCAGCCGCTGCTGGTCGGCGTGATGATCGCGGCCGCGGTGATGGTCGTGTTCATCCCGGTGTTCGGCAAGGTGTCCGACCGGTTCGGGCGCCGCCGGACCTTCACGGCCGGAGCCGTGACGACGCTGGTGCTGGCGATCCCCGCACTGGCCGCGCTGCACGGCGGAAACCCGGTGCTGATCACGCTGTCGCTCGTCGCGGTGCTGGGCATCAGCTACCCGGTGATGTACGGCCCGCAGGCGGCGTTCTATGCCGAACTGTTCCCGATTTCGCGGCGCTGCACGGGGATTTCCGTCGTGTACCAGCTTTCCGGCGTCGTGGCCTCGGGACTCACCCCGCTGGTCCTCGCCTACCTCGCCGGACGGACCGGGACGACCGGCATCCTGGTCTACCTCGCGGCGACGACCGTGATCAGCGTCGCCTGCACCCTGGCGATCCGGCAGAGCGACCTGTTCGAAGACGACGCGCGGGCGACCGCCCCGGCCAAGGAGGTTCCCCGCTTCACCTGAGCGACCCCGAAGTCCGTGCGGGGAACTCTGATTTCCGCGGAGTTCCCTCGCACGGACGGTCAGCGATCGGCCCTGGCCGCTTCGGTGAGCTGCTCCCGCAACGTGGTCAGCGTGCGCGCCAGCAACCGCGAGACCTGCATCTGCGACAACCCGACCCGCTCCGCGATCTGGCTCTGCGTCATGTTCGAGAAGAACCGCAGGACGACAATCGCGCGCTCCCGTTCCGGCAGGCTGCGCAGAAGCGGCTTGAGCGTTTCGCGGTCCTCGAGTTTCTCGAGTTCGGGATCGTCGTCGCCGAGTGTGTCGGCCAGCGCGAGCGAGCCGGTGTCGTCGTGGGCCGGGAAGTCGATCGACGAGGCCTGGTAGGCGTTTCCGGCGTGCAGGGCTTCGGCGACCTCGTCGAGGTCCAGGTCGAGGTGGTCGGCGAGTTCGCGGGCGGTCGGCGCGCGGCCGAGGCGCTGGCCCAGTTCGGTGGCGGCTTGGCCGATCCGCAGGTGGAGTTCCTTGAGCCGGCGCGGGACCCGGACCGACCAGGTGTGGTCGCGGAAGTACCGGCGGACCTCGCCCATCACGGTCGGGACGGCGAACGCGACGAAATCCGTCCGCCGCGCCGGGTCGTAGCGGTCGACGGCGTTGATCAGGCCGATCCGCGCCACCTGCAGGAGGTCTTCGGACGGCTGGCCGCGCCGGGCGAAGCGGCGCGCGATGTGCTCGGCCAGCGGGAGGTGTTCCTCGATGAGACGGCGGCGCAGCCGGGAGCGCTCGCCGGTGTCTTCGGCGAGGCGGCTGATTTCCTCGAACAGCGCCGCGCAGTGCCGGTAGTCGTCGCGCCGGGTGCGGGTCATGGTCGCCGCGGTCATGCAGGTCCTCCTGACAGCCGAACGGAACGTGACTCGGGTAGTGCCCTGGTGCGCATCGCTTCGGCGACGCTAGTAATCCTTAGTGGACGGTGCCGGACGCCGCAAGGCGAGCGAACGCCGGAGCCGCGCGCTCGCCGGGAAGCCGGAGCGTCCTGGCCGGGTGGTACCCGTTCGAGGGCAAGATCAATCAGCCGCCCACCCGGACGGGGGCTCAAGCCGGCGCGGGCGGGCGCGGCAGAGTGGCGAGTTCGGCGGAACTGCCGACGGAACGCCAAGTTGGCAAACCCGATGCGGTGATCGTCGGCACGCTATGCGGTGACCGACCGGTCAGCTGCGCGGGACGCCGCCGCCAGCGCAGGGAGCAGTACCCGCGCAACCTAGGCCAGCCCGTAGCGCGCGAGCACGTGCGCGGCGCTCGTCGGGACGGTGGACTTCCAAGGGAAGGACCCCGCCGGGGTAGAAAGACCGCACCGCGGGCCCAAGTCCGCCACAAGACTTTCGTTGCCGCGGGGACGCCGGTGACGCCAGAACACCGCCGGCGTTTCTGCTGTCCACTGTGGACGCCAGTGCTCAGGCCTTCAGCCAGGCCGGGCGAACGCCCTTGCGCACCGTGCGCCATTCGTCGGCGAACCGGTCCCGCAGCATCTTCGCCGCGGCTTCGTCCCGGCCGTAAAGAAGGCCGAAAGTGAAGGTGTTCTGGTTCTCGCCGAAACCGTCGATCGCGAGGTGCCGCAACGCCGCGCGGTCGACCACGCTGTCCTGATGCTTGCCGAGCGTCTGCTGCACTGCCTTGACGTTCTTGCGCCAGGCACGCAGCTTCTTGCCGAACACCGGCCGGACGGCGTCCGCGGCATAGCGAGCGCGCTTCGCCTTCTTCCGGACGTTGTGCAGCGCCTTCTCCAGCTCGGCGCCGCTGAGCCCTTCCGTCGCCGCGGCAGCGCGATAGAGCTTGCGCGCGGTCTTGCGCAGCGGCTTCCGCAATGCCTTCTTGCCGGCCGGGCGCATCGTGTCGAGCAGCGCGTCGATCGACTGCAGCAACGTGAGGTATCGGTTGCTGGACAACGCTTCCGTCGCCCGCACGAGTTCCGTTTGCGAGGTGCGCGCGAAGTCGCGGGTGAGGTATTGCCGCAATGGCCCGAAAACCAGCTCCGAAGGGACCTCGTCGAGACAGGTTTCGAGGCGCGCCTGGCTGACTTCGGCGTCGCGCGCGGGCGCGAGTTCGCCGCCCAGCCATTTCAGCTCCGCCGCGACGGCTTTGGCCTTCTTCTTGCCCGCCAAGGAACCGAACGTCTGCAGCGCGCTCCGCAGCTTGCGCGCCGCGACCCGCAGCTGGTGCACCGAATCGTCCGCCCCGGCCCGGAACCCCAGATCGGCGCGACGCAACCGCTCGAATTGCTCGCTCAGATACGCCCGCAGGACCTCGTCCGGACCGGATGCCCGCCCGGTCTCGGCTCCGAGCAACCGCTGCAGTTTCGACGGCCACCGCGCGTCCTCGGCCCCGCGCTTGCGCAAGGTGCGATCAAGGCGGTCGAGAAGCTCCGGCGCGGAGTCCGCGGCCAGCTCGACGTCCAGCTCCCGCCAGCGGTCCAGCCGAAGTGCTTGTCCCCCCAGGAATTCGCCGGTGACGTGGTCGTCGGCCAGCGTCGCCAGGGTGGTGCCGGAAGCGTCGGTGAGGCGGTGGGTGAACCGGTCGGTCCGCAGCTGCGCAACCGGCCGGACCTTGCGGCCGAGTGTGTAGGCGCGAACCAGCGCGGTGATCGAGGCGGGCGGCTTCGGGTCGTCGTCGTGCGCGAACTGCGGCTCTCGTCCGGGGACGGTCAAGCACCACCCCGAATCGCTGCTTCTTCGCAGGGTGATCCCGGCTCCGCACAGCCGGAAATCCTTGGTGTCGTAATAAACCGTCTCCACGGTGTGTTCGGCGGGAGCTTCCTGGCCGATCCCCTTGCCCGCCAGCTGCGGCACCCGGGCGGTCAGACTCAGCTCGTACTTGCGCCCGGATTCTGCGCTTTTCATTTTTCCAGCTCCTTCAGTCGTCTTCGGCCGCGCCAGCGACTCCCTCGGCGATCGCGGGCACCAGGCCCTCGTCGAAGACGCTGGGCACGATGTGCTCCCGGTCGAGGTCGTCGCCGACCGTGGCGGCCAGCGCGTGCGACGCCGCGAGCAGCATCCGGGCGGTCACCCTCGCGGCCCCGGAGTCGAGCAGGCCGCGGAACATCCCCGGAAACACGAGGACGTTGTTGATCTGGTTGGGCAGGTCGCTGCGGCCGGTCGCGACGATCTCCGCGTGCTCGCGCGCGGCGTCCGGATCGACCTCCGGATCCGGATTGGCCAGCGCGAACACGATCGCCCGGTCGGCCATCCGGGCGAGGTCGTCGCCCTTGAGCAGGCCGCCGACGCTCACGCCGATGAAGACGTCCGCGTCCCGCAGGGCGTCCTGAAGACTTCCCCGGACCGCGTCGCCGCGGTTGGTGTTCTCCGCGAGCCATTGCTTCTCGCCGGTCAGATCGCGTTCGCCGTGCAAGGCGCCGTGGCTGTCGCAGACCACGATCCGGTCGGCGCGGAAGTTGGCCTTCAGCAGCAGCCGCGCGATCGCGGAACCCGCCGCGCCCGCTCCGGAGAGCACCACCGAGGTGTCCTCCGGCGTGCGGCCGGTCAGCTTGAGCGCGTTGTGCAGGGCGGCGAGCACGGCGATCGCGGTCCCGTGCTGGTCGTCGTGGAAGACCGGGATGTCCAGTTCGTCGTGCAGCTGGCGCTCGACGGTGAAGCACCGGGGCGCGGCGATGTCCTCCAGGTTGATCGCGCCGAAGGACGTCGCGAGATCCTTGGCGGTGCGCACCAGGTCCTCCGGTTCGCGGCTGACCGGGCAGATCGGCCAGGCGTCGACGTCGGCGAACCGCTTCAGCAGCGCCGCTTTGCCCTCCATCACCGGCAGCGCGGCAGCCGGGCCCTGGTCGCCGAGCCCGAGCAGCGCCGAACCGTCGGACACGATCGCGACGGAGTTGCTGCGCACGGTCTCCCGTGCCAGCACCGCCGGGTCCTCGGCGACGCGTTTGGCCAGCTCGGCGACGCCGGGCGTGTAGTGCTCGGCGAGGTCGCCGGCGTCGTCGAGCCGCACTCGGGTGGTGACCTGGATCTTTCCGCGACTGCTCATGGCAGCCGGATACCCGGCCGCGCGGCCGCGGAATCGTGCTCAGTCCAGCACGAGCGCGGCGTCCGGTTCGGTCGCCCGGAAGCTGAAGCTCTCCTCCAGGTACAGCGTGAGCGTTTCGGCGTCGTGGTGCCGGTAGCCGACCGAGAGGTCCTGGCCGAGTTCGAGCACGAAGTCCCCGCCGGACAGGCTCAGCACGACCGCGCCGGCCAGCCCCGGCGTCCGCTTGACCCGGCCGCCGCCGAGAGCGCGGCGGAGGTGGTCGAGCACGAGAAGGCCGCCGTGTTCGGTGCTCTCCACGATCGAGGTGTAGCCCTCGGGATTGATCGCGAGCGCGTACGGGCCCTCGATTCCGTTGCACCGCAACGTGTTCACCGCGTTGGCCACGACGTGCGGGTAACGCTCCGGGTCGGTGCCGAGCGTCCCGTGGTCGTACGGGCTCGCCTCGACGATCCCGGTGATCCCGGCGTCCGGCCAGCCGTGGAACACCGTCCGGTTCTCCAGGAGGCCCACCTGCGCGGCGGCCTGGTCCAGGTCGTCGAACTCCAGGTCGTCGGCGCCGCGTTCGGCGTCCTCGAGTTCCCCGCGCGCGACGGTGAACGGCACGCGCACCTCCACCAGCGGGAGCACCCGGCGCTGCTGGGCGAGGGTCTCGCGCTCGCGCGCGGCCTCCGGCGGGTCGATGCGCCGGGTCCGGCCGAGCGGCGTGGCCGAGTGCTGCCAGCCGTGCGGGCCTTCGACGTCGACCATCTTGCGGGCCGCCAGGTGCGTCGCCAGCCGCTCTCGCGCCTCGTCGTCGATCCGCTTCCAGCCTTCGGCCGGGATCGGCGCGAGGTCGCGCATCAGGTGGTTCATCGTGCTCCCTCTCGTTCAGTCCTTCAGGCTGCCGATGCCCAGCGAACCGTCGTCGGACGGGGTCTTGCCGGCCTTGCGCTCCTGCTCCGCGACGTAGCGCGCCGGGTCGACGTCCCCGGTGTCGATGCCCTTGGCCCCCTCGTGCTCGGCCTTGAACGCGAGGAACTTCCGCCCGAGTTCCTCGCGCAGGCCGGCGTCGGCGTGCTTGCGGAAGTCGGCGAGCGCGTCGTCCTCCTCCTCGGCCATGTGCTCGCTGTTGGCGGTGCGGGCCTTCCGGACCGCCGCGTGCCAGGCCGCGCTGCCCGGCGGGTGCCTGCGGCTTTCGGCGACCGCGTCGCGGATGTCGTTGTGGTCGCCGACCGCGTCGAGCGTCTCGTCCTCGGCGTCGGCGCCGCGCTGGATCAGCTCGGGGTAGAAGACCGCCTCCTCGGCCGCCGCGTGCAGGTCCAGCAGGTCGGCGAGCGGTTCCCACGCCCGCGCCAGCTCGTCCGGGCGGGCGAGGTCGTCCAGTGCCGCGAACGCCCGCCGGAACCGCTCGTGGTCGTCGAGGATCAGGCTGGTGATGTCGGTCATGGCCCCCGACGTTAGCTCTCCCGGCGGCGGCGCGCTCGCCGTGTTTGCCCAGGGCCCGTTGCGGGTAACGAGATCCGATGGTCGCGCGTCAGGAACCGGGAGCCGAACCGCCGGACACCACGAGCCTCGGCAAGCTCCGCCGAGCCGCCCGCGAGTGCCGCGGCTGCGGTCTGTATCGCGACGCCACGGAGACGGTTTTCGGCGCGGGAGCCGAGCGCGCGGACATCTTCGCCCTCGGCGAACAGCCCGGCGACCAGGAAGACCGGCGCGGCGAACCGTTCGTCGGCCCGGCCGGCAAGCTGCTCGACCGAGCCCTGGAAGACGCGGGTCTCGACCGCGCTTCCCTCTACGTGACCAATGCGGTGAAGCACTTCAAGTTCAAGCTCCGCGGCAAACGCCGGATCCACGAAAAGCCGGCGCGGTCCGAGGTGGTGGCGTGCCGTCCGTGGCTGGTGGCCGAACTGCGGGCCGTGCAGCCGCGGCTCGTGCTGCTGCTGGGCGCGACGGCGGCGCAATCGGTGTACGGCAGCGGTTTCCGGCTCACCCGGCATCGCGGCGAACCGCTCGACCCGCCGGAGGAGTTCGCCGGCCTGTTCGCCTCCGCGGTCGCCACCGTGCATCCGTCGGCGGTGCTGCGCGCGCCCGACCGGGACACCGCGTACGACGAGTTCGTCGCCGACCTGCGCGGACTCTGACGTTTGCCCGCACCGGCACGGGGAATCCGGCCGCCATGAAGGCAGTGACCTGGCACGGCAAGCGGGACGTGCGAGTCGACGACGTCCCGGATCCGAAGATCGAGGAACCGACCGACGCCGTCGTGCGGGTGACCTCCACCGGCATCTGCGGCTCGGACCTGCACCTGTACGAGGTCCTCGGCCCGTTCATGACCGAGGGCGACGTCCTCGGCCACGAGCCGATGGGGATCGTCGAGGAAGTCGGCAGCGCCGTGAGTTCGCTGAAACCCGGCGACCGCGTGGTGGTGCCGTTCAACATTTCCTGCGGCCGTTGCTGGATGTGCGAACGCGGGCTGCAGTCGCAGTGCGAAGTCACCCAGGTCAAGGACCAGGAGAAGGGCGCGGCGCTGTTCGGCTACACGAAGCTCTACGGGCAGGTGCCCGGCGGGCAGGCCGAGTACCTGCGGGTTCCGCAGGCGCAGTACGGGCCGATCAAGGTGCCCGACGGCCCGCCGGACGAACGGTTCGTCTACCTCTCCGACGTGGTCCCGACCGCGTGGCAGGCGGTCGCGTACGCGGACGTTCCCGACGGCGGCTCCGTCGTGGTCTTCGGGCTGGGCCCGATCGGCCAGATGGCCGCCCGGGTCGCGCTGCACCAGGGCGCGGGCGAGGTGATCGGCGTCGATCTCGTGCCGGAACGGCTGGCGCGGGCCCGCGCGCACGGCGCGACCACGCTGGACCTGCGCGACCACCGGCGGATCGGCGACGCGATCCGCGACCTCACCGGCGGCCGCGGCGCGGACTCGGTGATCGACGCGGTCGGCATGGAAGCACACGGCGCGCCGATCGGGAAACTCGCGCACAACCTGGTCGCGCTGCTGCCGCAGACTCTCGGCGCGAAGGTGACCGAGAAGGCCGGGATCGACCGGCTGAGCGTGCTGTACGCGGCGATCGACAGCGTCCGGCGCGGCGGCACGATCTCGCTGTCCGGGGTGTACGGCGGGATGGCCGACCCGATCCCGATGATGGAACTGTTCGACAAGCAGATCCGGCTGCACACCGGGCAGACGAACGTGCGCCGGTGGATCGACGACGTCCTGCCGCTGCTCACCGCGGACGGGGATCCGCTGGGCGTCGAAGGCTTCGCGACGCACAAGCTTCCGCTGGCGGAGGCGCCGCGGGCGTACGAGATGTTCCAGAAGAAGCTCGACGGGGCGCAGAAGGTCCTGCTGGAACCGGCGGCGTAACGGGGTGCGTCCGGGCTTACCGGCCCGGACGCTCCTCCGCGCGCCGCGCCAGCCGTTCCCGCTGCGGGACCACGACGTACTTCGGGTCCTTTGCGGACTCCACGCCGGCCGCGTAAACCCCGAAACGGGTGCACAGCCCGGATGCCAGGTAGGCCGCCCCCGCGGCAACGCCCGCCGCGCGATTTTTCCGGGCGGCCAACGACAACGCCGCGCCAGCCGCGGTGAGCACCTTGGCGGCCTTCAACAACCGCCCGGCCCGGCCGGTCCGGTACGGCTCCGAAGCCAGCCCCAGCCCAGTCTCCAGGTGCTGCTCGGCAGCCAGTTCCGCCGCGGCCCCGGCAAGACCGGCCCGCACCGCGGGACCGTTTTCCTTGCGCGGCACCGCGATCAGCGCGACCCCCGCGCCACTGGTCAGCGCACTGCCCGCGAACAACACCGGCAGGGTCCCGTGCGCCTCGTGCCAGGACGGCGTGGCCGTATCGGCCAGCAGCACCGCGGTGTACGTGCACATCGCCGGTCCCAGGACGCCCGCTCCCGCGCCGGCCAACCGGCCCAGCCGCGGGAAACGCCCGGTCAGCGTCGAAAAGGCCGCCCCGGCCGCGAGACCGGAGAACGGCGACAGGATCCACGACCCCACCGACAACGGCGAAGTCGGCTTGAGCACGCGCAGCATGTTCAGGAACCGCGTCGGCTTGCCGAGGTCGTGGATCAACGCGACCACGCTGGCGATCGACCCGCCCGACGCCGCCAGCCGACCGGCCTTGGCCAGTTCCGGCCGCCCGGTCGCGTCGGCGAGCGCGGCCAGCGACGCCGACGCGCCGGCCGCGCCGCCGAGGAAGAGATACAGCGGGACGTCCGGCTGCTTCCAGGCCGGTTCCTTGAGGATCGGCCTGCCGTAATAGGACCGGAATTCGGCGGGCTCGACCATCGCCCGTTCGCGGCGGGGGCTCATCGGCGCCGCCCCAGGAACGACACGACCAGCGCCGCGGCCACCCCGGCGGCGGTCGTCGCGGCCCGCTTCCACATCCGCGGCAGGTCGCGGGTCGTCACGACCGGGTCCGGCGGGAAGCCGTAGACCTCGGGTTCGTCCAGCAGCAGGAAAAACGCGCCGTCCCCGCCTACCCCGTCGCCGGGATCGTGCCCGTAGAGCCGCGCCTCCGGCACGCCCTCGCCGTGCAGCGCCGACACTCGCGCGGCGGCCCGTTCGCGGAGTTCGTCCAGCTCGCCGAACTGGATGGAGTCGGTCGGACAAGCCTTGGCGCACGCGGGTTCCATCCCCGCGCCGAGCCGGTCGTAGCACAGCGTGCACTTGAACGCGCGGCCGTCGCTCTCGCGCTTTTCGATGACGCCGTACGGACACGCGGGAACGCAATAGCCGCAGCCGTTGCAGATGTCCTGCTGCACCACCACGGTGTCGAATTCGGTGCGGAACAACGCACCGGTCGGGCAGACGTCGAGGCAGGCCGCGTGCGTGCAGTGCTTGCAGACGTCGCTGGACATCAGCCACCGCACGCCCGGCTCTTCCGGCTGCTGGTCCGGTGCCCCGACCGTCGGCATCCCCAGGTCGACCGCGGGTTTCTCCTGTTCGATGAACGCCACGTGCCGCCAGGTGTTCGAGCCGAGGGCGCCGGTGTTGTCGTAGGACAGCCCGAGCAGGTCCGGCGCGCTCTCGGCCTCCGGGACGCCGTTCCACTCCTTGCACGCGACCTCGCACGCCTTGCACCCGATGCACACCGACGTGTCGGTGAAAAAGCCCATCCGGGGCTGGGCGCCGTACTCAGCCATTGGCTCGCCTCCGGTACTCCGCCACGAATTCCAGCAGCGCCGGCCCGCGCGGCCGCCGTCCGGGACGGATGTCGCAGGTGGCCGCCTTGGCCTCCTGGATGTGCACGTTCGGGTCCAGCACCATCGACAGCAGGTCGTTGGCCGCGTCGCCGCGGGACAGGCCGTTCGGGCCCCAGTGGTAGGGCAGCCCGACCTGGTGGACGGTGCGGCCGCGCACCGCGAGCGGTTTGATCCGGTCGGTGACCAGCACGCGGGCCTCGATCGCCGTCCGCGACGACACGATGGTCGCCCAGCCGAGGTGGTCGAGGCCGCGTTCGGCCGCCAGCGCGGGCGAGACCTCGCAGAAGAACTCCGGCTGCAGCTCCGACAGGTACGGCAGCGTCCGGCTCATCCCGCCCGCCGTGTGGTGCTCGGTGAGCCGGTAGGTGGTGAACACGTACGGGAAAACCTCGCTGCGCGCCGGGTTGTACTGGTTCACCGGGCTGTCCAGGGTCTGGCGCACCGGCGAGGCCTGCTGGCCGTACAAGGCGTTGCCGACCGGGCTTTCGAACGGCTCGTAGTGCGTGGGCAGCGGGCCGTCGGCCAGCCCGGCCGGGACGTACAGCCAGGCTTTGCCGTCCGTCTGCATGATGAACGGATCGCGGCCGCTGAGCGCGTCCTGTGCCTTCGCCCCGTCCGGCGGGACATAGCCGGGCGGCTTCGTCGGCTCGAAGTCCGGGACGTCCGGGCCGGTCCACTTGGCTTCCTCGGCGTCCCAGTAGACCAGCTTCTTGCGTTCGCTCCACGGTTTCCCGTCCGGATCCGCCGACGCGCGGTTGTACAGGATCCGCCGGTTCGCCGGCCACGCCCAGGCCCAGCCCTGCGCGATCCAGTCCTGCTCCGAGCCGGGCTGCCGGTTCGCGGCGTGGTTGTGGCCGTCGGCGCGGACGCCGCAGTAGATCCAGCAGCCGCACGACGTCGAGCCGTCGTCCTTCAGCTGGGTGTAGGACGAGAGCGGGCCGTCCGGGCCGTGGCCGTTGATCTCCGCGAGCACGGACTCCGCGCTCGGATCGTCGGTCGGCCCCTCGGTCGGATAGCTCCACGCCAGGTCGCGCAGCGGGGCGTCGCGTTCGTCGGCGCCGACGCGCTCCCGGATCAGCCTCCCCAGGTGGTAGTAGAACCAGAGATCGCTGCGGGCGTCGCCGGGCGGTTCGACCGCCTTGTGGTGCCATTGCAGCAGCCGCTGGGTGTTGGTGAAGCTGCCGTCCTTTTCGGTGTGCGCGGCGGCGGGCAGGAAGAAGACCTCGGTGCCGATCTCCTCGGGCCTGAGCTCGCCGGTCTCGATCTCCGGGCCGTTCTTCCAGAACGTCGCGCTCTCGATCAACTGCAGGTCGCGCACCACCAGCCAGTCGAGATTGGCCAGCCCGAGCCGCTGGAACTTCCCGTTGGCCGACCCGACCGCCGGGTTCTCGCCGACCAGGAAGTACCCCTTGCACTCCCCCGCGATCTGCTTCTGCACCGTCGCGTAGGTCCCGTGGTCGCCGGTGAGCCGCGGCAGGTAGTCGAACCGGAAGTCGTTGTGCGGCTGGGCGGCCTCGCCCCAGTACGCCTTGAGCAGGCTCACCGTGTACGAGCGCATGTTGCCCCAGAAGCCGGTCTTGCCCGCGTCGGATTCGACGAAGCCGTCGAGGTCCAGATGCTGGTGCGCGTGCGGCATCGGGATGTAGCCGGGCAGCAGGTTGAACAGCGTCGGGATGTCGGTGGAGCCCTGGATGCTGGCGTGCCCGCGCAGCGCCAGGATGCCGCCGCCCGGACGGCCGATGTTGCCCAGCAGCGTCTGCAGGATCGAGGCCGTGCGGATGTACTGCGCGCCGACCGTGTGGTGCGTCCAGCCGACCGAGTACACCCAGGCCGTGGTGCGGTCCCGGCCGGAGTTCGCGGTGATCGCCTCGGCGATTTCGGTGAACTGCTCGACCGGCAGGCCGCAGACGTCCGCGACCGCCTCGGGCGTGTAGCGGGAGAAATGCCGTTTGAGGACTTGGTAGACGCAGCGCGGATGCCGCAGCGTCTCGTCCCGCTTGGGCTTCGCGCCGATCGCCGCGCCGCCGCTGCCGTAGGACTCGGCGCGCGCGGAGCTCTGGTGCTTCTCGCCGCCGTGGTGCCCGCCGGGTTGCCCCGGGTCGCGGGCGCCCGCCGCCGGGGTCGCCTCAGCGTCCTCGTACGCCCAGGTCGAGTTGTCGTACTGGCGCTTTTCCGGATCGAATCCGGAGAACAGGCCGTCGAGATCCTCGGTGTCGGCGAACTCCTCGGTCAGGATCGCCGCCGCGTTCGTGTAGGCCACGACGTACTCGCGGAAGTCCAGCTCGTGCTGCAGGACGTAGTTGATCAGCCCGCCGAGGAACGCGATGTCCGAACCCGCCCGCACCGAAGCGTGGACGTGCGCGACCGCGCTCGTGCGGGTGAACCGCGGGTCGACGTGGATGATCTTCGCGCCGCGGGCCTTCGCCTCCATCACCCACTGGAACCCGACCGGATGGCATTCGGCCATGTTCGAGCCCTGGATGACGACGCAGTCGGCGTTGGCGAGGTCCTGCTGGAACGTCGTGGCACCCCCACGACCGAAGGAGGTCCCCAGACCGGGAACCGTGGCGGAGTGTCAAATACGGGCCTGATTTTCGATCTGTATCGCGCCGAGCGCGGTGTACAGCTTCTTCATCAGGTAGTTCTCTTCGTTGTCCAGGGTCGCGCCGCCCAGGCTCGCGATGCCGAGCGTGCGGTTGAGCTTGCGGCCCTGGTCGTCGGCGTCCTGCCACGTTTCGGCGCGCGTCTTCAGCACCCGGTCGGCGATCATGTCCATCGCCTGGTCGAGCGACAGCCGTTCCCAGTCGGCGCCGTAGGGCCGGCGGTAGAGGACCTCGGTGACGCGGCTCGGGCTGGTCACGAGCTGCTTGCTGGCGGATCCCTTCGGGCACAGCCTGCCCCGCGAGATCGGCGAATCCGGGTCGCCCTCGATCTGGGTGACCGCGCCGTCCTTGACGTACACCTTCTGCCCGCAGCCGACCGCGCAATACGGGCAGATCGAACGGACTACCCGGTCGGCGTCTTCGGTGCGGGCGTGCCATTGTTCCGAACCGCGGGATTTGGCCGCCGCGCCGCGCGCGGTGCGGTCGGGACCGGCCAGCTGCCGGTACACCGGCCAGCCTTCGATCCACTGCCGCATGCCCATGCGGTCACGGTAATCCGTTCGCCGGGCCCGCGCAGCATATCCGGCGGGTCCCGTCGCCGAGCGGTTCGGTGAGCCCGGCGGCGTCGAGGTGTTCCAGCAGCGGGATCATCACCCGGCGAGTGCTGTCCAATGCCTGCCGCGCCCGCGACACGGTGAACGGTTCGCCGAGCGCGGCCAGCACTTCCGCCGCGCGGCGCGGCGCGTCCGGGCTCAGCACCACTCCGTCGGCGATCGCCCGCAACCGGCCGACGCGGACGGCGGCGGCCAATTCCCGTTTGCCCAGGCCGAGTTTCCGCAATTCGTCGGCTTCCGGCGCGCGGAACGGGTGCTCGGCGAACCGCTTTTCCAGGAGCTTGACGGCTTTTTCCACTTCGGCGGTCAAGCCCGCACCGGGTTTGCCGACGAGCCCGTCCTTGAGGACCAGGCCGTCGCTGAGGACCGCCGGGAGGAGTTCCGCGTCCGGCAGGCCGAGCCGGTGCCGGAGCGCTTCGGCCGGAATGCCCGCCGCCAGTGGATGTTCTCGGCTCCACGCAACGACCGCTTTTCCGGCCTCCGCGCGCAACCGGGCGAGGTGCGCCGGGTCCGCGTGCCAGTTGCCAAGCCGGTCGCCGACCTCCGGCAGCCCTAACGCACGGAACTCCTCGTGGCGCACGAAACCCTCGCGGCGGAGGTAATCCCAGCCTGGTTCCCGGGTGGCCAGTTCTTCGCCGCGGGCTCGCGCGGCGCCACGGCGCGCGAGCGACGGCGGCCGGACGTCCAGCACGTCGAACCCGGCCGGGATCCGGTGCTCCCCCGGGTCGCGCAGCAGTCCGCGATCGCCTGTCCGGAGCGGCAACGGGCTCGCGAGCAGGAGCCGGGCGGTATCCGGTCCGAGCGGACGGACCCGGGCCGGCACCGCCGCGGAACCGAGGTGCAGCACGAGGTTCCGGTGCAGTTCGCCCGAAGCGGCGCCGCGCAACCGGACATCGGCTTCCGTCGCCGGACGCCACGCGCCCGGGGTCAGCAGCACGTCGCCTCGTCCGACGGAATCCTTGGGCACCCCGCGCAAGTTCACCGCGATCCGAGCCACCGCGGACACGCTTTCGCGCGGTTCGCCGAGCGACTGCAGGCCCCGGATCTGCACGCTGGTCTCCCCGAGAGTCAGCTCGTCGCCGACCCGGAGCGTTCCGCCGCCGAGCGTGCCGGTGACGACGGTGCCCGCGCCCTTGATCGTGAACGCCCGGTCGATCCAGAGCCGGACATCCGCGTCCGGATCCGGCGGCGGCAACCGGCTGGCCAGTTCGGCGAGCTGCGAGCGCAGGTCTTCGAGCCCCTCGCCGGTCGTGCCGCTGACGCTCACCGCGGGCACCTCGCCGAGCGCCGTCGCCGCGATCTCCTCCAGCGCCGCCGCCGTCGCCCTCGCTGGATCGGCGCGGTCGGATTTGGTCACCGCCAGCAGGCCATGCCGGACCCCGAACGCGTCGAGTGCCGCCAGGTGTTCCGCCGATTGCGGCATCCAGCCCTCGTCGGCGGCCACGACGACCAACGCGGCCGGGACGGGACCGACGCCCGCCAGCATGTTCGGGACGAACCGCTGATGCCCGGGGACGTCCACGAAGGCGATTTCTTCTTCGCCCAGCCGGGTCCAGGCGAAGCCGAGGTCGAGGGTCAGGCCGCGGCGGCGTTCCTCGGCCCACCGGTCCGGCTCCATGCCGGTGAGCCGGCGGACGAGCGTGGATTTCCCGTGGTCGACGTGTCCGGCGGTGGCGATCACCCGCATCGGCGGACCGCCTCCCGCAGCGCCGCGTCGTCCGCCGGGGAAACCGTCCGAAGGTCGAGCAGGCACCGGTCCCGCACGATCCGGCCGACGACCGCGGGCTCGCCCAGCCGCAGCGCCTCCGCGTACCGGGCGGGCAACGCGACCGCGGCGCTGGGCAGCTCCACCCCCGGCGCGCCGCCGCCGCCCACGACCGCCGTCGAGTCCACTGCTTCGGCGGCCACCCCCGCCGACTGCAGCGACTGCGCCAGTGCCTCGGCGCGCTCGTGGAGCCCCTCCGCGAGAAGTGCCGCCCGCACGGGTGGTTCCGGTCCGCGGACGGTGGCTTCGAGCGCGGCGAGGGTCAGCTTGTCGACCCGCAGCGCGCGAGCCGCGGGATGCCGCCGCAACCGGTGCACCAGTCCGGCGTCTCCGAAGAGCAGTCCGGCCTGCGGGCCGCCGAGGAGCTTGTCGCCGCTCGCGGTGACAAGCTTCGCGCCGTCGGCCAGCGCGGTCGCGACGTCCGGTTCGTCCGGCAGCACCGGATGCGGCGCGAGCAGCCCGGACCCCACGTCGGCGACCACCGGCACGCCGAGCCCGGCCAGTTCGGCGACACTCGCCTCCGAGGCGAACCCGGTGACGCGGTAGTTCGAGGGATGGATTTTCAGCACGAATCCGGTGTCCGGCCCGATCGCCGCCGCGTAATCCGCCGCGGAAGTCCGGTTGGTGGTGCCGACTTCGCGCAACCGGGCTCCGGTCGAGACGAGCAGGTCCGGGATGCGGAAGCCGTCGCCGATCTCGACCAGTTCGCCGCGGCTGACCACGATTTCCTTGCCGGGAGCCAACGTCAGCGCGCACAGCAGCAACGCCGCCGCGTTGTTGTTGACCACGTGCACCGCCTCGGCCCTTGGCACCGCTTCCGCCAGCGCCGCCAAGGCGCCGCGACCGCGTTGGGCCCGTTCCCCGGTTTCGAGGGCGAACTCCACATCGGTTGCTCCGCCGGCGGCGACGATCGCGTCCAACGCGGCAGCGGACAGCGGCGCGCGGCCGAGGTTGGTGTGCACGAGAACGCCGGTCGCGTTGAGCACCGGGCGCAGCGACGACACCCTCGCGGGCAGCCGGGCCACCACCTCCGCGACGACTTCGCCGGGCTCGATCTCGCCCGCCCTTGCCCGCTGCTGCGCGGCCGCGACCAGCGACTTCACCAGGTCGCGGCCGAGCGTCTCGACGGCTTTCGCGATCCTCGGCTCGCCGAGCACGGCGTCGGTGCGCGGGATCGCCCGGCGCGGGTCACCCATGGCGGAGGCGGACGGGAATCGAACCCGCCAGCGGCAGGACCTGCCGCTCAACGGTGTTGAAGACCGCGCCGGTCACCAGGCCGGATACGCCTCCCTGGGGCATTCCGCCATCCTGCCAAGAGCACCGCGCCCCCGCATGATGAACAGCATGAGCGTCCGGCTGACCCAGTACGCGCACGGCGGCGGCTGCGCGTGCAAAATCCCGCCCGGCGAACTGGAATCGATCGTCCGCGGCCTCGCCGGCGCCGCCCCGCGGAATCCGCCCGGCGAACTCCTGGTCGGCCTCGACGACGGCGACGACGCGGCGGCCGTCCGCATCGCCGGGAACGTCGCGCTGATCGCGACCACGGACTTCTTCACCCCGGTCGTCGACGACCCGTACGACTGGGGCCGGATCGCCGCCGCGAACGCGCTCTCGGACGTGTACGCGATGGGCGGCGTCCCGGTGGTCGCGGTCAATCTCCTCGGCTGGCCGCGCGAGGTGCTGCCGTTCGAACTGGCCGCCGAGGTGCTGCGCGGCGGGCTGGACGTCTGCGCGGAGGCCGGCTGCCATCTGTCCGGCGGGCACAGCGTCGACGACCCGGAGCCCAAGTACGGCCTCGCGGTCACCGGCACCGCGGACCCGGATCGGTTGCTGCGCAACGATTCGGGCAAGCCGGGCACGCCGCTGACGCTGACCAAGCCGCTGGGGATCGGCGTGCTGAACTCGCGGCACAAAGCCACCGGCGAACGCTCCGAGGAGGCGATCTCCGCGATGACCGCGCTCAACCGCGCCGCGTCCGCCGCCGCGCTCGCCGCGGGCGCGGTGTGCGCGACCGACGTCACCGGGTTCGGTCTGCTCGGCCACCTGCACAAACTGGCCCGGGCGAGCGGCGTCACCGCGCGCCTGGACCCGGCGGCGGTCCCGTATCTCGAAGGCGCCCGGGAGGCGTTGCGCGCCGGGTACGTCAGCGGTGGAACCCGCCGGAACCTCGACTGGGTCCGGCCGCACGCCGACCTGTCGCGGATCTCCGAGGACGAGACCTTGCTGCTGGCGGACGCGCAGACCTCCGGCGGCTTGCTCGTGGCCGGCGAGCTCCCCGGCTACCCGGTGATCGGCGAGCTGGTTCCGCGCGCCGACCACACGATCGTCGTCGGCTGAGGTCAGGTGGTCCGTGAAGGGCTCCTTGCGGGAATCTGATTCGCTCAAGGAGTCCTTCACGGACCGTTGGCGCCGCGGATCGGGCCGGGGAAGTCGCGGCGGATTGGCCGGTCTCCGAAGTGGGTAGCCCCTGCCCGAGGTGAGACATGCGCGCTCCGACCGAGATCCTGCTGTGGTGGCTTGCCCTGACCGGGTTGTGGACCCTCACGCTCTCCACCCCGGCAGCACCGGAGCTGCTCGCCGGCGCCGGCGCGGCGGCGGTGTGCGCGCTCGCCGCCCGTTCCGCGCGCCGGGCGATGAACGGTTCGTGGCACTTCACCACCAGCTGGCTGACCTGGCTGGCCCCGCTGCCCAAGGCCGCCGTCAGCGAATCCGTCGCCGCGGTGCGCACGGTTTTCCGGCGTCCCTCCGCCGGAAAGTGCGAGACCGTCACCGTCCCCGCCGCGCCGCGCGCCGAGCACGAAGCGCGGCTCGCCGTCGCGACCGTGGTCGTCGGCTGCACTCCCGGCGCGATGGTCGTCGCGAGCCCGCCGGACCGCACGGACGTCGTGGTCCACCGGTTGCTCTCCGGTTCCGCGACCCTCGATCGGGTGACGCGATGACGTGGCTGCTCCTCGCCGCGCTGCTCCTGATGGCCGGCGGCCTCGGCACCGCGTTGTGGCTCGCCGCCCGGGGCACCGCCATCGAACGCCTCGCCGGGATGCAGTTCGCCGGCACCGTCACCGTCCTGACGCTTCTGCTGCTCGTCCAGGCGTACGGCCCGTCCAGCGCCGTCATTCTCCCCTTGACGCTGACCGTCCTCGCCTTCGCCGGAACGCTCGTCTTCGCGCGCCTTCTGGGGACCCGATGACGATCGCCGCGCAGATTCTCGTGTTCGCCGGGGTGTTCGTCGTCCTCGCCTCGGCGATCGGTTTGCTCCGCGCCGAAGACCTGCTCACGCGCCTGCACCTGCTCACCCCGGCGACCACGCTCGGCGCGCCGCTCATCGGTGTCGGCCTCGTCCTGGTCAACGGCGTCCAGCTCGGTTCGGGCGCGATCCTCGCGACGGTCGTCCTGCTGGCGGTCACCAGCCCGATCCTGCAATCGGCCACCGCCCGGCTCGAAGCTCGCCACCGCGGCGAGACCGACGAGGACCTCCCCTCGTGAGCGCCGCCGTGCTGCTGGTGGCCCTCGCGCTGGTCGCGGTGGCCGGGTACGCCGTGGTCGCGACGCACGACCCGCGCCGGCAAGCGATCACGCTCACGGTGTTTTCCCTGTGCCTGACGGTGCTTTTCGTCGTTTTCCAAGCCCCGGACGTCGCGCTGTCCGAACTCGCCGTCGGCGCGGCCGTCGTCCCGCTCCTCGTCCTGCTGACGCTCCGGAAGACGGGCAAGCGATGAGGACCCGCGACGTCGTCGGCGCCGCCGGGCTGGCCGGGGTCGCCGCGCTGTTCGCCGCCGCGTTCGCCCGCATGCCCGTGGCCGGCGCCGCCGGCCACGTCTACCGGGACCTGGTGCTGCCGATGGGGTTCCGGGAGGTCACCCCGAACCTGGTGTCGTCGGTCAACTTCGACCTCCGCGCGCTCGACACCCTCGGCGAGGAGACGATCGTCGCCGCCGCGGTCGTCGGCACGCTCGCCCTGCTGCAGCCGCCCGAGAAAGAGCCGGACACGGACGGGACCGGCTACGTCCTGCCCGCGGTGAAACTCGCCGGCTTCCTGCTGCTGCCGGTCTCGGTGCTGCTGGGCATCGACATCGTCGTGCACGGGCACCTGACGCCCGGCGGCGGTTTCCAGGGCGGCGTCGTCCTCGCCACCGGCTGGCACCTGCTCTACCTCTCCGGCAGCTACCGCGCGCTCGCCCGGCTGCGGCCGATCGACTGGTGCGAATACGCCGAGGCGACCGCCACCGGCCTGTACGTCGTGACCGGCCTGCTCGGCCTGGCCGTCGGCGGCTCGTTCCTCGCGAACGTGCTGCCGCTGGGCGAATTCGGTTCGCTGCTTTCCTCCGGGACCGTCCCGGTGCTGAGCGTGCTGATCGGCATCGAGGTCGCCGCCGGGTTCGTCGTCCTGCTGTCGCGGTTCTTCGTGCACGGGCTCGAGGAGGACAAGTGACGGGCGTGGTGTCGGCGGCTTGCTACGGCGTGGCGGCCTGGCTGTTGCTGCTCGGCTGCGCCGGGATCATGCGGAGCCGGCACCTCGTGCACACGGTGGTGTCGCTGTCGGTCGCGCAGTCCGGCACGTACGTGCTGCTGCTGGCGATCGGCTACCAGGACCAGGCCACCGCGCCGATCGTGTCGCAAGGGCAGGCACAGCCGGTGGTCGATCCGATGGTGCAGGCCATGACGCTCACCGACATCGTCGTCTCGGCGACCATCACCGCGCTCCTGCTCGCCCTCACCCTGCAGATCTCCCGCCGCCACGGCACGGTCGATCCCGACGAACTGCGTGCGCTGCGCGGCTGACCATGACGACCCTGCCCGCACTCGCCATCGCCGTCCCGCTGCTGGCTGCCTGCCTGCTGCTCGGTCTCGGCGGCAAACTCCCCCGCGTCGCGGTCGACGTGACGGCCACGGTGACCGCCGCGGCGGTGTGCGCGCTGTGCGTGGTTCTCGTGACCGCGGCGGACCACGAGCGAGTGGTCAGCTGGCTCGGGCGGCAGGGTCCGGAAGGCACGCGCTCGGTCGGCATCGTGCTCGTCGCGGACGGCATGAACACGACGTTCGCCGCGCTGGCCGCGTTCTTGACCGTCTGCGCGCTCCTCTACAGCTGGCACTACTTCGAAGCCGTCGAAGCCCGCTACCACGCGATGATGCTGCTCTTCCTGACCGGCATGATCGGGTTCCTCTTCACTGGCGACCTGTTCACCCTCTTCGTGTTCTTCGAGCTGATGAGCGGAGTCGCCTACGCGCTGACCGGGTACCGGATCGAAGAGGCGGACTCGGTGCAGGGCGCGCTGAACTTCGGCGTGGTCAATTCCCTCGGCGCGTATTTCACGCTGATGGGCATCGGCCTGCTGTATGCCCGCGGCGGCCAGCTCGGCCTCGCGCAGCTGGGCGTCGCGCTCGACGGCCGTCCGGCGGACGCGCTCGTCATCGCCGCATTCGTCCTCGTCTGCACCGGCTTGCTGGTCAAAGCCGCGACCGTGCCGTTCCACTTCTGGCTCGCCGACGCGCACGCCGTCGCTCCGACCCCGGTGTGCGTGCTGTTCTCCGGGATCATGGTCGAACTCGGCCTTTACGGCGTGCTCCGCGTCCGCACTACGGTGTTCGGCACCGTGCTCGACGACGCCACCGTCAGCCGGATCTTCCTCACCGCCGGAATCGCCAGCGCGGTGCTCGGCGCCGTGCTTTGCTTCACCCAGCGGCATCTCAAACGGTTGCTGGCCTATTCGACCATCGCCCACATTGGACTGTTCCTGTGCGGACTAGCCGCCACCGGCGGGGAAGCCACGGCCGCGTTCGTGCTCGCGGTGCTCGGGCACGCCGGAGCGAAGGGCGCGCTGTTCCTGCTGACCGGTGTGCTGAAGGACCGCTACGGCAGCGTCGACGAGGACGATCTCTTCGGCCGCGCAACGCATTCCCGGACGGAAGCGGTGCTGTTCCTGGTCGCCGCGGCCGCGCTCGCCGGACTGCCGCCGTTCGGCCTGGCGCTGGGCAAAGACGCCGCCGAACACGCGGGCCCGGAGTGGCTGCCAGTCGTCTTCGCGGTGACTTCCGCACTGACCGCCGCGGCGGTGCTGCGCGCCGGGCTGCGGGTCTACTTCGGACTCGGCAGGCCGCCCGCCGAGGATTCCCCGGACACGACGACCGGTTCCGGCGAGGAACCCGAGACCGACCGGCCGATCGAGCGCACCCCGATCCCGATGTTGGCCGCGGTCGTCGTCCTGCTCGGGTTCGCGCTGGCCGCCGGGATCGTGCCGGGGCTGCGCGACGTCGCCGCGGCCGCCGGGGCACAAGCGGTGGACCGCGCGGGCTACCTCCACGACGTCCTGCCGGCGCTGCCGCCTGCGCTCGCCGCGGCGGCGCCCGAACTGTCGTGGACCGGGCCGGGGTTGCTGTCCGCAGGGGTGACCGCCCTGCTCACCCTCGGCGCGGCGGCGCTCGCGCTGTGGTCGCGGCACCGCACGCCGAAACCGCTGCACGAAGCCCTCACGGTGCTGCACCGCGCGCATTCCGGCCAGGTCGGCGACTACGTGGCGTGGCTGCTCGCGGGCGTCGCCGTCCTCGCCGGGCTGGTCTGGCTCTGACCTGGCCGGGTTTACCCGCGCGACGGCCGGGCTACCCGCAGAGCGGCCCGTGACGCCGACCGTGAGGAGTCGCCGTGCCCGCCCGCACCGCCGACGGCCCGAAACTGCTGCCCGAAACCGAAGAGCTGGCCACCGGGAAGAACTTCGCCGCGGTCACCACGGTGCTGCCGAGCGGCCGGCTCCAGACGCAGACGATCTGGGTGCACGTCGAGCACGGCCGCCTCGTGCTCAACACCGAGACCCACCGCGCGAAGTACCGCAACGCCGAGCGAGACGACCGGATCACCGTCCTGATCCGCGACGAGCAGGACCCGTACCGCTACGCGGAGGTCCGCGGCCGCGTGACCGGCATCGAAACGGGCGAACGCGCCCGGCTGCAGGTCGACGAGCTCGCCCGCAAATACACCGGCGGCAAGTATCCGCCGGAAGCGATCAAGTCCGAGCGCGTGATCCTGCGGATCACCCCGGAGCGGCAGACGTACATCGACCAGAAGAAGGGCGTCGCCGACTGATGCGCGACACTCTCCGCCGCTATCGCCGGGCCTGCGACTTCCTGGCCGCGGCGATGATCTACCTCAAGGACAACGTCCTGCTCGCCGAGCCGCTGCGGCCCGAACACCTCAAGCCGCGCCCGCTCGGCCACTGGGGCACCTGCCCCGGGCTCACCCTGGTCTACTCCGCGTTGAACCGCCTGGTCGCCGAAACCCGGCAGCGCACCCTGCTCGTCACCGGCCCCGGCCACGGCGCCCCGGCGATCCACGCGAACCTCTGGCTCGAAGGCACGCACGCCGAGTTCGATCCGCGGCTGTCCCTCGACGGTTCCGGCCTCGCCGAACTCGTCCGCCGGTTCTCCTGGCCCGGCGGCTTTCCCAGCCACCTCTCCCCCGAGGTCCCCGGCGTCATCCACGAAGGCGGCGAACTGGGCTACGCCCTCGCCACCGCGTTCGGCGCCGCCTTCGACGACCCGGACCTGCTGGTCGCGTGCGTCATCGGCGACGGCGAGGCCGAAACCGGCCCGACCGCGGCGGCGTGGCACAGCCCGAAGTTCACCGCTCCGGGCGACGGCCGGGTGCTGCCGATCCTGCACCTCAACGGGTACAAAATCGCTTCGCCGACCGTGTACGAAGCGATGTCGGACGACGAACTCGTCGCCTACTTCACCGGTTGCGGCTGGACCCCGCTGCTCGTCGACGTCCGCGACACCGACGATCCGGACACGCCGCTGGCCGAGGCGCTCGCCCGGGCGCACCGCCAGGACTCCGGCCCGCCGCCGATGCTCGTCCTGCGCAACACCAAGGGCTTGGGCCTGCCCGCGACGTCGCCGGACGGCGTTCCGCTGGAAGGCACCTTCCACGCCCACCAGGTCCCGCTCGAACCGGACCACCTCGACGCGCTGGAACAGTGGCTGCGGTCCTACCGGCCGGAAGAGCTCTTCGACGCCGACGGGGTTCCCGCGCCGGATCTGCTCGCCGTGCCGCCGGACCCGGAGCTGCGGCTCGGCCGCGTCCCGCAGGCCAACGGCGGCCGGCTTCGCCGCGACCTGCCGCTGCCCGACGTCAGCGAATTCGCGGCCGCCGGCGCGGAGGAAAGCCCGACGGAAACGCTCGGCGGCTGGCTCGCCGAACTGGTGCGCCGCGCCCCGGACACCTTCCGCGTCGTGTGCCCGGACGAACTGCAGTCCAACAAACTCGGCGCCCTGCTCGAAGTCACCGACCGGCAGTTCGACCGCGCCGTGCCGGGCCACACCGAGCATCTCGGCCGCCGCGGCCGGGTGCTGGAAGTGCTGTCGGAGCACCTCTGCCAAGGCTGGCTGCAGGGCTACCTGCTCACCGGACGGCACGGGCTCTTCCCCTGCTACGAGGCCTTCGTGTCCATTGTGGACAGCATGGTGAACCAGTACGCCAAGTTCCTGAAGATGTCCGGAGAGGTCGGCTGGCGGGCCCCGGTGGCGAGCCTGAACTACCTGCTCACCAGCGACGGCTGGCGGCAGGAACACAACGGCTACAGCCACCAGGGCCCGGGGTTCATCAACCAGATGCTCACGAAAAAGGCGCACACCACGCGGATCTTCTTCCCGCCGGACGCCGCCACGCTGCTGGAAACCATGCACCGGTGCCTGTCCTCGACCGATTTGATCAACGTGGTGGTCGCCGGAAAGCAGCGCAGCCCGGTGTGGCTGTCTCCGGCCGAGGCCCGCGCGCACTGCCGCGCCGGGACCGCCGTCTGGCCCTGGGCAAGCCACGAGGGTTCCCCGGACGTGGTGCTGGCGTGCGCCGGGACCACGCCGACCGTCGAAACCCTCGCCGCCGTGCAACTGCTGGCCGAGGCGGCGCCGGAACTGCGGGTGCGAGTGGTGAACGTCGTCGACCTCCTCTCGCTCTGCCCGCCCGGCCGGCACCCGAACGGCCTCTCCGACGAGGCGTTCGCCGAGTGCTTCGGCCAGGACGTCCCGGTGGTCTTCGCCTTCCACGGCTACCCGTCCGCCGTGCACGAGGTACTGCACGGACGGCCGGCCACGCACCGCTTCCACGTGCACGGCTACCTCGAAGAAGGCACCACGACCACTCCGTTCGACCTGCTGGCCAGCAACCGGATGACCCGCCACGACCTGGCCGCCGACGCCGTCCGCCGAGCCCGCGGCTGGTCCTCCCTCGGCGGCGACCTGGCCCGCGACTTCCAGCGGCAGCGGGACGAACTCCTCGCCGCCGCCTACCGCGACGGCCAAGACCCCGCGGAGATCACCGGCTGGCGGTGGCAGCGATGAACGTCCTGACCGTCAATCCCGGCTCCGGCAGTCTTCGCTTGCACCTCGTGCGCACCGAAGACGAGGAGGTCCTGGGCTCGGCCTCGACGGACGACGTTGCGTCCTTTGTAGACCGACAGCCCGCGATTTCCGTGGTAGCACACCGTTTGGTGCACGGCGGCCCGGACCTCGTCCACCCCGCGAAGGCGAGCGCGAGTGTCCGCGCGAAGATCGCCGAGGCTCGCTCCCTCGCGCCGGAGCATGTGCCGAAAACCGAGGCCCTGCTGGACGAGCTGACCGAACTCCTCCCGGACGCGACGCACGTCGTCTGTCCCGACACGGCGTTCCACCAGACGCTTCCGTCGATCGCCCAGGCTTATCCGCTGCCCGCCCGCTGGCGCGCGCGATGGGAGCTGCGCCGGTACGGCTTCCACGGCTGGTCCTTCCGATGGGCGGCCCGGCGCGCCGCCGAACTCCTGAACCGGCCGTCGGGCGAGCTGAACTTGCTCATCGCGCACCTGTCCGGCGGCTGCTCGGTCTGCGCGGTGTCGCACGGACGCAGCGTCGACACGTCGATGGGCTTCACGCCGTTGGAAGGCGCGATGATGACCAAACGGTCCGGAAGCGTCGATCCCGGAATGCTGCTGTGGCTGCTGCGCGAAGGAAAGCTGACCGTCGGCGAACTGGAAGACGGCCTCTACCACTACTCCGGGCTGCTGGGGTTGTCCGGCATTTCCGACGACACCCGGGATCTGGTCCGCGACGGGTCCGTCGACGCCCGGTTCGCGCTCGCGGTCTTCGAACACCGCGTCCGCCGGGAACTGGCCGCGGCGGCCACGAGCCTGGACCGGATCGACGCCCTGGTCTTCACCGGAGACATCGGCTGGGACCAGCCCGAAACCGCCGAAGCGATCGCCGGCGGCCTCGGGGTGCTGGGCATCGCCGGCGGTCTGTCGCGGACCCGCGACCACGACGCGGTGATCAGCCCGCCCGGGGCGAAGGTGCCGGTGCTGACCCTGCGCTCCCGGGAAGAACTGGAACTCGCCCGAGCCGCGGCCGAGGCTGCCTGCTGAGCTCAGGAATGCGGGTCGAGGTCGTCGCCGAGACAGTCCGCTGACTTCACGAATGCGAATCGAGGTCGCCGCCGAGACGCCCCGCCGACCGCACCCATGCGGGTCGAGGTCGTCGCCGGAGCGATGCGCCGACCTCACACGTGCGGATCAAGCCCGCCGCCGAGACGACCCGCCGACCTCACACATGCGGATCGAGGTCGTCGCCGAGCAGCCGGCGCACCGCCGCGGCGTTCTCGTACCGCTGCTCGGGCAGCTTGCCGAGGTGCCCGAGCACGTCGTCGCCCGCACCGTTCGCGGCGGCCCGGCGAAGAAGCTCGTCGCGCTCGCACGGGTACTCGACTTCCGTCAAATACTCCCGGACGTCAGACATGGCGCTCCCTTCTTCGGGTTCTCCCTCCGAATACCCGGCCGGTCCCGGATCAATGCGCGCCGGGTCCGGAACCTTCCCGCGGATTCCCGCCCGCACCTTTTCGCGGCACAGTTTCCCGGCCGTCTTCCCGCCCGGGGAAATGCCGCGGACTCGGTGCTCGCGGAGCGGCGGTTCCCGGCGCGGTGCCGTGGCGCATTGTCTCCCGCGACCAGCCACAGTGGACTCCTGTTATGGTCTGCGGTGACCACGTCCCGTTTCCAGGAGGAGCAGCCGCGATGGCACAGAAAGTCCTCGTCGAGATGATCGACGACCTCGACGGGTCCGAAGCCGGGCAGACCGTCCCCTTCGGACTCGACGGCGTCCAGTACGAAATCGATCTGTCCGACGAAAACGCCGCCTCCCTGCGCGAGGAGCTCGCGCCGTTCATCGCCGCCGCGCGCCGGACCGGCGGACGCAAGACGACCGTGCGCGCCGCGGCCGCTCCGACTGCCGAGGAACGGGAACGCTCCAAGGCGATCCGCACCTGGGCCCTCGACAACAACTGGGCCATCGCCGAACGCGGCCGCATCCCGCGCGAGGTGATCGAGGCCTACGAGGAAAGCCTCAAGCAGGAGGCGAAACCGCGCAAGCGCACCGCGAAAAAGCGCGCCGGGAAATAAGCTCCCGGTCTCGGCAGGGCCCGGATCGGGCATTTCCCGGGAAAGCCGGACGAGGCGGTCGCTCCCCCGCCGGAGTTTCGGTGCCGACACGAAGAAAACCGCCCAGCCGGCGGCGAATGCCTCCGGCCGGGCGGTCCTTTTTCCCGCGGGAGGAGGCAGGAATACGCCGCTGGCAGCGGAAACCCGCTACAGTGGCCCGGAAGACTTCTCGAGGGGGCGACGATGGAGTTTCAGGAAGTCGTGCGGCGCAGGCGGATGGTGCGCAAGTTCACCGGCGAACCCGTGTCCGAGGACAGCGTCCGCCGGATCATGCGCAACGCGCTGCGCGGTCCGTCCGCTGGGTTCTCCCAGGGCCAGGCGTTCCTCGTCCTGCAGGGCGACGACGTGCGACGGTTCGCCGACACGCTCGAATCCTGGACGGTGAGCGAGGACACCAAGGCCGCACCGGTGATCGTCGTCCCGTTTTCGGTGAAAGACGCCTACCTCGACCGCTACGCCGAGCCGGACAAGGGCTGGACCGACCGCAGCGAGGACCACTGGCCGGTGCCGTTCTGGCACATCGACACCGGAATGGCCGTCCTGCTGATCCTGCAGACCGCGGTCGACGAAGGGCTCGGCGCGGTGTATTTCGGCATCGGCAGGGAAGACTTCGACCGGCTGCGCACCGAGTTCGGCGTGCCCGCCACCCACGAACCGATCGGCGCGATCGCCATCGGCCACGACGCCGACGCCCCGATCTCGGCCGGCGCCTCCCCGGCTACCCGCCGCCGGAAGCCGTGGAACGAATCTGTCCATTTCGGGCAGTGGTAGCGACAACCGCCCGTCAGCGCCGGGCCCAGAAGCCGAGGGCCGACAATCGGCCCGGTTACTGAGCCGCACACGCCGCGTTTGGGCGAGCCATTCAGGCCGCCCCGCCACGACGCTCCCCGGATGCCAAGATCTCAGCCAGAGCCTCCCCGGCCACCCGCCGCCGGAAGCCATGGAACGAAACTGTCTACTTCGGGAAGTGGCAGGAACACCGCCCGGGAGAGCCCATCGACGCTGGGCCTGGCAGCCGGCGCGGACGACGATCGGCCCGGCGACCGGTCGCTTAGCCGCACGACCCCACGTTTGACCGGGCCACCACGCTGCGCCGTCAGACCGGCCCGCCACGGCGCTCCCCAGACGCCAAGATCTCAGCCAGAGCCTCCCCGGCCACCCGCCGCCGGAAGCCATGGAACGAAACTGTCTACTTCGGGAAGTGGTAGGAACAGCCGACCGGGAAAGCCCGTTGGCACCGGGCCTGAAAGCCGAGGCGGTCAGTCCCTCCCCGGCCACCCAGCATCGGAAGCCGTGGAACGAAGCGGCTCATTTCGGGCACTGGTAGCAACAACTGACCGGGAAAGGCCCATCGGCACCGGGTCCGAAGCCGAGGCGGACGACCATCGGCCCGGTCAACTGTCACTGAGCCGCACGAAGCCGCCTTTGGCCGGGCCACCTCGTGCGCCGTTCTGGCCAACCCGCCGCGGCGTTCCCCGGAGGCCGCGAACCACCTCAGCCGTCGTCGCGGACACCCCGGGCGCGAGTTGATCTTTCCGGTACGGGAGCACGGTTCCGCGCGGGCGAGCCGCGGCCGGACCGGACGGTGCCGCGCCTTCCCTGGCGAAACCCGCGACCGGATCAGCCGGAGGAAGCTCGGGTCGGCCGCCGGGCTCCGGAGTCGCCAGCCCGGTGCACGGTGACTCGATGTGCGGCTCCGGCGGCGTCAGCGGTGACGACCGCCGGTCATGCGCACTCACCACTTGACTCCCCGGAGCAAGTGTCCGGGAAAATTCAGCCAACACGAAAATATTTCGGGACCGATAGGGGAGCTCCGGAGAGCGCCATAATTCCAGCCCCAGCCCGCCGTTTCGCCGCGGCGGTACATCCGGGGCGAAAACAACCGTTTCGCCCGGAAGGGCCCCGCGAGCTTCACGGCGGCGACTCCTGCGGAAAAACCAGCGGAGCAACCCAACCTCTGCCGAACAGCGCAACGAAACCATCCGTCTGCCACCCAGGTCACCTCAATGGCACAAAACCGGGAGTCGAGTCGGATTTTCCCTCGAAAGTGCCATCAATCCCGCGAAACAGCACTTGCACATTACAATTCGAGGACCAAGGTAACTCGACACCCCTCCGCGAACGGTCGATCCGAGGCCGGGAACCCCTCCGCGCAGCGACCACAGACCACTCTTCGTGCCACGGATTTCACCCCACCGGACCAG
The DNA here is from genome assembly GCF_000411975.1 of Amycolatopsis orientalis DSM 43388. Taxonomy (GTDB): domain Bacteria; phylum Actinomycetota; class Actinomycetes; order Mycobacteriales; family Pseudonocardiaceae; genus Amycolatopsis; species Amycolatopsis orientalis_D. The sequence goes on from NZ_ASXG01000040.1 coordinate 65,495, forward strand.
TTCCGCGCGCACCAACCGGGGAATCCAGGCCCCGAAAGAGGGGAAATCCTGGTACCATCGCCCGTGCGGAGGATCGGTTTGCGATAAATGCACGACGACGACCGGACTTCCCCGGAAACCTTCACCGGACCGTCCCGGATCCGTCGACCACCGCCACTGGCCGTGGAAAAACAGAGGGCATTCACACAATTAACACCATTTGCCAGATTAATGCTCGTTCACGTGGTCTAGACCTCAATCCCGACACCTGTCGCATTTGTCAATCGCTACGCGCATCGAACAGGTCACGAAATTGTCAAGACCGACGTCCGTAGGTTACGCCGGCGTTACATATACCGATCATTAGGCAGATGGATCTCACCGAGTACCCGACCGCCCGACCCGGTCCGGCACCCGACACCCAGGAAGCATTCGCCCAGGTGATGGCCGACGTCACCGGGGCCGAAACCGTGTCGCCCGACAGCAACTTCTTCGCCGATCTCGGGGCCAACTCGCTCGTGCTGGCACAGTTCTGCGCGCGAGTGCGCAAACGCGCCGACCTGCCCTCCGTCTCGATCAAGGACATTTACCGGAACCCGACCGTCGCCAGTCTCGTCGCCGCGTTGTCCGGGACGGAGGAACTCCCGGCCGAAGACCCGGGGCCCGCGCCCGCGGAGCCGGCGAAGAGGGCGAGCCGGCTCGAATACCTCGGTTGCGGAATCCTGCAGCTGGCGGTCTTCCTGGCGTATTCCTACCTCGTGGCCCGGGTGCTCGGCGTGGGCACCGGCTGGATCGTGGCCGGCAGCGGCGTGCTCGACTCCTATCTGCGCGCGGTCGGTTTCGGAGCGATGGTGCTGGCCATTCTGTGCACCCTCCCGATCGCCCTCAAATGGCTCCTCGTCGGCCGCTGGAAACCGGCGGAAATCCGCGTCTGGAGCCTCGGGTACGTGCGATTCTGGCTGGTGAAGACCCTCGTGCAGCGGAACCTGCTGGTCCCGCTGTTCGCCGGTTCCCCGCTCTACTCGCTGTACCTGCGCGCGCTGGGCGCGAAGATCGGCAAGGGCGTCGCCGTCTTCTCGCGCTACGTCCCGGTGTGCACCGACCTGCTCACCATCGGGGAAGGCACGGTGGTCTGCAAGGACACCTACTTCACCACCTACCGCGCGCAGAACGGGCTCATCCGGACCGGGCCGGTCGTGCTCGGCGCGCACGCTTACGTCGGGGAGATGTCCGTCCTCGACATCGAGACCCGGATCGGCGACCGCGCCCAGCTCGGACACGCCTCGTCCCTGCACGCCGGGCAGGCGATTCCGCCAGGGCAGAGCTGGCACGGCGTGCCCGCGGTTCCCGCCGACGTGCACTACCGGCGGGTCGAGCCCCGCGCCTGCGGCAGTGTCCGGCGGGCATTATTCGCCGTGCGCCAAGCGCTGACCGCGGTCTTCTTCCTGGCCCCGCTGGTGCTCGGCCTGTTCAGCTTCGTGCTGCTCACGCTGCCGAACCTCAGCCCGGCGCTGGGACTCGGCTCGGCCGTCCTCGACTTCGCCAACCCGAAGTTCTACTGGAAAGCCCTCGTCGTCTCCCTCATCCTGTACTTCGGCCTGCGGCTCGCCGGATTCCTGATCGTCGTCCTGGTGCCGCGGCTGCTCAACCTCGCGCTCAAACCCGGCGAGGTCTACCGGCTCTACACGCTGCGCTACACCGCGCACCGTGCCATCCGGATGCTCACGAACCCGCGGTTCTTCAAGACCCTCCTCGGCGACAGCTCGGCCATCGTGCACTTCCTGCGCGCGCTGGGCTGCCAGGTCTCCAAGAAGGAACAGACCGGATCCAATTTCGGGCTCGAGGAGAAATACGAGAACCCGTATCTGTTCGAGGCCGGCGCGGGCACGATGGTCGCCGACGGCCTCTCCGTCGTCAACGCCGAGTACACCAGCACGTCCTTCCGGCTTTCCCGGGTGCGGGTCGGGGCGCGGAACTTCCTCGGCAACCACGTCGTCTACCCGGCCGGCGCGAGGACCGGGGACAACTGCCTGCTCGCCACCAAGGTCCTGGTGCCGCTCGACGGCCCGGTGCGCGAGGGCGTCGGGCTGCTCGGCTTCCCCAGCTTCGAGATCCCGCGCTCGGTGGAGCGCGACAGCCAGTTCGACCACCCGAAGACGCCGGAGGAATTCCGGCGCAGGCTGGCCGCCAAGACGCGGCACAACGCCGGGGGCATGCTGCTGTACGCGCTGTCGCAATGGCTGTTCTTCTACGGGCTGCTGCTCATGACCTGGGCCTCGGACGTCTACTACGACCTGATCGGCCCCTCGCTGTTCGCGATCGACACGCTGGCGTTTCTGCTGTACGGCATCGGCTATTTCGCCGTCGTCGAACGGCTCACGGTGTTCGTCCGACCGTTGCGCCCGGTCTCGTGCTCGATTTACGACCGCCGATTCTGGCGCCAGGAACGGTTCTGGAAAGCCGCGGCGACCAACGCGCACCTGCGCGCGCTCGACGGCACCCCGTTCAAGAGCGTGCTGTGGCGGCTGCTGGGCGTCCGGGTCGGCAAGCGGCTGTTCGACGACGGCGCGGGCATCATCGAGAAGACGTTGGTACGCATCGGAAACGACGTCACGCTCAACGTCGGGTCCGTCGTCCAGTGCCATTCGCAGGAGGACGGCGGGTTCAAATTGGACCGCATCTCGATCGGCAACGGGTGCACTGTCGGCACCGCGGCACTGGTGCATTACGGCGTGACGATGGGCGACGGTTCGACGCTTGCCCCCGATTCCTTCCTCATGAAGGGCACTGAAGTCCCGGACGGCGCGCACTGGGGCGGAAACCCCGCGCACGAGATCCGGGCGGGCCGCCGCCAGCCGGCGGGGAAATCGTGACGGACGACCGACAACCACGGGAAGGAAAGCCCATGAGAACCGGACTGGGAGCGGTTCGCGAGCATTGGCGCGAAGCACTCACCGTCGGCGGCCGAACCAGCGTTCCGCGCTGGACGCTGGAGGCCGGCTCCGGGATCGGCGACCACGAAACGCCGGTACCCCGGGGAAGCGCGGCCGCGCTGCGGCAGCTGGCCGGCCAGCTGCGCGTGCCGCTCAGCTCGGTGCTGCTCGCCGCGCACGCCAAGGTGCTCGCCGCGTTGTCCGGCGAGACCGAGGTGTGCACCGGCTGGGTCGCCGAACCGGGCGGAGCGCCGCTGCCCTGCCGGCTCGGCACCGGGGCGGCCACCTGGCGCGAACTGATCGAGCACGCCGCGGACATCGACGCCCGGACCCGAGCCTTCCGGGACTTCCCGGTCGCCGAACTGCGCGGCGAACTAGGCGTCCCCGCCCCGCCGTTCGAGACGGTCCTCGACCCGACCGGCACCGCCGGGGACCTCGACGGGGACACCGTGCTGCGGCTGGACGCCTCCCCGGACCTGGAGTGGCTCCGGCTGCGCTTCCGCACCGAGGTGCTGGATTCCGAAGCCGCCGAACGCATCCTCGGCTACCACCTGAACGCGCTCACGCTGATCCGCACCGACGTCGACGCTCCGCATCGCGAAACGACTCTCCTGTCGGCCGAGGAACTCAAGCTGCAGCTGGAAGGACTCGCCGGGCCGCACGTGGAAGTGCCGGACCTGCGCTGCCACGAATTGTTCGAGCGCAGCGTCGCCCGCAACCCGGACGCGATCGCCGCGGTGCACGGCGACCGGCGCTGGACGTACCGGGAACTCAACGGGCGCGCCAACCGGCTAGCTCGGGCGCTGGTCGCGCGCGGGCTGCGCCGCGAGAGCGTCGTCGCGGTGGTCACCGCACGCAATCTGGACTGGATGGCCGCCGTGCTCGCCGTGTTCAAGGCGGGCGGCGTCTACCTGCCGATCGAGCCGCATTTCCCGACCGACCGCATCGCGACCACCCTGCGCCGGGCCGGCTGCGAACTCGTGCTGACCGAGCCGGGCAGCACGAAGACGCTGCGCAAGGCCGTCGAATCGCTGCCCGGCGTGCGCACCTTGTTCGTGGACGCCGCGTACGAGGAGGCCCATTCCGAAGACGACCTCGGCATCGCCGTCGACTCCGGCCAGCTCGCCTACATCTACTTCACCTCCGGCTCCACCGGCGAGCCGAAGGGCGCGATGTGCGAGCACGCCGGGATGGTCAACCACCTCTGCGCCAAGATCAACGACCTCGGCATCACCGAGGAGTCGGTGGTGGCGCAGGTCGCGCCGCAGTGCTTCGACATCTCGTTGTGGCAGCTGGTTTCCGCCCTGCTGGTCGGCGGGACCACACTGCTGATCGAGCAGGACGTGATCCTGGACGCCGACCGGTTCGTGGCCGAACTCGCCGCCGGCGGGGTTTCGGTGCTGCAGGTGGTGCCCTCCTACCTCGAGGTCGTGCTGTCCGCGATGGACCGGAACCCGGTCGCGCTGCCGGGCCTGCGCTGCGTGTCGGTGACCGGCGAGGCGCTCAAGACCGAGCTGGCGCAGCGCTGGTTCGCCACGATGCCGGACGTCAAGCTGGTCAACGCCTACGGCCTCACCGAAACCTCGGACGACACCAATCACGAGGTGATGGACCGCGCACCCGAGCGGGAACGGGTGCCGCTCGGGCCGCCGGTGCAGAACGTGCGCGTGTACGTCGTGGACGAGCGGCTCGAGCCGGTCCCGCTCGGCGCGCCGGGCGAGATCGTGTTCTCCGGGGTGTGCGTCGGCCGCGGCTACGTCAACGACCCGGAACGCACCGCGCGGGCGTTCACCGCCGACCCGCACCGGCCGGACTCCCAGCTCTACCGCAGCGGCGACCACGGCCGCTGGCTTCCCGAGGGCAAGCTGGAATTCCTCGGCAGACGCGATTCGCAGGTCAAGATCCGCGGTTTCCGGATCGAGATCGGCGAAATCGAGAACACGCTGCTGCGGGTGCCCGGCGTGCGCGACGGTGCGGTGGTCGTGGCCGACCGCGGCGAGCAGGGCAAGCGGCTGGTCGCGTTCTATGCGAGCCCGGAGCAGCTCGACCCCGAGCTGATGCGGGAGCACCTCGCCGCCGCGCTGCCGGAGTACCTGCTGCCCTCGGCGTTTCACTGGCGGGCGCAGCTTCCGTTGACCGCCAACGGAAAAATCGACAAGAAGCACCTGACCGCGCTGGCCGTCGAACTCGACGCCGCCGAAGAGGACTACGCCGAACCGGTCACCGCAACCGAGAAGCGGCTCGCCGGGGCCTGGGCGCAGGTCCTCGGCGTGCGGGACGGCCGGATCGGCCGCCGGGACCATTTCTTCGACCGGGGCGGCACGTCGCTGTCCGCGGTGAAGCTGGCGATCGCGCTCGACCGCGCGGTCTCGATCAAGGACGTCGCCCGGCACCCCGTGCTCGCCGATCTGGCCGCGCTGATCGACCGCCGGTCCGGCTCCTGAACCCGTGAACCTCGTGAACCGCGGAAATCGAAAGGATTCCCCGATGTCGATGTCCACATCCCTGCCGAAGACGTCCCCGCCCGAGCCGGATTTCCGTCCCGGGCTGCCCGCGGTGCTGCGGGCCGAGCCGGCCGGCGACCCGGCGGGCTGGGCGAGCACGCACCGGGAGCCGGTGCGAAGACTCGTCGCCGAATACGGCGCGGTGCTCGTCCGCGGTCTCGGGCTCGCCGAACGGGCCGAGGTCGAGGCCGTGTTCGGAAGGCTGACCGACCTGCTGATCACCGAGCGGGAGGCCTTCGCGCCGCGGACGGCCTACCCCGGCGGAGTGCATTCCTCGACGGAATGGCCGCCGAACCAGCCGATGTGCATGCACCACGAGCTCAGCTACACCCTCGAATTCCCCGGCCTGCTGCTCTTCGCCTGCGTCCGCCCGCCGGACTCCGGCGGCGTCACCGGCGTCAGCGATTCCGCCGCCGTGCTGGCCTCGCTGCCCGCCGGCCTGCGCGCGCGGTTCGAACGCGACGGCTGGCTGCTCACCCGCAGCTTCAACGACGAGATCGGGGCTTCGGTCGCCGAAGCGTTCGGCACCGACGACCGATCGGCGATCGAGGCGTACTGCCGCGTCAACCGGATCGAGTTCGCCTGGCAGCCCGACGGCGGCCTGCGCACCCGGCAGCGCCGCCGGGCGATCGTCGGGCATCCGGTCACCGGGCAGCCCTGCTGGTTCAACCAGATCGCGTTCCTCAACGAGTGGACGATGGCCCCCGAGGTGCGCGAATACCTGGTCGACGTCTACGGGGCCGACGGGCTTCCGTTCACCACGCGTTTCGGCAACGGCGACCCGATCGGCGAGGACGTCGTGCACTTGCTCAACGAGATCTACGAGGAGCACACCGTGCGCGAACCGTGGCAGGCCGGAGACCTGCTGCTGGTCGACAACGTCCGCACCGCGCACAGCCGGGACGCCTACGAAGGCCCGCGCGAGGTGCTCGTCGGCTTGGCCGACCCGGTGCGGCTTTCCGACTGCTCGCTCGCTTCCGAGGGGGAAATCCAGTGACCACGCAAGCTTCCGCCGCCGAATCCGCGTCCGCCGAACCGGCGGCCGCCCCGCCGTTCGCGGTGATCTCCGGCGCGCAGGTGCAGCAGGCGCTGTCCGGGCGCGAACGCGAGATCGTCGACCTCGTCGAAACCGCCTACCGAGTGCACGGCTCCGGCGATTCGGTCAACCCGCCCTCCTATTTCCTGCGCTTCCCCGACCGTCCGGCCGACCGGATCATCGCCCTGCCCGCCTCCCTCGGCGGGAAGACGAACGTCGCGGGACTGAAGTGGATCTCCAGCTTCCCGGGCAACGTCGCCGCCGGGATCCCGAGGGCGTCGGCGGTGCTGATCCTGAACGACCTCGCCACTGGATATCCCTTCGCCTGCCTGGAAAGCTCCATCATCAGCGCGACCCGGACGGCCGCGTCCGCCGCGCTCGCCGCCGACTGGCTCAGCCGGACCCGGGAGCGGCCGCGGCGCGCCGGGTTCTTCGGCGTCGGCCTGATCGCCCGCTACATCCACGCTTTCCTCGCCGGGACCGGATGGGAATTCGACAAGATCAACGTGCACGACGTGCGCCCGGACAGCGCCGCCGGGTTCCGCGGGTATCTGGAGCAATCCGGATTCCGCGGCGAAATCAGCGTGCACGAGACCGCCGAGGGCCTGATCCGCGACAGCGATCTGGTGGTCTTCGCGACGATCGCCGGCGAACCGCACGTGCACGATCCCTCGTGGTTCTCGCACAATCCACTGGTACTGCACGTGTCCTTGCGCGATCTGGCACCGGAAGTCCTGCTGGCATCGGCGAACATCGTCGACGACGTGGACCACTGCCTCAAGGCCGACACCTCGCCGCATCTCGTCGAACAGCGCACCGGCAACCGGGATTTCCTGCTCGGCACGCTGGCCGACGTGCTGTCCGGCCGGGTGCACCCGCCCGCCGGCCAGCCGTTGATCTTCTCCCCGTTCGGGCTCGGCGTCCTCGACCTCGCGGTCGGGGCGTTCGTCCACGAGAGAGTGGCCGACGCCGGCGGACTGCACGTCATCGAGGACTTCTTCCACGAACTGCGCCGGTATGGCTGAGCGCCGTCCGCCACTGAGCTTTGCCTGACGAGGAGAAAACCGTGCCAGTCATCACCGTTCCCGAAGCTTTCAACGAGGAGGCGCTGTATGTCGACCTCCGCTGGAGTTTCGGCTATTCGCTCTACCTGAAATGCGAGGGATTCAACTTCGCCGGCTCCATCAAGCTGAAAGCCGCGACGGAAATGGTCGACGCGGCCGAACGCGACGGCCTGCTGCGGCCGGGTTCGATCATCGTCGAGTCGTCGTCGGGCAACCTCGGCGTCGCGCTGAGCATGATCGCGGCCAGCCGCGGGTACAAGTTCCTGTGCGTCACCGATTCCCGCTGCAACCTGGCGACGCGCCGGGCCATCGAGGCGCTCGGCAACGAGGTGCACATCATCACCGAACCCACCCCCGAGGGCGGTTTCCTCGGGGCGCGCATCGACCACGTGCGCGCGCTGTGCGCCTCCGACGACCGCTACGTGTGGCTCAACCAGTACGCCAACCCGGACAACTGGGGAGCGCATTTCCACCGCACCGGACCGGAAATCGCCGCCGCGTTCCCGGATCTCGACGTGCTGTTCGTCGGCGCGGGCACCACTGGCACCCTGATGGGCTGCGCGCGGTTCTTCCGGCAGTGGCGCCGGCCGGTCCGGATCGTCGCGATCGACAGCGTCGGCTCGGTGACCTTCGGCGGCCCGGCCGGCAGGCGGATGCTGCCCGGGCTGGGCACGAGCGTGCGCCCGGCGATCCTCGACGAGTCCTGTGTGGACGACGTGGTTCTGGTGGAGGAACCGGATTCGGTCCGGGCGTGCCACCGGCTGGCGCGCAACGGATTCCTGTTCGGCGGTTCGACCGGCACGGTGGTCAGCGGGGCCACCAGGTGGCTGTCCGAACACGACGCGCACCGCCTGACCGCGGTGGCCATCGCCCCGGACCTCGGCGAGCGCTACCTCGACACGATCTACCAGACCAACTGGCTGCAGGGCATCTACGGCGAGGACGTGCTTTCGCCGCGGACCCGGCAGTCGGTCTGATCCGCGCGGGCGGCGCACCGGCATTCCCCGGTGCGCCGTTCGGCGGGGTCAGTCCTTCTTCTGCCATTCCTCCCAGCTGAAGCGCCAGTCGGTCCAGCCGTCGCCGGGTTTGACGTCCACTCCGGTGTCGGTCACGACCACGACGTCTCCGCGATGGGAGTTCTCGTAGAACCACTTCGCGTTCTCGACGCTCACGTTGAGGCAGCCGTGCGAGGTGTTGGTGCGGCCCTGCTGCCGGACCGACCACGGCGCGGAGTGCAGGAACTGGCCCGAATTGGTGAGCCGCAGCGCGTACTTCACCGTGGTGCGGTAGCCGCCCGGCGAGTCGGTGGGCACCCCGTACGTGCTGGAGTCCATCGTGTACGGCGACTGCACGGTCATGATCAGCATGGTGCCGGACACGCTGCGCGCCGACGGCTTGCCGAGGCTGACCGGGGACGTCAGGACGAGCTGGCCGTCCTTGTACGTCCGCATCTGCTTTTCGTGGTCGGACACCTTCGAGATGATCGACGGACCGGTCTTGAAAGTGATCTTCCGGTCGGCCTTGCCGAACACCCCGTTGCCGAGCGCGCGGCCGGCGATCTTGATGTCGAGCGTGATCGTGGAGTAGGCGGGCCAGTATTCCTTGGTGCGGTAGTGCACCTCGTCGTCGCCGAACCAGCGCCAGGCCCCGGTGGCGGGCTTGTCGGAGGTGACGGTGAGCATCTTCTCGGCCGCGGCCTTGTCCGCGACCGGCGCGGAGAACTTGACCGTGATCGGCATGCCGACGCCGGTGGTCTCGCCGTCGAGCGGGATCACCGAGGGGTACGCCTGTGCCTTCGCGGTCGCGGTGGTGAAGGTGCTCGTGCGGGTCACCGGGTTGCCGTCCGCGCCGACCGAGCGCGCGGTGAGCGTGTACTTCGTGCGGTAGTCCAGGGGCTTGCTGCTGGTCCAGCGCTGCTTCGCGGCATCCATCTCGCCGGGGACCGCCGTGCCGTCCGCCGCCGCGAGCGTGACCTCGCTCAGCGTGCCGCCTCCGGCCGCCGCGGTGACGGGTTCACCGGGCGCAACGTCGTTCGAGCCGTCTTTCGGCCCGAGGTCGAGGGTCGCGGGCGCCGGGGCGGCGCTGGTCTTCTGATCGCTGCCGGGCGCGGGGCCGGGGTCCGGAGCCGCCGTGCAGGCCGCCGTCAGTGCCAGCCCGGCGAGGATCCCCGCGATGATCTGCGTTCTTCTCCCCAGCACCTGATCTGCCCCCATTCACCGTACTACCGGACATAGTAGTCATACCGGTCAGGCGCGAAGCCAGGGCAGGAATCGCCGTCCGCGAGAAGCCCGGTCACGGCGGTGCCGCGCCCGCGGCTGAGGCACCGCTCGTGTCCGGGCCCGAACACCGTCGCCACCGCACCGGCGGCGGTGCCCGCAATCCTCAACGCAGCAACCACCGTCCGCCGCAACCGACCGTCGCGGCGACGATCACGAACGCTTCCGCAGCCCGCGCCGCGACGCTTCCCGCGCCCGGACGCCGACCGAGCGAAATACAGCAGCGCCCTTCGGGGTCGCCGACGTCGGCGGGGAGGTTCCGCATCGCAGCCAGGTCGGCGGTTCCGTTCAGCCCCGTCCGGTGTACCGGTACGTCGGCCCGTGCGACCGCTCGCAATGCTCCGCCCGGTCCTCGTCCACGTGATCCACCTGCAGCGTCGTGTGGTCGAGCTGGTGCCGGGACCGCATGATCTCCTCGATCCCGGCGCGCACCGCGTGGCAGTCGGCGGCGGGCCGCACCAGCACGTGCGCGGACAGCGCGGGCTCGCCCGAGGTGATCTGCCAGATGTGCAGGTCGTGCACCTGCACCACCTCCGGCACCGACGCCACCTGCTCCCCGACCGCCTCGGGGTCGATCCCCGCGGGCGCGGCCTCCAGGAAGATCCGGCCCGACTCGCGGACCAGCCCCCAGCCCGCCTTCGCCATCAGCGCGGCGACCACCAGCGCGGCGATCGCGTCGGCGCGCGCGAACCCGGTCCACCACACGATCGCGCCGGCCGCCGCGGTCGCGATGAACGCGTAGAGGTCGTTGAGGATGTGCTGGAACGCACCCTCGACGTTGAGGCTCGACCGGTTCGCCCGGCTGATGCACCAGCTCGCCGCGACGTTCACGGCGATCCCGACCAGGGCCGTCGCCAGCACCAGCGCGCCCTGGACTTCCGGCGGCGCGATCAGCCGGGTCACCGCCTCGTACAGGAACCACGCGGTCAGCAGCAGCAAGGTGATCCCGTTGGCCTGCGCGGACAGGATTTCCGCGCGCTTGAGCCCGTAGGTGAACCCGCCTTTCGCCGGGCGCGCCGCCAGCCGGATCGCGACCAGGGCGAGCACGATCGACGCGGCGTCGGTCAGCATGTGGCCCGCGTCGGTGATCAGCGCGAGCGACCCGGCGAGCACGCCGACGACCAGCTCGACGGCCATGAACCCGACGATCAGCACCAGCGCCCGCACCAGCCACGCGCGGTCCGCGCCCGCGGCGACCCCGTGGCCGTGGCCGTGCCCTGTGTTGTGCTCGCTCACCCCGCACCGTCCTGACATATAGTGAAACGTGCATGGATTGTCGCGCACCCCCGGCGCGCACGTCCACCCGGCCTCACCCGCGCCGGTCAGGCTCGGGTCAGTACGCGGTCAGCCCGCCGTCCACGACCAGTTCGGTTCCGGTGACGAACGAGGATTCGTCGCTGGCCAGGAACAGCATCGCCCGCGCGACCTCGGCGGGGCTGCCCGCGCGGCGCATCGGCGTGCGGGCGATGTCGGGCTGCTGGTCGCCTTGCTCGTCGAGCAGGTCCTGGATCATCGGCGTCGCGATCACGCCCGGGTGCACCGAATTGACCCGGACCCCGCGCTCCGCGTATTCGACGGCGGCGGTCTTGGTCAGGAGCCGCACGGCTCCCTTGGACGCCTGGTACGCGGCCGCCGCGCCGCTGCCGACCAGTCCCAGCACCGAGGAGGTGTTGACGACCGAACCGTTGCCGGAGGCGCGCAGCAGCGGCATCGCGGTCTTCATCCCGAGCCAGGTCCCGGTCTGGTTCACCGCGATCACCCGGTCCCAGGCTTCCGGCGAGGTCTCCTCGACACCGGGCCAGTCCACGATTCCCGCGACATTGACCAGGACCTCGAGGCGGCCGAACCGCTGCCGGGTCCGTTCGACGGTTTCGTGCCAGTTTTCCGGCGAGGACACGTCCAAAACGTCGGCCAGCACGTCGGTCTCCAGCCGGGCCGCGAGTTTCTCCACTGCCTCCCGGTCGACGTCGGTGACGACCAGGCTGGCCCCTTCGCGGGCGAACAACTCCGCGGTCGCTTGTCCGATGCCGCCGGTCGCTCCGGTGAGCAGTACGACTTTTCCGTTGAGCCGCATGGGATATTCCTTTCCTGGGAGAGAACTCAAGCCGCGGTGTAACCGCCGTCGGCGGCGAGCACCGCGCCGGTGACGAACGCGGACCGCGGCGAGGCCAGGAAGCCGATCACCTCGGCGATCTCTTCCGGCTGCGCGACCCGGCCGAGTGGATGGACGTCGCCGAAGGACCGCAGGTACTCGCGGCTGTCGGCGCGGAAAGTGTCGAGCAGGTCGGTTTCGATCACGCCCGGCGCGACCACATTCGCGCGAATTCCGTGCGGCCCGCCTTCCAGCGCGAGCACCTTCGTCAATTGCGCCAAGGCTCCTTTGGAAGCGCTGTACGCCGCTGCTTCGGCCATTCCCACTGTGCTGGCGAACGAGCCGACCGTGACGATCGCTCCCCCGCCGTTGTCGCGCATCACCCGAAATGCTTCTCGCGCATGCAGAAACGCGCCGCGGGCGTTGATCGACATCAGCTCGTCCCAGTCCGCCGCGGTCGTTTCGGTGACCGGTTTGTTCACCGAACGACCCGCGTTGGCGACCAGAATGTCGAGCCCGCCGAACCGCTCGACCGCCGCGGCCGCCGACCGCACCGCGACGTCCTCTTCGGACACATCGCCGACCAGCACCGCCACGTTTTCGCCGGCGAGTCGTTCCACCTCGGGCCGGATGTCCGTGGCCAGCACGCGTGCTCCGTGCTCGCGCAGCCAGGCGACCGTCGCCGCGCCCACCCCGCGCGCGGCACCCGTGACCAGGGCGACCTTTCCCGTCAGTTCCTTCGTCATGCCGACCAGTCTCAGCGGCAACGGACCTCGGTGACAGGACGTGCCACACCCACCCAACCGCCGTTTACCCTGATTCGCATGGGCAGTACGGAACTGGGCGATTTTCTCCGGGCACGCCGCGCGCAACGCTCCCCGGACGACGCCGCCGTGCACTACTCCGGCAGGCGCAAGGTCGCGGGACTGCGTCGCGAGGAAGTCGCCGTGCTCGCCGGAGTGAACGTCGACTACTACGCGCGCCTGGAACAGGGCCGCGAAACCCGCCCGTCACCGCAGGTTCTCGACGCCCTCAGCCGCGCTCTCGGCCTGGATCCCGACGCTCGCGACCACCTGTACCGCCTGGCTGGCGCCGCTCCGCCGGACCTGCCGTCCGCCGTTTCGCAGCGCGTGAGCCCGGAACTGCGTCAGCTCATGGACAGTTATCCGCACGCGCCCGCGTTCGTGCTCAACCGCGTCCTCGATCTCCTGGCTGCGAACGCCCTCGCCGACGCGTTGTTCTCCCCGTTCCGCAGCGCCGACAACCTTGCGCGAATGACATTTCTCGACCCAGCCGGGCGGGAATTCTTCGCCCGCTGGGAGTGGACCGCGCAGGCCACCGTGGCAAATCTGCGCTCGACGGCGGGAGATCCGGCCCTGCCGCGCTTGACAGCGGAACTCAGCGCGGGCAGCGAGGAGTTCCGGAAGCTGTGGGAAAACCATCAGGTACGCGGGAAAACCCGCGAGCCCAAACATTTCGTGCATCCGGCGGTCGGGCCGTTGACACTGACCTATCAGGCCTTCGACGTCCGCGGCGCGCCTGGGCAGCAGTTGATCGTCTATCAGGCTGAACCGGGCAGCCCCAGCGCCGATGCGCTGTCGTTGCTGCGGAGCGTTCCGTTGCGGGTCAACGAGTAAGGCGCTCGGCAAGCGCGGCCAGACTTCGCGGCGTTTCCTCGCCTGGTCCGAGTATTTCCGGCTAGGCCCGCGAAACACCCCGCCAGCCACCTCGCTACCGCAACCGGCGCGGCGAGGTCTGCCGCACGAACCGGCCATCCGCGGAGCAGGACCTCCGCCAGCGCGGAACGTCGCGCCCAGGCACCCGCCGCCCGCGGCAGGGCGTGCGGCGCGAACCGGTCCGGGTTCCCACATTGCGGGCCCGTCCGCCCCGCACGCCGGCCGCCGGGCCGCGCGTGCGGTGCCCGAGCGCACTTTCGCGCGCGCGTGCACCGGCGGCCTCCGGCCGGGTCGCGTCGCCCGGGGGAAAGCGACGCGAGCCCGGCCGTGGCCTCGGCGGGTTACTTCGTGGCGATCTTCTGGCCGACCAGGATCAGGTTGGCGTCGGGGATGTACTTCGCGTTCAGCTGCTGCAGGTGCTGCCATCCGCCGTCGACGTTCAGGTTCTTCGCGATGCCGGAGAGGGTGTCGCCGGCCGCGACGGTGTAGCTGCCGTCCGGGTTGGAGGACGGGGCGGCGTGCTTCGGCGCGGACTTGACCTGCGCCTCGGACTTGACCTGAGCCTCGGCCTTGACCTCGACCTTCGGCTTCGCGACCGCCGCCTCGACCTCGGCGGAACCGCCGGAGCTGTCGCCGCCGGAGGTGTCGCCGCCGAAGTCCGCGTAGGCCGCCGGGCCGGAGCCGCCGCGGCACTGCCACGGGGCCGAACCCTGCTTCGCGTAGATCCGGTCCGCGACGATCTGCTGCTGCGCGGGCGTGGCCTTGTCGGCCGTCGGGGCGAACTGGCCGCCGCCGTTGGCCAGCCACGTCTTCGTGACGATCTGGAACAGGCCGGCCGGGCGGCCCGCGCGCTGGCCCGCCGCGGTGTTGTTGACCGCCTTCGGGTTGCCGCTGCTCTCGCACTTCACGATGCCGGCCTGCCCCGGGAAGGCGTTGGCCGTGCCCGCCCCGGCGAGGCCGATGCCGCCGAGGGTGGCGCCCGCGAGGGCCGCGGTCGCACCGGTGCGCTGGAGAGTGGTTTTCGTCTTGCTGGGTTTGCTGTGCCGTCCCACGGTGGGTGGGCTCCTTCTCTGTCTCGCCGCGGCACCGTCCTCGCGCCCGAACCGGGCACGAGCCGCGACGGCACGCGACGGCTTCGGGTCGCTGATCCTCGGGGTAGATCGCAGGTCACCGCGAAAGCGCGAGAAGATTACGAAACGGAAACACGAGGTGTACAGAGTCAGTGGGATCGACCACAGATCGCCTCGGCGCGTAGCAGACAGGCGACGGTGCGTCATCCGGCAGGCAACACACTTGGTTAATCAATCACCGCTCAACTGAGCCAATTTCAGCACCATTGCTCCTCATCCTCAGCCGTGAGACAGTAGATGGGGAATTTTCCCATAGTCTTCATAGTTGGTGTATCGCGTACTGTGATGACGTGACGTTCGAGATGAACACCGCATCGTGGACGTCGTCCGCCTCGCGCTACGACACCCGACTCCGGCCGCGCCCCGCCGGACCAGGACCGCTCCCCCCGGACGCCGCCCGACCCCGAACCGGCGGACGACTGGTTCAGACCACCAGCGTGGTCTGAACCACCCTCCCGCCGGAACCGCCGTCCCCGGCGGAAACAGCACTCGCCACCGGACCCGGACAGCGAAAAGGCCAAACCGATCCGGAACCCACGGCATTTCCCTCATCCGACATATCCGGGCACCCGGTCGCAACCCTCCGGAAAACACCCCGCCCTGCGGTCCGCCGAGCCCGATTCACCGTCCGGAAACGGCGCGTGAATATTCACGTTCCGTTTCGCGCCGCCGCGAACACCGTTGCCGTTTCGGTCGTTCCGCCCAGTACCACGAACTCCGCGAAATCGCCGCTTTCACTCTCCCGGCGCATTGCCTCGCCTGATCCCGTCCTGATTCTTCCTTTTCCGAAGGAAGCCCCGCCCGACGCGCCAGTCAGCCGGAACCGGCTGCGCTACGCTGTGCCCGCGGTATTCCAGCGCGGCCCTCCCCGTCGCTGCCCGCGGCAAACCGTTTTCCTCGCCGCCGTCCGTTTCCGGCGGTGCGCGAATCCCGGCGAAAAAGAGGGAGGAGTGCATGACGGACGCGCGGCGCGACGTCAGCACAACGCATCCCCGGGCCCGGGCCGAAATGGGTCGCCGCCCGGGACAAACACCTCGAGAACGACCGCTCCGGTTATCGGCGAAGCGCGGCCGGCGGCTCTCCGCGAGCACCGAGCCGGAACGGTTCGCCCTTTCCGAAGCCGCGCACCGGGGCGGGCCCCGGCGGCCAGGTCCGGCCGCGCCACCACCACTGCCAGGGGAGAACAGGCCAGATGACCGCCCTCGAGCATCCCGCACCGCTCACCGGCCCCGCCGTCCGCTGCGATCTGCCCGGCCCGCGCTCGGCCGAGTACCTCGCCCGGCAGGACCGGCGGGAACCGAACTCCCGCGGCGGCCCGCGGCGGCTGCCGATCGCGATCACCGACGGCTCGGGCAGTTTCGTGCGCGACGCCGACGGCAACGTCTTCGTCGATTTCCTCGCCGGCGAGGGCGTGCTTTCCCTCGGCCACAACCATCCCGAACTGGTCGCCGCCATGACCGCGCAGCTGGGCAAGCTGACCCACGCGCTCGACTTCGCGACGCCGGCCAAGGACGAGTTCTCCGAGGCCCAGCTCGCGATGCTGCCCGAGGCCCTGCGCCCGAGGATGAAACTGCACTTCTGCGGGCCGGCCGGGACGACCGCGGTCGAAGCCGCGCTCAAGCTGTGCAAGACCGCGACCGGACGCGGCGGCGTCGTGTCGTTCCAGGGCCGGTTCCACCGGGGCGCGCACGCCGCGCTGGGACTGTCCGGGCCGCGGCCCGGCGCGGGCGCCCTGCCGGCCGTGCGGTATCCGCCGTATTCCTCGTGCCCGCGCTGCCCGGCCGGGCCCGATCCGGACGCCTGCGCGGCGACCTGCCCGGACCTGCTCGAACGCTCGCTGCACGACCTCGACGCCGACCACCCGCTGCCCGGCGCGGTGGTGCTCGAACTGGTGCAGGGCGAGGGCGGCGTTGTCCCGGCGCGGGCGGACTTCGTGCACCGGGTGCGCGAGCTGACCCGCGAGCTGGACATCCCGCTGATCGTCGACGAACTGCGGACCGGCTGCGGCCGGACCGGGACCTGGTTCGCCTTCGAGCGCTACGGCATCGAGCCCGACGTGATCGTCGCGTCCCAAGCCCTCAGCGGAATCGGCTCGCCGGTCTCGCTGATCATCTACGACGAACGCCTCGACGACTGGGTCCCTCCCCCGCGCCTCGGCGCGTTCCGCGGCAATCAGCTCGCCTTCGCCGCGGGCGCACGGGCGATCGAGGTCGTCAACCGCGACGGCTTGCTGGACAACGTCGTCGAACGCGGAGACCAGTTCGAGCAGCTGCTCTCCCCGCTCGCCAGTCATCCGTGGGTGACGGACGTGCGCGGCACCGGCTTGATGTGGGGCATCGAACTGGCCGACCCGCGCACCGGAGCACCGGCGCCGGAACTCGCGCTGGCGGTGCAGAACCACGCGTTGCGTCGCGGGCTCATCGTCGAACTGGGCGGACGCGGCGACAGCGTCGTCCGGTTGCTGCCGCCGCTGAACGTCGCCGCGGACGTCGTGCGGACCGCGGCCGGGATCCTGCTGGCCGCGCTCGACACCGCTACCCGGGCGGCGCGCTAACCGCGGACCGCGCCGCCGCCCGGGGTCTGGCGGCGGCGCGGTCTTCGCTGCGGGCTAGAAGCTGAACCACTGCGAGGACACCAGCACCAGCCCCAGCGAGCACACCGCCACCACGACCAGCCCGAGCGCCGCCACGAGCAGCGGACGCAGCCCGCTGCGCGCCATCTGGCGCAGGTCGAAGTTCAGGCCGACCCCGGCGAAGCACAGCAGGAACGCCCACTTCGACAGGTTCCCGAGATCGGCGACCTCCGCCTTGGTGAACACGTGCGCGGTCGCCAGCGCGGACACCGCGACTAACCCGAGGACGAACTTCGGGAACGTGCGCCACACGAAGCCCGCGCGGCCCTTCAAGCCGCCGCCGACCGCCTTGCCGCCGCGCGTCGACCAGTACGCCGCGTAACCGAGGACGACCAGCCCGATCAACGCGTTCCGGGTGCTTTTCACCGCGACGGCGACGTCCTGTGCGTGCGGGGAGTACGCCGCGCCGGTCGCGGTCGTCTCGGCGGTGTTGTCCACCGCGAGTCCCGCCCAGAGCCCGAATTCGGTGTCGGTCAGGTTCAGCGCGTGGCCGATCGCCGGGAAGGTGAACAGCGCGACCGCGCCCAGCGCGAGGATCGCGGCGATGGCGTATCCGGAGTCCTCGTCGTCGGCGTCGATGGAGCCGCGGCCGGCGATGATGGCCGACACACCGCAGATCGAGGTGCCGATCGCCAGCAGCGACGACAGCTTGCCCCCCAGCCCGAAAGCCTTGCCCACCAGCAGAATCACCGTGGTCGCCACGGCCATGTCGACGAGAATCAAGCCCAGGCTGAACCCGCCGAGCTTGGCGAGGTCGCCGAGCACGAACCGGGCGCCGAGCAGGACGATGCCGGTCTTCAGCCAGAACTCGTAGGTTCCGACCCCGGGCCGGAACAGCGCGGGGATGCCGATCGTGTTGCGGATGACCAGTCCGAGGACGATCGCCCACAGCACGTACTCGATGTCCGGCAGCGCGGTCCCGGTCGCGTGGCCGAGACTGCGGACCCCGTTCTGCGCCAGTGTTCCCACCACGCCGACCGCGGCGAGCAGCACCAGCCCCGGCAGATATCTCCCGACCGCGGGCACCGCGCGGCGGCCCGCCAGCGCGGCGGTCATTTGACGAGGAACGGGATCGTCGGCAGCACGCCGAACGCGGCCAACGCCACCAGCACGGCCGCGACCAGCACCGCGGCCCAGTCGGCGCTGATCCGCGCAGCGCCTCGCGGCTTCGCATCTGAACTCATGACCGCAGGACTGTAGGCGGGTCCGCCACGTCGTTCCCCTGCGTCCACCAGCTGAGAATCGTCCTTTGTGGACAGCGGCGGAACAACACCGCGCGGCCGCCCACATCCTGAGCGGCGGTGCGGCGCGCCCCGGATTCCGGATACCTCTGGCACAACCGAAGCGAGGGGGCAAAGCCCGCATGAGTTCATCGAAAACCCTGCATCTCGCCGTCGAACTCGACAGCGCCGGAACACGTCCGGAAGCCGGTCCGCGCGCCTTGGCGGACGCCGTCGCCGATGCTGAGCGAGCCGGGTACACGTTCGCGACCTTCGACGACGCACCCGTCCCGCCCGTCAGCGGATTCCGCATCGACGCAACGGTCCGCGCGGCCTATTCCGCCACGCTGACGTCCCGCATCGGCCTGGCGCCGACGTCGCACGTGCTCACCGCGGAACCGTTCCACCTGGCCGCCCAGCTGGCCAGCCTCGATCACGCGACGCACGGCCGGGCCGCCTGGATCGTCGGCACCGCCGCCGCTCCCGAAGCGCTCGCGACGGTCGGCCGCGCGGAGCCGGACGATCTCCGCCAAGAGGTGGCCGACGTCGTCGAAACGGTGCGGCGGCTGTGGGATTCGTGGGAGGACGACGCGGTCGTCAAAGACCTCGCTACCGGCCGCTACCTGGACCCGGACAAGGTCCACCACGTGGACTTCACCGGGAAGACCTTCTCCGTCAAAGGCCCGCTGATCACCCCTCGGCCGCCGCAGGGCAGCCTCGTCGTGCTGGCCGCGGAAGAGTTCGCCGACGCCGTCCGGCCGGACATCGTGCTCACCGAAGACCTCCAGCGGTCCCGGCCCTCCGGCGGTCCGCTGGTATTCGGCGAACTGGAAGTCCGCTTCGGCTCCGCCGCCCCGGCAACGAACGGCCGCACCCGCTACACCGGCTCCCCCGCCGGTCTGGTCGCGTTGCTGGCGGACCTCGACCTCGACGGCGTGCGCCTGCACCCCGGCGCGGCCGATCTGCCGCTGCTGAGCCGAGAAGTGCTCCCGGAACTGCGCCGCCGAGGCCGGCGCCGCCCGCCGGAGCCGGGCGCGACGCTCCGCACGACGCTGGGCCTCCCGCGGCCGGAGAACCGATTCGCCGTGTCGTCGAAGGGAAACGCATGACCGCGCAGCTGCACCTGGGCGTCTTCTACCCCGGCGTCGGACCGCAATTCCTGTGGGACGACCCGTCGAACGCCGCGCACACCGAGATCGAGACCTACGTTTCGGTGGCCCGCACGATGGAACGCGGGCTGTTCGACGCGTTCTTCCTCGGCGAGGGCCTGCGGGTGCGGGAGAACCGCGGCCGGGTGCACGCGCTGGACGTAGCCGGCCGTCCGGACGCGATCACCCAGCTGAGCGCGCTCGCCGGGGCCACCGCGAAGATCGGGCTGGTCGCCACGCAGAACACCACCTACAACTACCCGGCCGACCTGGCCCGCCGCCTGGCCTCGCTCGACTACGTTTCCGGCGGACGGGCCGGCTGGAACATCGTCACCACCGACAACGCCTGGACCGGAGCCAACTTCCGGCACGGCGGCTGGCTGGCCCACGACCGCCGCTACGAACGCGCGACCCAGTTCGTCGAAGCCGCGAAAGCGCTGTGGGCCGGACCGGTCGAGGCGGACACCGATCTGGTGCGGCTGCGAGCCGAACCGACCGTCCCGCCGAGCCGGCCTGTTTTGTTCCAGGCCGGCGACTCCCCCGGCGGCCGGGAATTGGCCGCGAAGCACGCCGACGTGGTGTTCTCCGCGAACACCGCCTACGACAAAGCCTCCGCCTACGCGGCCGACCTGCGCGCCCGGCTGGCGCGCCACGGCAGGCCCGCCGACGCGGTGCGCATCCTGCCCGGCGCGTCCGTGGTCCTCGGCGATACGCCGGCGGACGCCGCGGAACGCGCGGAGGAAATCCGGCGGCGGCAGATCAACCCGCAGCGCGCCATCGCGTTCCTCGAACAGTATTGGGGACAAGACCTGTCGGCCTACGACCCGCACGGACCGCTGCCGGACATCGAACCCGTCGAAGGCGAACTGGACCCCTCTCGCGGCACGATCTCGATCGAGCACCGCACCGGGAAACTCGACCGCATCCGGCAGTGGCGCGAACTCACCGAGGCGAAGCACCTGTCGATCCACGAGCTGGTGCTGGAGGTGCAACCGCGGCATCACTCGTTCGTCGGCACGCCGGGACAGGTCGCCGACGAATGGGCCCGGTACGCCGCCGACCGGGTCGTGGACGGATTCAACCTCAGCCCGCACCTGGTGCCGGGATCGATCGACGAGGTGGTCGACCGGCTGGTCCCGGAGCTGCAGGACCGCGGCGTCTACCGCACCGAGTACTCCGGCTCGACCCTGCGCGAACACCTGGAGCTGCGGTGAAGTTCCTGCTGATCACCCTCATCACGCACACCCCCGACCCGGGCACCGGCGAGCTCGCCGCCCCCGACGCGCGGCTGCGGGAGGTCGTCGAGAACGCCGAACTCGCCGAGGAACTGGGCTTCGACGGCTACGGCGTGGGCGAGCGGCACGAGCGGCCGTTCCTGTCGTCGTCCCCGCCGGTGGTGCTCAGCCACATCGCCGCCCGCACGCGCCGGATCCGGCTGTTCACCGCGGTGACGACGCTCAGCCTGCTCGACCCGGTGCGCGCGTTCGAGGACTATTCGATGCTGGACAACCTTTCCGGCGGGCGGCTCGAGCTGATCATCGGCAAGGGCAACGGCTCCGCCCAGCGCGAACTGTTCGACGTCGCCCCCGAGGACCAGTGGGACCGCAACGCCGAGGGCTACGAACTGTTCCGGAAACTGTGGCAGGCGGACCGGGTCACGTGGTCCGGCCGGTTCCGTCCGCCGCTCACCGCCGCGGAGGTGTGGCCGCGGCCGCTGCAGCAGCCGATCCGGATCTGGCACGGCAGCGCCACCAGCCGCGAATCCGTCGAACTGGCCGCGAAACACGGGGATCCGCTGTTCTCCGCGAACGTCAACAACCCGATCGAACCGTACGCCGAGCTGATCCGGCACTACCGGGAGCGCTGGGCCTTCCACGGCCACGCCCCCGCCGAGGCTGTGGTCGGCGCGGGCACGGCCGGTTTCCAGGTGGCGCACCGGTCGCAGGACGCGCTCGACACGTACCGGCCGATCTTCGAGGCCCGGCTGGCCCTGCAGCGCAAGCTCGGACAGGAACCGGTTTTCCCGACGCTGGAGGATTTCGTCGAACGCAGTTCCGCGCTGATCGGCAGCCCTGCTCAGGTCACCGAGAAGGTGTTGAGATACCACGAACAGTTCGGCCACCGCGTCACGCACCTGTCCGCCGACCGCGACGGCCGGACGCCGCGGGAACACCGCGCGGCGCTGGAGCTGTTCCAGGCCGAGGTCGCCCCGGCGTTGCGCCGCGCGATACCGGGCCCGCCCTGGCCGTCGAACGGATATTCCGTGGACAACGCAGCGGGTGGCGCGCAAGATCAAGGAACGTGACCGACCTCGCCGCCGTGCCGCTCGCCGATGCCCAGCTGTCCGAAGCCCATCCCTCGGACGCCGCCGAACTCCTTGTGCTGCAACGGTGCTGCTGGGTCCCGGAGGCGATCGCCAACGACACCTTCGAGGTCCCCGCCCTGCACGAGGACCTGGACACCGTGCGCGGCTGGATCGAAACCGCGCGCACGTGGACGATCCGGCTCGGCGGGCGGCTCGTCGCGGCCGTGCGCGCCCGTCTCGAGGAGGACCGCTGGGAAATCGGCCGTCTGATGGTGGCGCCCGATCTCGCGGGGCAGGGCCTCGGCCGGTGGCTGCTGGCCTTTGCCGAGCAGCAGGCTCCGCCGGAGGCCTCCAGCCTGGTGCTCTACACCGGTGCGGGCAGCGAGCGGAACCTGACGATGTACCGCCGCGCCGGATACCAGATGACCGAACCGCCCGCGAACCCGCTGGGGAAGCACATCCGCGGGGCGGTTTGCCTGACGAAGAGGACTTAGCGGCTTCGGTTGCGCAGCAAGGCGAACGCGTCCACGCCGACCGCGGTCCGGATGGCGGTCTGCGCGCCCGTCGTCACGGCGCTCGGCAACGGAAGCCGATCGCTCTGCCGACTTGCGGGTGAGGTCCGGAGGACGGCCACCAGCGCGAGCGGCACGGCTTTCGCCGGGCGCGAACGCGTTCAGCGGAACCGCCGGAAAGCAGTGTCCAAACCGGACTTGGCGGCGGTGTACTGCCATAACTGCGGTCAGCGATTCTCCCCGGCCGGGGATCGCCCGCAAGTGCGCCGTCAAGCTTCCCGCGCCGGGAAGCCGTGCCGTCGCGCCAGGAGGACCACCGCCAAGACCGGTGCCATCAGCGCCAGCACCGCCCACGGGAACGAACCGCTGCCTGCGGCATCGAGCAGCACCCCGCCGACGACGCCGCCGCCGGCCATCGCGGCGTTCCACAGTGTCACGAGCATCGCTTGGACCGGGTCCGCGGACTCGCCGCCCGCCTCGCCCGCCGCGGTTTGCAGCAGGGTCGGCACTCCGCCCCAGCCGAGGCCCCACAGCGCGGCGGCCGCGTAGACCAGCGCGGGTTCGGTCGCGAGCAGCGCCGCGGCAACGGCGACCAGGAGCGAGCTGACGACCATCAACGTCCGCAGCCGCCGGTGGATCTGCGCGCCGACGATCCAGATGCTCGCGATCGAGGCGAGCCCGAACGTCAGCAGGACCAGGTCGGTCTGGCCGCCCATGCCGAGGCCGGTAAGGAAGGTGGCGAGGTAGGCGTACAGCACCGTGTGCGCCAGCACGAACACCAGCGTGACGAACAGCACCGCCGCGACTCCGGGGATCCGCAGCGCGGGCAGCATTTTCGGGCGCGTTTCCCCGCGCTGGCCAGGGAAGTCCGGCACAGCCGCGCCGATCCAGGCCAGCAACACGAGCGTGAGGACGGTCATGGCGAGGAACGCGGTGCGCCATCCGGTGAGCTGGCCGACGAAGGTCCCCGCGGGCACGCCGAGGCAGAGCGCGACCGGGATGCCTGCCATGGCGATCGCAATCGCACGGCCCTGCAGAACGGGAGCGACGAGGCGGCGGGCGTATCCGGCCAGCAGCGCCCACGCGAGCCCGGCCGCGACGCCCGCGACGAACCGCGCCACCATCGTCAGGCCGTAGACCGAGGACACCGCCGTGACGGTATTGGCCGCCGCGAAGCCAGCCATCGAGGTCAGGAGCAACCGTTTGCGTCGCCAGCCGGCGGTGGCCGTGGACAGCGGGATCGCGGTCAAGACGGTGCCGAGCGCGTAGACCGTGACGGTCTGCCCGGTCGCGGATTCGCTGACGCGCAGCGAAGCGCTCATCGCGGGCAGCAGTCCGGCGGGCAGCGTCTCGGTGAGGCTGGTGATGAACACCGCGGTGGCGAGGGACAGGAGCGCGAACAGCGGAAGCCGCTGGGTCGGCGGGACGGCGACTGAGGTGTTGCTCATGCGCCCACAGTGCGGACCGGCGCTTCGGGAATGCTTACGATCGGCTGACGGTAGCCTGATGACGCGACAGGAGCGACGCATGCGGTTCGGGGTGCTCGGCCCGCTCGCGGTGTGGGACGACACCGGCGCGCCGATTACCGTGCCCGAAGTGAAAGTGCGTGCCCTGCTGGCCAGCCTCCTGGCCCACGACGGCGGGCCGGTCAGCCCGGACCGGCTCGTCCACGACCTGTGGGGCGAGCACCCGCCCGGCAAGCCGGCGGGCGCGTTGCAGGCCAAGGTGTCACAGCTGCGCCGGATCGTGGGACGAGACGGCGTCGAGCGGCAGCCCGCAGGCTACCGGCTGCGCGTCGAGGACTCCGACGCCGCCCAGTTCCGCGACCTCGTCACCCAGGCGCGCGCGACGACGGACCCCCGAGCCCGCGCCGCCCGTTTCGCCGAAGCCCTGAACCTCTGGCGAGGAGAGGCGTTCGCCGACTTCGCCGACGAGGAGTTCGCCCGGCCGGCCGCGCACCGGTGGTCCGAGCTGCGTCTGGCCGCTATCGAGGAACGGGCGAAAGCCCAGGTCGACGCGGGCGACTACTCCCCCGCGGACGAGCTGGCGGACGTCATCGCGCGGCATCCGCTCCGGGAAGGCTTGCGAGCGGCGCAGATGCGCGCGCTGTACCTGCGCGGACGGCAAAGCGAAGCCCTCGCCTCCTATACCGATCTCCGCACGCGGCTCGCCGAGGAACTGGGCGTCGACCCGAGCCCGGAGCTGCGCGCGCTGTACGAATCGCTGCTCCGCCAGGACCCCGGGCTCGCTGCCGAACCGCGCGGCAACCTCCCCCGCCCGCTGACGCCGTTGATCGGCCGGGAAGACGCGCTCGCCCGGCTGGCCGGACTGTCGGCGAGGCTGATCACGCTGACCGGTCCGGGCGGAGTCGGCAAGTCACGGCTGGCGGTGGCCGCGGCGGGGCTCGTGAGTGCTGATTCCGGTTCTAACCGGCTTGAACACTCACGAGGCGGGCTACCGGACGGCGCGTGGCTGGTCGAACTCGCCTCCGCCCGCGGCTCGGCCGCCGACCTCGCCGAGACGGTCGCCGCCGTGCTCGGGATCCGCGACTCGGCCGACTCCGCCTCCCCGGTCCACCGGCTCGCCGCCGCACTGCGCGACCGGCGGACGCTGCTCGTCCTGGACAACTGCGAGCACGTCGTCGAAGCCGCCGCCGAACTCGTCGAAACCCTGCTCCGCACCACCCGGCACCTGCGCGTTCTCGCCACCAGCCAAGAACCGCTGGGACTGCCGGGCGAGACCGTGTTCGCCGTCGAGCCGCTTCCACCCGCCGAAGCCGTGCGGCTGTTCACTGAGCGCGCCACCGCCGCCGCCCCGGATTTCGCCGGCGACGCCGACACGATCGCCGAGATCTGCCGTCGCCTCGACGGTCTTCCGCTCGCGCTGGAACTAGCCGCCACCCGCGTGCGCGGGTTGGGTGTGCGGGAGCTGGCCGCCCGGCTCAACGACCGGTTCGCCGTCCTGAACCGCGGTTCGCGCGGTGCGCCGGCGCGGCAACAGACCTTGCGCGCGGTGCTCGACTGGAGCTGGGAGCTGCTCAGCGAACCGGAGCGGACTGTCCTCAGCAGACTGGCCGTCCACCGCGACAGTTTCGATCTCGCCGCCGCCGAAGCCGTCTGCGCGGGTGCGGGTGACGTGGTCGATCTCGTGCCGCGGCTGGTCGATCGGTCGCTGGTGGCCGTCACGCACGGGTCGGCCGGGGTGCGGTACCGGCTGCTGGAATCGGTTGCCGCGTATGCCCTCGAACGATTGGCGGACCCCGCGGCCACCCGCAGCCGGCACCTGCGGCATTACCTGGAACTCGCCGAGAGCGCACACTTGCACGGCACCGACCAACGGGCCTGGCTGACCCGATTGGACAGCGAAGCGGGCAACCTGCGCGCGGCGCTCGACGAGGCGGTCCGCCATTCGCCCGCCGACGCGGTGCGGCTCGCGACGGCGCTGTCGTGGTGGTGGCTGCTGCGCGGCAGGCTCACCGAAGGCCGCCGGATGCTGTCGGCCGTTTCCCGGGTCGCCGGGCCGGATCCGGAACTCACTGTCCTCAATGGATCCTTCGCCCTGCTGACCGGAGAGCCAGCGCCGCCGGATTCCCCGGAAAGCGTGCGTGCGCGATGGCTGCGCGCCTACAGCCTGTTCAGCGCCGGCGATCTCGCGGCCAGCCAGGAAATGAACGAACGCGCCCTCGCCCTGGCGACCGCCGAGGACGACGAGTGGGGCGTCGCCGCGGCACTCGGCCTGCGCGCGATGCTCAGCCTGGTCCGCGGCGATCTCGCCGGACTCGGCCGGGACGGCCAGCGCAGCGCGGCGATCTTCCGCCGCCTCGGCGACCGGTGGGGCGAGATGCAGACCATCCCGCCGCTGGCCGCGCTCGCCGAAATCAAGGGCGACTACGCCGAAGCCGCGCGCCGCCAGCACGAAGGACTCGCCATCGCGCGCGAACTGGACTGGCAAGCCGAAGTGTCCGCGAGGCTGTCCGGCCTGGGCCGGCTGGCGTTGCTCGAACGCGACTGGCAACGAGCCCGCGACCTGCACGAGCAAGCCCTCCGCATCGCCGCCGACCACGGCTACACCTACGGCCGGATCCACGCCGAAATGGGCCTGGCACTGGGTGCGCGCCGCTCCGGCGACCTCGACGCCGCGGAACGTCATCTGACCCGAATCCGCGACGACTACCGCGGTTTTTCCTCCACGGCAGGCGACCATTTGCTATACGCGGAACTCGGTTTCATCGCCGAACTCCGGGGCGATGTGGTGCAGGCGAAGAAGTACCACCTGCAAGGCCTGGAATACGCGCGGTTGCTCGACGAGCCGCGGGCTTTCGCGCTGTCGTTGGAAGGTTTGGCGGGCACCGCGGTTCCGGAAACCGCGGCGTTGCTGCTCGGTGCGGCCGACGCGGCGCGACGCAGTGTCGGCGCGCCCCTCCCGCCTGCCGAGCGCGGCGACGTCGACCGGATCACCGCAGCCGCCCGGTCTGCCCTCGGCGATTCCGCCTTCGCCGCGGAATTCGAGCACGGAACGCGGTTGCCGGTCGAGGCCGCGGTCGCGATGTTCGCTTCGTGGTGACGCCGGCACCAGGACAGCCGCCGCCTGGCTCCCCGTCCCCGGACGCCGCACCCTCGCGGGGCCGCACCCCGGCGGCCGGACTGGAGCGAATCCCGGTGAAAGCACTGCATATTCCGGCGTTCGGCACCGAAGCCACGCTCGACGACCTCCAGGGCCTCGCCGCCCAGCCGTCCACTATGGACGCACCGCGAGGATGAGCTTCCCCACCGCCTTCCGGTTCTCGATCGCCTCCAACGCGTCCCGCACCTCCGCCAGCGGGTAGCTCCCGCCCAACGGCGGCACGATCGCGCCCTCGGCCAGTTTCGGCAGCAGTTCGTCCCACTGGCCCTGCAGATACCCCGGCCGCGGCAGCGCGTACGCGCCCCACCCGACGCCGACGACGTCCAAGTTGTTCAGCAGCAACCGGTTCACCTTCACCTCGGGGATCGACCCGCCGGTGAACCCGATGACCAGCATCCGCCCGTCCGCGGCCAGGCAGCGCAGCGAATCGGTGAACCGGTCGCCGCCGACGACGTCCGCGATCACGTCGACGCCGCGGCCGCCGGTCGCCGCCTTCACCGCGTCCTTGAAGCCGTCCGCCAGCACATACTCGTCCGCCCCGGCCGCGACCGCTGCCTCGCCCTTCTCCGGCGTCGACACCACGCCGAGCACCTTGCCCGCGCCGAACGCCTTCGCGACCTGGATGACCGCTGTCCCGACTCCGCCGGCCGCGCCGTGCACCAGCACGGTTTCCCCGGCCGCCATCCGGCCGCGGCGGCACAGCGCGAAATGCGCCGTCAGGTAGTTGAACGGGATCGCCGCCGCCTGGTCGAAACCCAGGTCGTCCGGGATCGGGAACACCGCGTCGGCCGCGCACGCGACCTGCTCGGCGAACCCGCCCAGGAACGGCAGCGCCGCGACCCGGTCGCCGGCCTTGACCGCCGCGCCGGCCGGAGCCTCCGCCACGACCCCGGCGACCTCCGCGCCCGGGATGAACGGCAGCTCCGGCTTCACCTGGTACAGCCCGCGCGTCTGCAGCAGGTCCGGAAAGGCCACTCCGGCCGCGTGCACGTCGATCAGCACCTGGTCGTCGGCCCGCGCGGGCGCCTCGGCTTCGACCACGGAAACGGTCGACGGGCCTTCGAGATCCTTGATGTGTACGGCTTTCATGCGTTTCTCCTGGTTCACAGCGCGGAGAGGATGTCGTTGACCCGGTCCTTGGCGTCGCCGAAGAGCATTGCCGAGTTCTCGCGGAAGAACAGCGGGTTCTGCACGCCCGCGTAGCCCGAGGCCATGGAGCGTTTGAACACGATCACGTTCTCCGCTTCCCACACGGTCAGCACCGGCATGCCCGCGATCGGGCTGCCCGGGTCCTCGGCCGCGGCCGGGTTGACCGTGTCGTTCGCGCCGATCACCAGAACCACGTCGGTGTCGGCGAAATCGTCGTTGATCTCGTCCAGCTCGAGCACGATGTCGTAGGGGACCTTGGCTTCGGCCAGCAGCACGTTCATGTGCCCGGGCAGCCGTCCGGCGACCGGGTGGATGCCGAAGCGGACCTCGACGCCCTTGTCGCGCAGTTTCCGGGTCAGCTCCGCCACCCCGTACTGCGCCTGCGCGACCGCCATCCCGTACCCCGGCGTGATGATCACCTTCGAGGCGTCCGCCAGCAGTTCCGCCGCGCCCTCCGCGGTGATTTCCCGGTGCTCGCCGTAATCGGTGTCCCCGCTCGGCCCGGCCTCGATCCCGAACCCGCCCGCGATCACCGAGATGAACGACCGGTTCATCGCCTTGCACATGATGTAGGACAGGTACGCACCGGACGAGCCCACCAGCGCGCCGGTGATGATCAGCAGGTCGTTCTCCAGCAGGAACCCCGACGCCGCCGCGGCCCACCCGCTGTAGCTGTTGAGCATCGACACGACCACTGGCATGTCCCCGCCGCCGATCGAGGCGACCAGATGCCACCCCAGCGCCAGCGCGAGCACGGTGACCACGATCAGCAGCCACAGCGCCGGGCTGACGACAAACCACACGGTGAACGCCACGAACAGCACCACGGCGCCGAGGTTCAGGAAGTTCTTGCCCGGCAGCATCAACGGCGCGGACTTGATCCTCGCCGACAGCTTCAGGTTCGCCACGATCGACCCGGTGAACGTCACCGCGCCGATGAACACGCCGATGAACACCTCGGCGTGGTGGATCCCCAGCGTCCCCAGCGCTTCCAGATGCCGCGACTCGGCCCCGGCCGGGTCGCATTCCACCTGGAGATACCCGTTCCAGCCCACCAGCACCGCGGCGAGACCGACGAACGAATGCAGCAGGGCGATCAGCTCGGGCATCCCGGTCATCTCGACCACCGCCGCCCGGCGCAGCCCGATCCCCGCGCCGACCGCCATCGCGACGATCAGCAACGCGAGCGAAGTACCGGTGATCTCCCCGGACACCGCCTGGGCGATGGTCGCAATCAGCGCGACGACCATCCCGGCGATGCCGAAATAGTTTCCGACCCGCGCGGTTTCGTGCCGGGACAGCCCGGCCAGCGCGAGAATGAACAACAGCCCGGCCACGATGTAGGCGGCCTGGCTCGCAGTGTGCACAGTCATCTGAAGAAGGCCTCTCGGGTCAGCTGCGGGAGAACATGGCGAGCATCCGGCGCGTCACCGCGAACCCGCCGAAAATGTTGATCGTCGCCAGCAATGTCGCCACCGCCGCCAGCACGACGACCACCGTGTTGCCGCTGACCAGATTCAGCAAAGCGCCCACGACGATGATCCCGGAAATCGCGTTCGTCACCGACATCAACGGCGTGTGCAACGCGTGGTGCACATGCCCGATCACGTAATAGCCGATCACGATCGCCAGCGCGAACACCGTCAGATGCGGCAGCAGCGCCGCCGGGGCCAGCGCCGCCAGCAGCAGGAACACCGCCGCGATCCCCAGCACGATCCCGAGCCGGCGCCCCGAGGACATCGGCTGCTTCTCCGGCTCCTCCTCCTTCTCCGCCGCGGCCGCGGGTTTCTGCGGTGCCGCGGAGACTTGCACCGGCGGCGGCGGCCACGTCAGCTCGCCGTTGCGCACCACCGTGATCGACCGGACCACCACGTCGTCGAAGTCCACGACCAGCCGGCCGTCCTTCTCCGGCGTCATCAGCTTCATCAGGTTCACCAGGTTGGTGCCGTACAGCTGGGACGCCTGCGCCGGAAGCCGGCCCGCCAGATCCGTGTACCCGAGGATCGTCACCCCGTTGTCCGTGACAACTTTCTCCCCGGCGACCGAGCCCTCGACGTTGCCGCCGTTCGCCGCGGCCATGTCCACGATCACCGAACCCGCCTTCATCGACGCCACCAT
This sequence comes from Amycolatopsis orientalis DSM 43388, assembly GCF_000411975.1. Classification (GTDB taxonomy): domain Bacteria; phylum Actinomycetota; class Actinomycetes; order Mycobacteriales; family Pseudonocardiaceae; genus Amycolatopsis; species Amycolatopsis orientalis_D. The sequence continues at coordinate 95,892 of NZ_ASXG01000040.1, forward strand.
CTCCGCGGTGATGATCCGCGGCGCCGGACGCCCCGGAATCAACGCCGTCGTCACGATGATGTCGACCTCGCGGCACTGCGCCGCATACAGCTCCTTCTCGCGCGCCTTGTAGTCCTCGCCCATCTCCTTCGCGTACCCCGTCGCCGACACCTCGGCGTCCGGGTCCTCGATGGACAGATACTCCCCGCCCAGGCTCCGCACCTGATCAGCCACTTCCGGCCGCGGGTCCGTCGCCCGCACGATCGCCCCCAGCGACCCCGCCGCGCCGATCGCCGCCAGCCCCGCCACCCCCGCGCCCACGACCAGCACCTTCGCCGGGTTGACCTTCCCCGCCGCGGTCACCTGCCCGGTGAAGAACCGCCCGAACGTGTGCGCCGCCTCCACCACCGCCCGATACCCCGCGATGTTCGCCATCGAACTCAAGACATCCAGCGACTGCGCCCGCGAGATCCGCGGCACCGCGTCCATCGCCAACGCCGTGATCGGTCGCCTCGCCAGATCCTCCACCAGCTCCGGCTTCAACGCCGGAGCCAGCAAGCTCACCACCGTCGCCCCCGGCTTCACCGCGTCCAGCTGCTCCGCCGACGGCGCGTTCACCCCGAACACGACATCCGCGTCCGCGACCGACCCGACCGTCGCGCCCGCCTCCGCGAAAGCCTCGTCGAAAAACCCCGACGCCAGCCCCGCGCCCGGCTCGACCGCCACCTCGTAACCCAGCCCGCGCAGCCTGCCCACCGTTTCCGGGGTCGCCGCGACGCGCGTCTCCCCCGGTTGGGCCTCCTTGAGCACCCCGATCAGCATGCCGCCTCCTTCCCGCTCGTTCGCGGAAGATCCGCCGGCCGGGCCCTGACGGCGTTTTGGGTCGCCACCTGGTCCGACTTCGCCCGCTTCAGGTACAGATGCGCTGGATACTCCCATGCCGCCGGTCGTCCGGCAGCCAACCGGAGCCCCTTTTTCGGCCGCGAGTCCGACGAGAGCACGGTCATACCCGCGGACGGTCGCGGCGGCCGGCCCTCCCGCGCCGCGGCACCAGGCCGGGAAACCGCCGACTACCCGGTTGAACCGCCCCGCCTGTCCCCGTCTTCGTCGCCTCGCGGGCGGGCTCGGTCCAGGGAACCGGATCGATCACGACGCGCCCAGTGATGTCCGCCACTTGACAACCGGCGCCACCGGGGCAGCCGACCGGGCGGCGCAACCCGCTGGTCCGCTCGGAGCCCGCGGTCGCGTACCGGACGAGCAGGGCCGCGAGTTCCGCCTCGAAGGCCGGAAGGTCGACCGGTTCCGGTCCGGCGATCAGTTTGTGCACGAGCAGTTCCACCGTGTTCGCCATGATCCGCGCCGCCAGGTCCACATCGGACACGCGCGCGTCCGGGGACCGCTCGAGCAGCTCGCGCACGTAACCGACTTGCTCCTCCTCGTGCCGGGCGACCTGCTCCAGCAGCTCCGCGGAACGCGGGGCTTGTTCGGCCATCACGCAGCGCGTCCTCGAGCGTCTCCGGCGGCCCGGCGGTTTCCCGGTGGCGGCGCAGGGCTTCCGCGCCGGCGTCGAGATGCCTCGCCGTCAATGCGACGAGGATGGCGTCCTTGTTCGGGTAGTACTGGTACAGCGACCCGATCGACACCCGCGCCCGCTCCGCGACGCGGTTCGTCGTGCCCGCGGCATAGCCCCTGCTCGGCGAAGACCCGCGCGGCCGCGGCGAGGATCCGCTGCCGGGTCAGCTCGCCACGCACCTGCTGGGGCTCCTTGCGCGGCTGAAGCCGCTTTCCGAGCATCGCCAGCCTCTTCGGCAGCAGTGAGCTTTTGCTCACAATAAGCCGCTGAGCAGGCTCGGAGCACCCAGCGCGGCTGGCCCCGGCCCGGTGCCGAAGCCCGGGCCGGGGCCAGCGGTCAGTCGCGCCCGAGACCGGGCAGCGGGCGCGTGCCCTCCGCCCGCACCGCGTCCAGCGCACGCGGGTCCAGGTCGAGCAGCCGCAGGATCGTCGGCGCGATCTGCGTCGTTTCGACCGCCGCCGGGATCAGCGCGCCGTGCCCGCCGCTGACCACCAGCGGCACCGCGCGGTCGTCGTCCGCCGCGCCACCGTGTTCGGCGATCTTCGAGTGGCCGCCGGTGTACACGACGCCGTGCTGCGCGATGCCGACCAGATCCGGCACGCGCGGGTCGCCCTGGCCGGCGTGGAAGTACCGAGCGGCGTCGGCTCCGGCGTACACCGAGGTCAGGCCGGAGTGCGTGAACGGCTTGGGCGCGCCGGTGCTGCCGTTCCCGGTGCCGGACTGGGCCAGCAGGTACTGCCGGGCGAACGCGGCGGCCTCCGGCGAACGGTCGGTGAACCACAGCAGCATCGCGTCGTCGTCGGTGGACTGGGCGACCAGATCGGGCGCGCCCGGATGCGCGGCCCGCCAGGCCGAGTTCAGCCCGGCGAGCAGCGGGGCGTCGTCGATGCGGGTCAGCGCGGCCGGGTCGATCGGCGACTGGCCGTGCTTCGCGGACAAGATCACCGCGGTCGAGCGGTCCAGCCGCTGTTTCCGCAGTTCCGCGGTGAACGCGCCGAGCTGCCGGTCCACGAAGTCCAAAGCGGACCGCAGCACCGGGCCGGGCGTGCCGTCGGCCTGGTACCCGCCCGGCTGGCCGCCGGAGGACGGGAGTTTCTGCGCGGTCGAAACGGACTGGAAGTTCATTCCGAACACGCCGGGCGCCCCGGCGCGGGTCCGTCCGCTGTGGTCGAATCCGTCGATTTCGTTCAGGACGGCTTTGGCCTTGTAGCCGTCGTAGCGCTGAGTCGCGGCGTTGTCTTTGGTCCAGTCGCCGGAATTCGGCGCCTTGCTGTTGATCTCCGGGGTGAAAAGGTCGTCGATCCCAGTGCCGGACGGACCGCTGAGCATTTCGTACGCCGGATGCTTGTCCGACCACGCGGTGCGCAGCCCGGCCTTCCGGGCGACCTCGAAGACGGTGTTCACCCGCAGGTATTGGTGCGGGTAAACAGGTGCGCAGGTCTTGGGGTCGACCGGAAGCGCGGCGGGATTGATCAGCGAGCGCGGGTCGCCGGTCATCGCGAGCACGCCGTCGGGCAGGTTCGGCAGCCCCTGCCCGGCGTCGATGCTGTCCTGATTCCGGTCGAGGTCCTCGGTGTAGTCCACTGTGGACCCCGGCTTCGCGCCCGCGCACGAGGTGGTGCCGGCCGGCAGCAACGCCCGGTTGTAGGTGGCGTCGTAGTAGATCCCGGTGGTCGCCGGGTTGCCGCCGGTCACCTGGCCGACCATGCCGGGGAACGAATCCGACGGCACCGGCGTGCTCGCGTGCGCGTACTCGGTTCCGTGCGCGGCGAGCGCGGCCAGCGCGGACCCGGGATGGGTGCGCGTGTACCACTCCAGGTCCGATTGATGGAGACCGTCGACCGAAAGCAGCAGCACGTGCTCGACGCGCACCGGCGCGGCCAGTGCGGGCACCGCCGCCGCGACGGCGCCGGCCGCCGCCATCGCGATCGCGGCCCGCCAACGAATTCTCGACACGGATGTCCTCCTCGTCTCTGCCGCCGACGCGGCGACCGGCGTATTCCAGGCCGCACACAAAGACGCCGGAAAACCGCCGGAGAAACACCAGATGAACGCTGGCGGCGAAGCGGCGCGGAAACGCGGCGCAATTCGCCCGATTCGTTCACCGGAGCCGATATCCGCACCCGGCCGCGGGACGAGTGCTTGCACTTCGCTAGCACTCGTGGTCTCCTAGTAGTGCTTGCACATCGCAATCACTTCGAAGGGGAAGCCATGATCCGCCGAGTACTCGCCCAGTGCACCGTCTCCGACCTCCCGCGCGCCGAGAGGTGGTACACCGCCCTGTTCGACCGCGGTCCCGACTCCCGGCCGATGCCCGGCCTGCTCGAATGGCACCTCGGCGACGCGTTCGGGCTCCAGGTGTGGTCCGAGCCCGAGCGGGCCGGGCGGTCGACGGTCGTCTTCGAGGAGACGGATCTCGACGCCGCCGCGGCGCAGGCGACGAAGGCCGGGGCCGCCCACGACGGACCGCAGCCCGGCGGCGGCGCGCGCATTCTGCCGCTCACCGATCCGGACGGGAACCGCGTCGTCTTCAGCGGCGAGTGAGGGCGGGTTGACCGCCTGCCGCGAACCGGCCTAGTCTCGCGATTAGAGAGATCGCTCTAGTCGTGAGCCCGAGGAGGTCCGATGCCGCGCGTGGAGCTTTCCGCCGGGCCGATCGACTACGCCGACACCGGCGGCACCGGCCCGGCGCTGGTGTTCGGGCACGGCTTCCCGATGTCCGGCACGCAGTGGCGCAAGGTGGTCCCGCTGCTGGACGGCTACCGCTGCCTGCTGCCCACGCTGCCGCTCGGCGCGCATCTCGCCCCGATGCGGCCGGACGCGGACCTGACCCAGTTCGGCGTCGCACGGCTGCTGGGCGAATTCCTCGCCGCACTCGACCTGCGTGACGCGACTGTCGTGCTGAACGACTGGGGCGGCGGCCAATTCCTCGTCGCCGACGGCCTGGCCCCGGCCGAGCACGTCGCCCGGGTCGGCCGGCTCGCGCTCGTCGCCTTCGAGGCGTTCGACAATTTCCCGCCCAAGCCCGCGCGCGCGGCGGTCAAGCTGCTCCGGCTGCCCGGCGGGCCGTGGCTGCACGCCCAAGCCACCCGGACCTCCTTCTACCGCCACGCGAAGGCGGCGTACGGCGGGATGTGCGAGAGCCGGATTCCGGACGACGTGCTCGAAGGCTGGTTCGCTCCGGCCTTGCGGGACCGGGAAATCCGCCGGGACATGGTCAAATTCGCCACCGGCAGCCCGCCGCGGCGAGTGCTGCTCGAATGGACCGAGCGGCTGCGGTCGTTCGACCGGCCGGTCCTCGTCGTCTGGGCGGGCAAGGACCGGATGATGCCCGCCGAGCACGGACGCCGCCTCGCCGACCTGTTTCCGGACGGCCGGCTCGTCGAGATCCCGGACAGCGGCACGCTGATCCCGGAAGACCAGCCGGAACGGCTGGCCAAGGAACTGACCGCATTCCTGACCGAAACCGGCGCGGGGTGACTCGCCAGGCTGGCACCGGCAGCGGAAACTGCACGCCGGTCGGTTGTTCCGTGGCCGAAGCGCCGTTCGGGCGGAGGAACGACTGATCGCCGGCAGCAGGGTGAGGAACCGCCGCGGCGAACCGCGGTTGTGCTGCTGGCAACGCTCCAAGGAATCGCGACGCCGCGCAACGGCGACGTCGTTCGGCCGGAATCGCTCGAGGGCCCGTCGAACAGTTCCCGCACGGCGCTCGGCATAACGAAACCGGTCGGCCCGGCGAATGCGGCGGACAATTGGATACCGTGGTCGGCATGGCTGACCAACGACCGCTCGGCTTGCGAGAACGCAAGAAGCTCGACACGCGCAAAGCGCTGAGCGACGCCGCCGTGGCGCTGATGTACGAGAGAGGTCCAGACAACGTCGTCCGCGAGGACATCGCGGAGCGGGCCGGGGTGTCGCTGCGCACGTTCAGCAACTACTTCGCGACGAAATACGACGCGGTCGCCTACCGGCAGCAGCACCGGATCCGGCTCAGCGCGGAACTGCTGCGCGCCCGCCCGGCGGAAGAACCGCTGTGGACCGCTCTCGCCGAAGCGCTCATCGAACCCCTGCGCGCGGACGCAGTGCCGTTCGGGCAGCCGGCCTCCGACCAGCTCAGCGCGGTGCAGGCGTGGAGCGCGACCCCGGAGATGCGCAGCGCGCTGGCCCGCGTGGACACCCGCGACCTCGTCCAGGCGATCGCCGAACGCACCGGCAGGCGGGTCGGCGAACTGTACCCGCAACTGGTGTCCGACGTCGCGATCACGGCCATGATGACGGTGCTGAACCGGTTTCTGGACGAGAGTCTCGAAAAGTCGGTACCGGCGACCTTGCGCGAGGTCTTCGCGGGGATTTCCCAGGGGCTGCCGCCGCGGTGATCAGCGCCGGGAAGCGAATTCTCCCGGCCGCCACGAACGTAAGCCGCCATTTCGTAGCGACATCCGGCTGCGCGGCGCGGAATTCGTCGAACTCACCCGGATCGAACACGGCATCCTCAGCGAGAATGACCGACGCCATCTGCTGCCGCCACCCCGAGGGCCGAACGGCTGAAATTCGGCGGCGAGGACTTCAGGACCGGCCCGCCGACCGGTGAACTCGGCGAAGCCCGCCCGGAGACCGCTCATCCCGCACTGGGCAAACGTTGGGCAGGACGGCGGGCGACGGAACGTCCCGACGAGTGGGCGGCTCACGACTCCCACCGCACCAGCCGCCGCACCACCTTCCCGGTCGCGTTGCGCGGCAACGGATCCCGGGTCAGGAACCACGCCGTCGGCACCTTGTACCGGGCGAGCCGGCCGGCGAGATACTCGCGCAGCCCGGCGGCGTCCACTTCGGACCCTTCACGCACCACGACCTTCGCGGCGACGATCTGGCCGTAGTCCGGATCCGGCAGCCCGGCCACGAGGCAGTCGGCGACGCCGGGGTGTCCGACGAGCTGTTCCTCCACCTCGGCCGGGTAGATGTTCTCCGCCCCGCGCAGGATCAGATCGCTGCGCCTGCTCACTACGTACAGCGCCCCGTCGCGCAGCTGGCCGAGGTCGCCGGTCCGGAACCAGCCGTCCTCGGTGAACGCGGCCGCCGTCGCGTCCGGGTCGTCGAAGTAGCCGAGCATGACCTGCGGCCCGCGGAGGTGGATCTCGCCGTCGGTGCCGTCCGGAACCGGGCGGCCTTCGGCATCGCGGATCCGCACTTCCATGTTCGGCACGGGCCGCCCGGCGGTGTCCGGATCGGCGAGGAGTTCGGCGGGCGTCGCGAGGGTCGCCGCGGTGGAGGACTCGGTCAGGCCGTAGTTCGTGCTCAGCGAAGCCGCCGCCCCGGGCAGCGCGTTCCGCAGCCGGTCTTTCAGCTCGGCGGTCGACGGCGCGCTGCTGACCGAGACCGTCTTGAGCGTGCTGAGGTCGTAGCCGGAGAGATCGGCCTCGACGAGGCGGGACAGCATCGTCGGGACCGCGCCCCAGTTGGTGATCCGCTCGGCCTGCACGAGGTCCAGCACCCGGTGGATGTCGAATTTCCCCTGGTACAGCACAGCCGTGTCGCCCACCGCGAGCCGCACGACGGCGAGGTTGTGCAAGGCGGCGATGTGGAACAACGGCGTGGCCAGCAGGAATCGGCGGTCGCGCGCCGGACGGCCGAATTCCGCCGCCACCGCGTCGTTGAACAGGTGGAACCAGACCGCGGCGAGCACGTTGCGATGCGAGTGCGTCGCGCCTTTCGGACGGCCGGAGGTGCCGCTCGTGAAGAGGACGACGGCCGGGTCGTCCTCGTCGACCGGCTCCGCTTCCAGCCGGGCGCCCTCGTGCCGGCCGAGGAGTTCGCGGTATTCGGGGCTGCCGAATTCCAGCACCGGGTACCGGTCTTCGACCAACGGCTTGCGGCCCGCGTCGGCGAGTACCACCTTCGGAGTGGTCAAGTCGAGGCCGTGCGCGACCTCCGGCGCCGCCCACATCGAGTTCACCCCGACCGCGATCGCCCCGAGCGACACCGCGGCCCAGAACCCGGCTATCCACTCCGGACAGTTGGCCGCGCACAACGCGACCCGGTCCCCGCGGCCCACCCCGTATTCGGTCCGCAACACCGAGGCGAGCACCGCGACCTGGTCGTAGTGCTGGGCGAAAGTGAGCCGGCTGTCCCCAGCGACCAGATACTCGCGGTCGCCGAACCCGCGAGACGCCTCCAGCAATTCGGAGAGCCGCCGATGCCGCCGAGCGAACACCCTCGCCGGCCGGCCCGCGACCGGTTCCGACCGGATTTCGAACTCCGCGCCCGGCGCGGTCAGCCGCGCGACGATGTCGTCCCGTTCGGTCATCGGTCGCCTCCCGTGGTGCGCATCGGATCCTCAGCTTCCCGCCGCGAGCGGGAGCGGCGGCTTATCGCTTGTGAGCGAACCAGGTCGGCACGCCACCTTCCGCCGCATTCGCTATCCGAAGTGGACTCGCCCGCCGTCGACGACCGGACCACGCTCCGACGTGATCCGCAGGCCGCCGTACGACCAGCCTTCCACCTGCAATTCTTCGCCAGGGAACACCGGTGCGGCGAAGCGGCCTTCCAGCGACGTCAGGTCCGCCGGATGCGCGCCGACCTGCCGGGCGGCGACCAGCGCGCCCGCGCCGAGGGTGGCCAGGCCGTGCAGGATCGGGCGCGGCTGGCCGATTCCGGCGGCAGCCGCGGGGTCGACGTGGATGTGGTGCCGGTCCCCCAGCAACCGGTAGAGCAGCGCTTGATTGTCCGCAGTGGACAGTGGCGCGGTCCACTCCGGACGGTCCAAAGCCGCCGGACGGCCGGGGCCGCGTTCGCCGCCGAAGCCGCCGATGCCGGGACAGAACAACGACCACGTCGCGACAAAGTAGTCCGATTCGACAGCCACGTCATACACCGCCGCGCTGCCTTTGTCCCACACCTCCGGAACCGTGGCCCGCATGCAAACCTCGCCGGCGGGCGGCAATGGCTGCAAGACCCGCAGCCGCTGCGAACCGTGCACGGCGTTGCCGACCTCGAACGCTCCGGCCGCGCCGAGGACGTCCGGGGCCCATTGGGCGAGCGTCAGCGCGAACGGCGGCAGCACCCGCAGCCGGTCCTCGAACACCAAGTCGAGTTCGTCCGGCCGCGCGCCGACGGCGAGCGCGTAGAGGATCGGGGCGCGGTCGGCATAGGCCACGGTGCGCTCGCCGAGCACCTGGCCCTTCCAGTCCGCGGGGCTGTTCACTGCGCCCCGTAAACCGGTTCGGGCTCGGGCGCTTCGTTGAGCAGTTCGCGCACGGCCGGACCGACTTCGGCGGCGGTCCAGCGCCGGTCGAGTTCCCGGGCCGGGCCGTGGCTCCAGCCGTTTTCCACGCAGATCCGGCCGCCCTCGACCTCGATCACGCGGCCGGTGACGTCCGCGGCGTCCTCGCTGGCGAGCCACGCGACGATCGGCGACACGTTGCCCGGATGCATCGCGTCGAACCCGTCTTCCGGCGCGGCCATCCGCGCGGCGAACGGGCCCTCGGTCATCCGCGTGCGCGCGGCCGGGGCCAGCGCGTTCACCGTGATGCCGTAACGGCCTAGTTCCGCGGCGCCGACGAGCGTCAACGCGGCGATCCCAGCCTTGGCCGCACTGTAGCTGCCCTGTCCGACGCTGCCCTGCAGACCCGCGCCCGAGGTGGTGTTGATGATCCGCGCGGCCCGCGTACGCCCGGCTTTCGCCTCCGCGCGCCAGTAACCGGCGGCGTGGTGCATCAGCGCGAAATGCCCCTTGAGGTGCACCGCGACGACCGCGTCCCACTCCTGCTCGCTGGTCGTCACGATCATCCGGTCGCGCACGAACCCAGCGTTGTTGACCACAATGTCCAGTCCGCCGAACGCGTCGATCGCCTGCCGCACCAACGCTTCCGTCGCCGCGAAGTCCGCGACGTCGGCGCCGTTGGCCACCGCTTCGCCGCCCAGCGCACGGATCGCTTCGACCACTTCGCCGGCCGGGCCGTCCGACGCCCCTTCGCCCGCACCCGACGTGCCGAGGTCGTTGACCACGACGCGCGCGCCCTGCCGGGCGAGTTCCAGCGCGTGCTCGCGGCCGAGTCCGCGGCCGGCTCCGGTCACGATCGCGACCCGGCCCTCCAAGATCCCGCTCACATCATCTCCGTTCTTCGACCGGCCCGGCGAGGCGGTTCCCCGCAAACCAAGCAAGTGTTAGGCTACCAAGCAATCGCTAGGTTAGGAACGCACGTGACGATTTCCACGCAGCTCCACGACAACGGCACCTTCGTGGTCACCATGGACTACCCGCCGGTGAACGCCCTGCCGGTCGCCGGATGGTTCCGCCTCGCCGAAACGGTCCGAGAGGCGGGCGAGGACCCGGCGGTGCACGTCGTCCTGCTCCGCGCCGAGGGCCGCGGCTTCAACGCCGGTGTCGACATCAAGGAAATGCAGCGCACCACCGGTTTCGATGCCCTCGTCGGCGCGAACCGCGGCTGCTACCTGGCGTTCAAGGCGATCTACGAATGCGCCGTGCCGGTGCTCGCCGCGGTGAACGGCTTCTGCCTGGGCGGCGGCGTCGGCCTGGTCGGCAACTGCGACACGATCATCGCCGCGGACGACGCGTACTTCGGCGTCCCCGAGGTCGACCGCGGCGCCCTGGGAGCAGCGACCCATCTCGCCCGTCTGGTCCCCCAGCACCTGATGCGCACGCTGTACTTCACCAGTCGCACCATCGCGGCGAAAGACCTGGTACAGCACGGCTCGGTGCTGGAAACCGTGCCCGCCGCCGACTTGTCCGACGCCGCACTCGCCCTGGCCGCCGAGGTAGCCGCGAAGGACCCGCGCGTCATCCGGGCCGCCAAAGCCGCGCTCAACGGGATCGACCCGATCGACGTCAATCGCAGTTACCGTTACGAACAGGGCTACACCTTCGAACTCAACCTCATCGGAGCCGCCGACGAACACCGCGACGCTTTCGTCGCCACCGGCCGCCCGCTGAACGACTGACCTCTCGAGGAGACCCGTGCCTCTCCGCACTCCGCTCACCGAGCTGACCGGCGTCACCCACCCCATCGTGCAAACCGGCATGGGCTGGGTCGCCGGCCCGCGCCTGGTCTCCGCGACCGCCAACGCCGGCGCCCTGGGCATCCTCGCCTCGGCGACGATGACCTACGACGAGCTTGACCACGCCATCAAGGAAGTCAAGCAGCGCACCGACCAGCCCTTCGGCGTGAACCTGCGCGCCGACGCGGGCGATGCCGCCGAACGCGCCGAACTGCTGATCCGGCACGGCGTCAAGGTGGCATCTTTCGCGCTGGCGCCCAAAAAGGACCTGATTGCCCGGCTGAAGGACCACGGCCTGGTCGTCATGCCGACCGTCGGCGCCGCCCGGCACGCAGAAAAGGTCGCCTCGTGGGGTGCGGACCTGGTGATGATGCAGGGCGGGGAAGGCGGCGGCCACACCGGTCCAACCGCCACCACCCTGCTGCTGCCCTCGGTACTGGACGCAGTCGACATCCCCGTAGTAGCCGCCGGCGGTTTCTTCGACGGCCGAGGCTTAGCCGCCGCACTGTCCTACGGCGCGGCTGGCATCGGCATGGGCACGCGCTTCCTGCTCACCAGCGACAGCGCGGTCCCGGACGAGATCAAGCGCACCTACCTGAGCTTCGGCTTGGACGGCACCGTCGTCACCACCAAGGCCGACGGCATGCCGCACCGCCTGCTGCGCACGCCGTTCATCGAGAGCCTCACGAAGGAAGGCTTCGTGCAGCGCATGGCCCGGACCCTGCGCCGAACCAAGGACTACCAGCGGCTGAGCGGGCAATCCTGGCCGTCCCTGATCGCCGACGGCCTCCGCATGAAACGCGGCAGCGACCGCTCGTGGACGCAAACGATGCTCGCCGCGAACACCCCCATGCTGCTCAAAGCCGGCCTGGTGGAAGGCGATACGCGCGCCGGAATGCTGGCGGCCGGACAGGTGGTCGGGGTCATCGAAGACCTGCCGAGCTGCGCGGAACTGGTGACCCGGATCGTGGAGAGCGCACAAGAGCGGTTGAAAGCCACCAGCGCGCTGCTCGACTGAGCCGGGTTTCGCGCGGGACCCTCACCGGCTCAGACGCACTCAGCGGCCCGCGCAACCCGTCACCGGTCGTGAGGGGCCCCTTCACGGACTTGGATTCCCTCAAGGAGCCCTTCACAGCCCTCACGGCGGCGCGATCATCCGTGACGGGAACCCTGAACGACTCAATTCCCTCCGGTTCCCCTCACGACCGCCTGCGCCGATGCACCCAATGCCGCGAGCGCTGTCCCGCAACCCAACCGGCACCCCCGCAAGCCCACCGCACCACGCACCCAAGCCACGCCCCCCCGACCCCAACCGGCACCGACGCACCCAACCAGCGAGGCACCCACACCACCCCCGCACCCCGATACGAAGCCAAAACACGGCGCGGAGGTGCTTGTCA
>NZ_ASXG01000041.1 GCF_000411975.1 Amycolatopsis orientalis DSM 43388
AAAGGAATGTAGAAAAGAAAAAACATCATGATTTGAAATAATAACCCTTTCAAACTAAATGGATATGAAATGTCATGAAACAAAAAAGATAATGCCATCCAAACGACAAAGGCAGAAAACGCAGCTTTAAAGCCGAGTCCCCTCTTTTTTCTCAACAGACCTTTGCTCACGAGCCTAATAGAATAGTAGCCGCTGCCGATGAAAAATAGAATGATCAGCAACAGATTGCTCGGTATCTCGTATGCCGTCTTCTGCTTG
>NZ_ASXG01000042.1 GCF_000411975.1 Amycolatopsis orientalis DSM 43388
CTTCGGCGGCCCCGAGGTGCACGAAGGCCTCGCCTCGCACCGCGAACGCCGCAAGCCGGACTTTTCCCGGGTGCACGACTCATGAACCCCGCTCTCCTGGCCGGACTGCGGGTAGTCGAGCTGTCCGCGTACGTCGCGACGCCGTTGTGCGGGCTCACCCTGGCCCAGCTCGGCGCGGACGTCGTGCGAGTCGAACCGCTCGGCGGCGCCGCGGACCGCACGCGCTGGCCGCTTGCCGACTCCGGGACCAGCCTCTACTGGTCCGGGCTGAACAAGGGAAAACGCGCCGTCGCGGTGGACTTGGAGTCCGAAGCGGACCGGCGCCGGGTGGCCGACCTGATCGTCGACGGCGGCCCGTGCGTCGTCGTGACGAACACCGAACGGCACGCCGATCTCGGGTATGCGGCGCTGAGCGAGCGGCGGCCGGACCTCATCCACGTCCTGCTGACCGGCCGGGCCGACGGCGGCGCGGCGGTCGACTACACCGTGCAGGCCGCGACCGGCTTCCCGCTGCTGACCGGCACCGGGCCGGAACCGGTCAACCACGTGGTGCCCGCCTAGGACGTCTGCGCCGGGCTGTACCTGGCGATCGGCCTGCTGGCGGCCGAACGGCACCGGCAGGTCACCGGAGAGGGCCGCTCGATCCGGGTCGCGCTGGAGGACGTCGCGCTCGCCACCGCCGGGAACCTCGGCTACCTCGCCGAAGCGCAGCTGACCGACCATTCGCGCACCAAATCCGGCAACGAAATCTACGGCACTTACGGCGACGACTTCGAGACCGCCGACGGGGTCCGGGTGATGATCGTGCTGCTCACCGAGCGGCACTGGCAGAAGATGCTCGCCGCGACCGGGCTGTCCGACGCCTTCGCCGGGTTGAGCGAGTCGCTGGGCATCTCGTTCGCCACCGAGTCCGACCGCTACCGGCACCGCGACGTGATCACGCCGCTGCTGGCGCGCTGGTTCAAGCGGACGCCCTACGCGGAGGCGGCGGAAGTGCTTACGCGGCACCGGATCCTGTGGGAGCGGTACCGCAGCTTCGCCGAGCTCGGCCGCGACGGCGGTGCGGCGCTGCGCGAACTGGCGTTGTTCGGGAAGGTCGACCAGCCCGGGGCCGGGGCGCATTGGGCGCCGAAGTCGCCGGTGCAGGTCGACGGGGCGCGGCTCGATCCGCTGCCCGCGCCGGGGATCGGGCAGCACAACGACGAGGTGCTGGGCCGGTAGGAAGCCCTTCTTCCTGGTCGAGCGCGGGCTTCTCGAGCGGCGGGGCGGTCTCCTTCACCGAGACGGCCCCGCCGCCCGGAATCAGTGGTGCAGAACGAAGTCCGTCACCATCCGGTTGAACTCGTCCGCGTGCTCCAGCTGCGCCCAATGCCCGCACCGGTTGAGCAGGACCGCCCGCGAGTCCGGGATGTTCGCGGCCAGGAACAGCGTCGACTCGAACGACACCACCCGGTCGTCGCGGCCGTGGATCAGCAGGGTCGGCGCGGTGATCCCGGAAACCGCCGCCAGGTTCAGCCAGATGGGGATCGGTGCGTTCGGGGCGGCCGCCGCGATCGCGCGCAGGTGCTCCGGGCGCGCGAGGGCCGCGTCCGAGCGTTCCTGGCACAGTTCGGGGGTGGCGAAGCGGGCCTTGTCGTAGACCATGATCTCGACCAGCCGGCGCATGCCCTCCGGGCTGGCGTCGGAGTAGGTCTCGAACATGATCTTCAGGCCCTCGGTCGGTCCTCCGCCGGCCCCGAACAGGAACGGCTTCATCTGGATCGGCGGGCCCATCGTCACCAGGTGCGACAGCCGTTCCGGGCGTTCGACCGCCAGCCGGAGCGAGGTGTGCCCGCCCATCGAGTTCCCGACGAAGGCGGCTTTTTCGATGTCCAGCGCGTCCAGCAGCTGGGTCGCGGCTTCGACGTGGTCGAGCGTGGCGAAGTCCGCGCCGTCGGAGTCGCCCCAGCTTGGCATGTCCGGGGCGATCACCCGGAAATTCCGGGACAGCGCCTCGATGTTCGGCGAGTAGTTGCTCCAGCCGGTCGCGCCGGGGCCGCCGCCGTGCAGGAGGACGAGCGGGTGGCCTTCGCCCGCCTCGTGGTAGTGGATTTTCCAGTCGCGGGTCCGCACATGACGCGAGGCCATCAGAGCGCACCTCCGGCCAGCTGTTCCGCGACCGCCTCCGGCGCCCGGTGGCCCCACCAGTGCAGCTGGTCGAGCGTCCGCACTTCCCAGGTCTCGTCGTCGATCAGCAGCCCGCCCCAGCCGTATTCGACGGAGAAGCCCGACGGCGTGCGAACGTAGAAGCTGAACATGTGGTCGTTCGGATGCATCCCGAGCGTCATTTCGAAGGGCTGTTTCGCGTCGAGGCACCGGTCGTAGGCGAGACCGACGTCGCGGATGTCGGAAACCTCGACCATGAAGTGGTGCGTCCGCTTCGGGTGCGGCATGTCGCCGAACGCGACCGAGTGGTGCCGCGGGTTGCAGTGCAGGAAGGCCAGATCCGCGACAATCCCGGGAGCGACCTCCTCGACGATGATGTCGCTGAGCTTGAAGCCGAGCAGTCCCTCGTAGAACGCCAGGTACGTCTCCCGCGGGACGCCTTTGGCCAGCAGCACCTGGTGCCCCGCGCCGCCGGTTCCGGTGACGAACTCGCCGAGCAGCAGGTCGCTGCGGAACGGGGTTTCGGCGTCGGCCAGGCCGGTGACCAGTTCGAGCACGTTGCCCAGCGGGTCGGTGACGAGCACGATGCGGTCGACCTTCCGCGCGGCGGCCAGATCGGGGCCGCCTTCGACCGCCTCGACGCCGGCCTTCCGCAGCCGCGCGACCAGAGAATCCAACTCCGCCGCAGACGGAACCTCGTAGCCGCTGCGGACGAGGTCGTCGGCGGGGCCTTCGGCGAGGATCCAGCGGTGCGCCTTCTCGTCGGTGCGCAGGGTGAGGCCGTCGGCGGACTTCTCCCCCAGTTGCATGCCGAGCAGGGACACCGCGAAGCGCTCCCATTCGGCGAGGTCGCTCACCTCGTACACGACGTAGGCGAGTTCTTTCACGGTCATCGAGATTCCTTTCCACGCTGGAAAACTGGGGTGGCGAGGCCGGTCTTGTCGGCCGCCGCGACGAATTTGTCCGGACGCACGGCGATCGCCTGGACGCCGTATCGGCCGAGCCACGGCAGCAACGCGTCCTCGAGGTCCACGAGGTCGGTATCAGCGCGGGTGTACGCCGCCCGCGGCCGGACGGCGACGTAGCACGCGCCGAGAGCGTCCCAGCCGGACTTCTCCTCGGGCGTAAGCAGCGTCGCCGGGTCGACGTCGTTGCCGAGCAGGACGAATCCGTTGGGCAGCAACACATCCAGCCGGTCGATCCGACCGACGGCGTCGCAGGCCAGCGGCTGCGGGAGATAGCGGCCGACGATCGACGCGTCCCCGGTCTCGCCGCGCAGCCAGCCGCCGGCGAGGGCCGGCGGCGCGTTGAGCGGCGGTTCCCACGGCGTGACCAGGTTCGGCGGGACCGCGTTCATCGCCTCGATCTCCGCCGGGGTCGCCTCCTGCTTGATCACCCGGCCGAGCGCGACGGCCAGCCCGGTGTAGAACTCGGCGGACGGGCGGCGTTCGGCCTCGTAAGTGTCGAGCCACTCCTCGCCGAGTTCGCCGCGGACGATTCCGGCGATCTTCCAGCCCAGGTCGTACGCGTCGCGCATGCCGGTCTGCATGCCGGCGCCCGCCCACGGCGGCATCAAGTGCACGGCGTCGCCGGCCAGGAAAACCCGCCCCCGGCGGTAGGTTCCGGCCATCCGGACGTGGTGGCGGTAGAACGCGTACTGGTGGATTTCGACGTCGTCCCCGGTCACGCCGAGGGCGCGCAGCAGCGGCCACACCTCGGCCTCCGTCGGGAAGTCCGCCTCGGTTTCGGCGGCGTTGAGCGGAATTTCCCACCGGTGGTTGCCCGCGGAGAGCGCGATGTCGACGACCGGGCGTTCGCGGTCGGTCCAGAAGGTGAGGAAGTCGCGGTCCGGCCACCAGCGCTTGACCCGGCAGTCGATGACGATCCACAGCGTGTCGCCGGTGTCGCCGTGCATCGGGATGCCGAGCATCTTGCGCACCGGGGACGAACCGCCGTCGGCTGCGATCGCGTACCGGGTGCGCACGGTGCTCTCCTCCCCCGATTCGCGGTCGCGCGCGGTGACGGTCACGCCGCCGGCGTCCTGCTCGACCGCGACGACCTCGACGCCGTAACGGACGGTCAGGCCGGGGTGCTCTTCGCCGCAGCGACGCAGCTCAGCCTCGAGAGCCGGCTGGTAGATGTTGTAGAACCGCGGCTTGCTCCCGCGGGTGCCGAGCGTGCTCGGCGGATGCTCGACGCGCATCACCTCGCGGCCGTCGTAGGTCACCCAGCGCAGGGCCCGCTGCGGTTCGACAACGCGCTCGACCCGGTCGTCGACGCCGAGGTCCTGCAGGATCCGCATGGTCCAGTCGTTGATCGTGACCGCCCGCGCCCGGGCGTAGACGTCCTGGTCCCGCTCGAACGCGGCCACCCGCGCGCCCTTCGCGGCCAGGGTCAGCGCCCCCGCCAGGCCCGTCGGGCCGTATCCGACGACGGCGACGTCGGCGTCGTAGTGCTCACTCATGTCCCAGGCTCCACAGTTTTGGACCGGTCGTTCGGTTCATTAGTGGCTACGGTCACACCTGGGGTCGAGGTTCGTCAAGGAGCGGCGGGCACGATTCCGGTGTGCAGAAAACCGGCGGCCCTATGCTGCTCGGCGTGGACACAGTGCGGGCCGGGAACCGGCGGGGACGGCGTTCCCGGGAGGAAATCCTCGACACGGCGTCGCGGATCATGGCCGAACGCGGCTACTCCGCCACGACGATGTCAGTGCTCAGCGCCGAGACCGGCCTGCCGAAGAGCGCGATCTACCACCACTTCCAGTCCAAGGGCGGACTGCTGTCGGCGGTCATGGAGCGCGGGGCGTACGAGTTCTTCCGGCACCTGCGCGAGTCGCAGGCGAATCCGCCCGAAGACCTGCCGCCGGCCGAACTGCTCGGCTGGTTCCTGCAGCGCACCGGCGAGGTGTTCGTCGCGAAACCCGATTTCCTGCGGCTGCACCTGATCCTGCTGATGAGCGCCGAAGCGGTCGCGGACGTCGAGGTGAAGGAGATCATCGAACGCGTGCGCGCCGACGGACGCCAGCACATGCGCCGGATGATCTCGCGCTCGTGGGCCAGCCTCGGACCGGAGGCGGCGGAGAAGGTGGGCGAAGCGCTCGACTACTTCGGCATCGCCGGATTCGACGGCGCGTTCGTCGCCTGGCAGGCGGAACCGGACCGTTCCATGCGCGACCAGATGGCGCTGCTGACCGAGGCCATGGTCGCGATCGCCGAGCGGGTGCTCGCCAGTTAACGCTCCACAATGGACACCGCGGAGAACGGCTCGAGGCAGCGCGTCCGCCTCGAGCCGCTTCGGGTTTCGGCGCCTACTTCTGAGCGGCTTCCTTGCTGACGCCGCTCGGCCCCTCGTACGTGCGGTCGGGCAGGCCGCGCAGCACGTCGAGCGCGCTGGAATCCGCACCGTTCCGCTCCGCTGCGGCGACCAGGTCGTCTCGGGCGGCCGGGTAGTCGACGCCGGCGAGGTCCTTCCGCAACTGGATGGGATCGAGGTCAGCCATGGCGTCCGCCTGCCCGTCCCGTCCGGGAACAAACGCGCGCGTTTATCGCCGTCCGGGACGGCAACCCGTCGGGCGACCGCATCCCCGACGAGGAGACCGGACATGACCGCACCCGGGCCCGAACCCGACGAGGTGCCGGGTCTCGAGCCGGGCGGCTCGGTGCCGCCCGGCGACACCCCGCCCGACGCCGGGCAGACTTCGGGACTCTCGCATCCGCAGCCGATCCCCTCGCGCAAGCTGCCCGCCCGCTGGCTGCTCGCGGTCGCGATCCTCGTGCTCGTAGTGACCGCGTTCTTCGTGCTGCGCGCCGTCGACTGGTTCTAGCCGCGCCGTTTGCGAGTGATCTCCGCCGGGAATTCGCGCCGCGAGGTGATGGACGTGGTGCGAACCGAGGTGCCGGCGAGGACGGACCGGTTGCCGTGGTCGTCGTGGCATGGGCTGATGCTCGTCGGGCTGGGCACGGTGTGGATCCTCGACGGCCTCGAGGCGACCATCGTCAGCGCGCTGTCGGACCGGCTGACCGAACCGGGCAGCGGCCTGGTCCTTTCCCAAGTCGGGCTGGCGAGCTCGTGCTACGTCACCGGCGCGGTCTGCGGTTCGCTCGTCTTCGGCTATCTGACCGAGTACGCGGCGATCAACTCCGCGATCGGCGAACTCGTCCCGGCCCGCTGGCGCGCGACGGTCAGCTTGGCGGTGAACGGCTCGTACTGGTTCGGCGCGGCCGGCGGCGCGGCGCTCAGCCTGGTCCTGCTCGACGTCGCCGTGATCCCGGCGTGGCTCGGCTGGCGGCTGGCCTTCGGGCTGGGCGCGGTGCTCGGCCTGTTCATCCTGATCGTCCGCCGGACCGTTCCGGAAAGCCCGCGCTGGCTGTTCACCCACGGCCGCTCCGACGAAGCCGACCAGGTCGTCAGCGGCATCGAGGAACGCACCCGTACCAGGCTGACCGAAGTCGCGGCGACGCTCGTGCGCGGCTACCCGAGACGGACCCTGCTCGGGCGCGCCCTCTTCGTCGGGCAAGCGTTCCTCTGCAACGCGGTCTGCTTCACTCAAGGCCTGGTGCTGAGCCGGTTCTTCGGGGTTTCCAGCGGATCCGTCGGGCTCTACCTCGTCCCGCTCGCGGCGGGCAGCTTCGTCGGCCCGCTGGTCCTCGCGCGGTTCTTCGACTCGATCGGCCGCCGCCCGATGATGATCACCAGCTACCTGGGCTCCGGCGCGCTGCTCGTCGGGACCGGCCTGCTGTTCCGAGCCGGAGCGCTGTCCGCGGGCGCCCTGACTGTCGCCTGGTGCGCGGTGTTCTTCCTGGCTTCGGCCGGGGCCAGCTCCGCCTGCCTCACGGTGTCGGAGATCTTCCCGCTGGAGGTGCGCGCGCTCGCGATCTTCTGTTCCGTCGGCACCGGCCTCGGCGGGATCATCGGGCCGGTGCTGTTCGGCAGTCTGGTCGAGACCGGAGCCGTCGGCAACGTCGCCTTCGGCTACTGCCTGGGCGCGGGGATGATGATCGCCGGCGGCCTGGCCGAAGCGGTTCTCGGGATCCGGGCGGAACGACGCTCGCTCGAATCGGTCGCCGAACGGTTGTCGGCGAAGGCGGCGGCCGCATGAACGCGCCGTCCCGCCGGATCGCCGGCGCGAACCGCCATCGCCGCCGCGACGCCGCCGACGCGGTGCCGTGGTCGCTGCGGGTCGCCGCGGCGGCGAGCTGGCGGTTCCTCGTCGTCCTGACGATGCTCGGGGTCATCGCGTGGACGCTCGGGTACCTTTCGGCGGTCACCGTGCCGATCGGGATCGCCCTGCTCCTGTCGGCGCTGTTCGCGCCGCTGGTGGAACGGCTGGTCCGCTGGCACGTGCCCCGCGCGCTGGCCACGCTCATCGCGATCATCGTCGGGCTCGCCGTCCTGGGCGGGGTGCTCACCCTGGTCGTCACCACGGTCACCGCCAGCCTGCCGCAGCTGGGCAGCCAGGTCGGGGCCAGTCTCGCGAGGATCAACAACTGGCTGCAGCACGGACCGCTGCACCTGCCCCAGCTGCAGCAGCTCCTCGACAAAGCGGTCAACACGATTCAGGGCAACACCGCGGAGCTGACCACGCGGGTGCTCACCACCGCCGCGACCGTCGGCGGCGTGCTGACCGAGATGCTGCTGACGCTGTTCGTGCTCGTGTTCTTCCTCTACAGCGGCAACCAGGTGTGGCACTTCCTGCTGAAGATCGTGCCCGCCGCCACGCGCGACGAGATCGACGTCGCGGGCCGCCGCGGGTTCGCGTCGCTGGTCAGCTACGTGCGCGCGACCGTGGCCGTGGCCTGTGTGGACGCGGTCTGCATCGGACTCGGCATCTGGCTGGTCGGGGTGCCGCTCGCGGTGCCGCTGGCCGCGCTGATCTTCATCGGCGCGTTCGTGCCGATCCTCGGCGCGGTGGTGACCGGCGCGGTCGCCGTGCTGATCGCGCTGGTCGCCAACGGATTCGTCGCGGCGGGCATCGTGCTCGCCATCGTCGTCGCGGTGATGCAGCTGGAAAGCCATGTGCTGCAGCCGTTCCTGCTCGGCCGCGCCGTCCGGCTGCATCCGCTGGCGGTGGTCCTGGGCATCGCGCTCGGCCTGGAAATCGCCGGGATCGTCGGGGCCTTGCTCGCGGTGCCGGTCCTGGCTGTCGCGAAGGCCGCGTTCGGGTCGCTGCTGCGCGATCCGCATCTGGATCCGGTCGACATCGACCCGCTTCAGCCCGCCAGCGCCCGTACCACCGGACGATCAAGGGTTTCGGCGGTGCGGAGGCGGGTAACCGCACGGCGGAGGGACTCTGATGACGAGCTTGATCACTGACAACGCCGATGGCGCGACGCCCCGGCGGGTATCGGTCGAACGCGGTGTTCCGCAACCCCGGCCGGCGCCGCCCACGGTGTCCTCGACGCTGCACCGGCTTTCTTCGATGGCGTCCTTGCGCGCGTGGGAACAACGCTCGACTCCCGCGCTGATGCACCAAGCGATCCTGGACGGCGTCCACGCCCGGCATGCCGCCGAAGCAGCACACCTGAGCGTCGCCGAGGCACACGTGCGGTGGGGTGCTTGGGCGGCCAAGCGGCTGGCCCCGCAGCGTCCCGGGACGGCGGCAGAGCTTTCGGTGCAGCAATTCCTCAGCGTGCACGCGGCTTTCGCGGCGGCCCTCGCGGGAGAAGACCGGCGTTAACCGCGCAGGTCGGCTTCCAACGCGCTCGCGGTCGCGCGCAGTGCCGCCACCAATGTCGGCAACTGGTCCTTCCGGTACCGCACGCTCGGCATCGACACCGACAATCCGGCGACCACCACTCCGTCCGGACCGTGCACCGGCACGCCGACCGCGACCACTCCCCGCTCGGAACGGCCCTGGTTGAGCGCGAACCCGCTGCGCCGCACCCGCGCGAGGTCCGCCCGCAGTCCGGCCAGGTCCGGGCGCTCCCCCGGCTTGTCGACCGCGTACAGCTCCTCGACCTGTTCCGGCGGCAGTTCGGCGAGCACCAGCAGACCGCCCGTCGTCTGATGGGCCGGGAAAACCATCCCTTCGCGTGAACCGACGCGCAACGCCTGCGAGCACTCGACACTCGCGATGAATCTCGCCGTGTCCCCGGTCCGGACCGTCAGGTTCACCGACTCGTCCAGCAGGTCCACCAGCCGCCGCAGGTGCGGAAGCGCCGCCGCGCGCAGTTTCGACGCGGCCGATTGCGAATGCGCGGCCAGCTCCAGCACCGGGCCCACCCGGTAGGCCCGGTTGGCATCCTGGACGGCGAAATCGCGGTAGACGAGCATCGCGAGCAGCCGGTGCGCGGTCGAGGGCGCGACGCCGATCCGCTCGGCCACCTCGGAGACCGTCAACGGGCCTTCGAGCTGCAGCATCGCCGCGATCCGCAGGGCGTTGTCGACGCTGGCCACCGCGTACGGCGGCGGGGCCTTGAACCGTTTGTCCATCCGGGCCGCCTTTCCGCACACCAGAATCCCGTTTTCCGCAGGCCGGGACCCGCCCACCATAACCCCATGCCCAGCACTCCAGCGCGAACTCCCGTCCAGCTCGCCGCGGTCGACGCACCGGACCAGCCCGCGGTCACGCCCGCTCTCGAGGAGCTCTACCGCGGCTTCGAACAGGAGCTGCTCGTTCCGTTGTGGACGGAGATCGGCGACCTGATGCCCGCGCATCCGCGTTCGCGGGCGGTGCCGCACCGATGGCAGTGGGAGAACCTGCTGCGGCTCGCCGAGCAGGCGGGCGGGCTCGTGCCGGTCGGGCGCGGCGGGGAACGGCGGGCGATCGCGCTCGCCAACCCGGGACTCGGCGGCCGTCCGTTCGCGACCCCGACGCTGTGGGCGGCGATCCAGTACCTGATGCCCGGCGAAGACGCCCCTGAACACCGGCACACACAGAACGCGTTCCGGTTCGTCGTCGAAGGGTCCGGCGTGTGGACGGTCGTCGGCGGCGACGCGGTCCCGATGCGCCGCGGCGACTTCCTGCCGCAGGCGGGCTGGAACTGGCACGCGCACCACAACGCCACCCGCGAGCCGATGGCCTGGCTCGACGGTCTCGACATCCCGTTCCAGTACGGCATCGACGCGCAGTTCTTCGAGTTCGGCCGCGAAGCCATCAGCGAGGCTGAGCGGACCACGCCGGAGCGGTCCCGCTCGGAACGGCTCTGGGCGCATCCGGGCCTGCGACCGCTGTCCGCCGGTCACGTCGCGCCGGGCTCGCCGTTGCTGGCGTACAAGTGGGAGCACACCGACGCCGCGTTGCGCGACCAGCTGCAACTGGAGAAAGAAGGCTACGGCGGGACGGTCGAGCCAGGCCACGCAGCGGTCCGGTTTGCCGATCCGCACAACGGTTCCGACGTTCTGCCGACCATCCGCGCCGAGTTCCACCGCGTGTCCCGCGGCGCCGAGACCGCGCCGTTGCGCGAGACCGGCTCGTCGGTCTGGCAGGTGTTCGACGGATCCGGCACGGTGACCGTCGGCGATGCGTCGTGGACGGTCTCGCGCGGGGATCTGTTCGTCGTCCCGTCCTGGCAGCCGTTCTCGGCCAAGTCGGAGGCCGGTGCCACCGATTCCGACTCCGGTGCCCTTGACCTGTTCCGTTTTTCGGACGCGCCCGTGTTCGAGGCGCTCCACCTCGACCGTCAGGAGACCCTCCGATGAAGCTCGCCACCCTCCGCGTCGACGGCGGCACGCGCGCCGTCCGCCTTGACGGAGACGTGCTGGTCGACCTCGGCTTCCCCGACCTCGGCGCGCTGCTGGCCCAGGACGGCTGGGAGGCGCACGCCGCACAGGCGACCGGCCGGACCTGGCCGGCTGAGGGCGCGGACCTCGCCCCGGTCGTGCCGAACCCGTCCAAAGTGGTCTGCGTCGGGCACAACTACACCGACCACATCAAGGAAATGGGCCGCGAGCTGCCCGCGTACCCGACGCTGTTCCCCAAGTTCGCCGACACCCTGACCGGCCCGGCCGACCCGATCGCCAAACCGCCGGAGACCGACGCGCTGGACTGGGAGGTCGAACTCGTCGTCGTGATCGGCAAGACCGTCCGGCGCGCGGACGAGGACGAGGCCGCGGCGGCGATCGCCGGGTTCACCGTCATGAACGACGTCTCGGTCCGCGACTGGCAGTTCCGCACCGTCGAGTGGACGCAGGGCAAGATCTGGCAGTCCTCGACTCCGGTCGGCCCGTACGTCGTCACGCCGGACGAGGTCGGCGGCGTCCGGCCCGCGCTCGAAGTCAAGACCACTGTGGACGGTCGGGTCATGCAGCGGGACGACACCGGCACGCTGCTGTTCGACCCGGTGCACCTGGTGCGGTACGTCTCCACGATCGTCCAGCTCAACCCGGGCGACCTGATCGCGACCGGCACGCCCGCCGGGGTCGGCCACGCCCGCGACCCGAAGGTCTACCTGACCGGCGGCGAAACCGTCGTCGCCGAGGTGGCCGGAATCGGCGCGTGCGTGAACCAGATCGTGAAGGAGCCGTGATGGCCCCCGCCGCCGCGCAGAGCTGGGTTTCGTCCGGGACCGAGCTTTTCCTGACCCACGCGAAAGAACTGTCCGGTCCCAGCGCGCTCCCCGGCTGGACCCGCAAGCATCTCGCGGCGCACGTCGCGGCCAACGCGGACGCCCTCGGCAACCTCGTGCACTGGGCCCGGACCGGCGAGCGCACCCCGATGTACGCCTCGCCGGAGCAACGCAACGCCGACATCGACGCCGGCTCGCGGTTGCCCGAAGCCCAGCTCGCCTCCTGGCTGCGGGATTCGGCGCGCTCGCTGGAGTCGGCGATGGCGGCCCTGACCCCGCGGCAATGGCAGAACGAGGTGGTCACCGCGCAGGGCCGGACCGTGCCCGCCACCGAGATCCCCTGGCTGCGGGCCCGCGAGGTGTGCGTGCACGCGGTCGACCTCGGCACCGGACTGTCCTTCGCCGACCTGCCGGAAGCGTTCCTGTCCGCGCTCGTCGCCGAAATCCAGGCCAAACGCGGCCTCGACTCGCTGCCGGACGGCCCGTTGCCCGACGTCGCGGCGTACCTGGCCGGGCGGCCGCATTCGCTGACCGGGGTCCCCGACCTCGGCCCCTGGCTGTGAGGAGAACCCATGGACACCCCTGACGTGCTCGTCGTCGGCGGCGGGATCGGCGGGCTGAGCACCGCGTTCGCGCTGTCCCGGCTCGGCCTGCGGGTCCGCGTCCTCGAGCAGGCGAAGGAGTTCGGCGAGGTCGGGGCCGGCATCCAGCTCGCGCCCAACTGCACCCGCATCCTCGACGCCTACGGCCTGCTGGACACCGCGAAGGCGCGCGGCGTCGTCCCGGACCGGATGGTCATGCGCGACGCCGTCGACGGCCGCGAGCTGACCGCACTCGACCTGCGCGACCTCGAACGCCGCTACGGCTTCCCCTACCTGGTCATCCACCGCAGCGACCTGCACCGGCTGTTCCTCGACGCCTGCCGCGACGCGGGCGTCGAACTCCTGACCGAGCAACGGATCGTGTCCTACACCGCAGATCCCGCCGCCGCGGTGACCGACGACGGCACCACGCACCCCGCACCGGTCGTCCTCGCCGCCGACGGCCTGCACTCCGCGGCCCGGAAGCACTTCGCCGACGACCAGCCGGTCTCCTCGGCGTACGTCGCCTACCGCGGCACCGTGCCGGTCGCCGAGGTCGGTCGTCCGGTCGACCTGTCCGAGGTCGTGGTCTACGTCGGGCCGCGCTGCCACTTTGTCCACTATGGACTGCGCGGTGGCGATTTGCTCAATCAAGTAGCGGTTTTCGAATCGCCGAAGGCCGTGGCCGGGCAGGCCGACTGGGGCACGCCGGACGAGCTGGACACCGCCTTCGCGGCCGCCTGTCCCGAGGTTCGGGCCGGGATCCCGCGGATGTGGCGGGACAAATGGTGGCGGATGTACGACCGCGACCCGATCTCCACGTGGGTCGACGGGAGGCTCGCCCTGCTCGGCGACGCCGCGCACCCGCCGCTGCAGTACCTGGCCCAAGGCGCGATCATGGCCATCGAGGACGGCTGGGTGCTGGCCGAACACGTGAAGCGGCTGGGAGAATGGGACGGGGCGCTGGCCGCCTACGAGGCTGTCCGGACGGAACACTGCCGCCGGGTCGTGCTGACCGCCCGTGCCTGGGGAAGTCTCTGGCATCTGGACGGCGTCGCGCGGGAACAGCGGAACGCCCTGCTGCGCAACCGGGCGACGGACGACTACTCCTTCACCGACTGGCTGTACGGACCGACGGCGTTGTTCCCCGAGGACGAACCGGCGATGTTCGAGCCGATCCCGCTGTCCGCAGCGGATGATTTGACTGCCACTCGCTGACCCCGACCCGGCGGTGAACGGGTCGTTCGCCGCCGGGTACGAGGACTCAGCACTTCGCTTGTCGCGTGGCTCGAGCGCGGCTGGATTAGCCACGGCTACGATCCGTCACACCGAGCGACGGCTGGTCCACTCCGCGACAGCCGATGCACGATTACGTGCTTACCGAGCGGTCGGGAAGCACTCTCCGACTAGAGATTCAGGCCTGAACACGACGCCGTCTGCACGGCCATCGCAGCATTAGCCGTGGCGCGAGCGCCGCGGGAACGTACCCCGCGCTTCTCGTTCACCCCAGCTTCTCCGCCAACCGCCGGCAGGCCTCCACCAGCGCGACCGCGTGCTCGTCCCGCTGCGCTTTTGTCATCCGGCCGGTCGGCGCCGCGACGCTGAGCCCGCCCAGCAGCGGACCGTCCGGACGCGCGACCGCGCAGCCGATCGAGCTGACGCCGTCCTCGCTCTCGCCCGCGTTGAGCGCGTAGCCGCGGCGCCGGATCCGCTCGATCTCCGCCAGCAGCGTGCTGCGGCTCGTCATCGTCTTCGTGGTGACCTGGCCGAGCACCTCGTCCGGGTAGCGCTGCGCGATCTGGTCGTCAGGCAGCTGCGCGAGCATCGCCTTGCCCAGGCTGGTCGCGTGCGCCGGGAGGGTGCGGCCGACGCGACCGGACACCCGCAGCGCCCGGTCGCTCTCGATCACGTCGAGGAAGCGCACCTGGCTGCCTTCGAGGGAACCGAGGTGCACGGTTTCCCCGGTGTTCTCCGCCAGCCACTGCAGCACCGGCCGCGCGACCGCGCGCAGGTCCATCTGGTTCACCACCGACAGGCCGATCTCGACCAGCGCCGGACCGGCGCGGTAGACGCGGCTGGCCGGGTCCTGGTCGACGAACCCGTGGTGCACGAGCATCGCCATCAGCCGGTGCGCGGTCGACTGTCCCACGCCCAGCGCGTCGCGCGCGTCGGACAGTCGGAGTTCTCTGGTGGCGCTGAACATCCGGAGCAGCCGCAGCGCGCGGTCCACGGATTCGATCGGGTACTGGGGAGCGGGCCGCACGGGGCCGGCTTCGGCAGCGGATGTCTGCATAGCAGACATGGTATCTGGACCAGGGAGTTTGTGGGCGCTCTTGGTGAAATTATCCGTCCATGTTTCTTGAGAACAGAATATGAGTCCGCAGGATGGACTTCGGGGAGGGTCGCGGGGTTAGCATGAGCCGACGGCACGCGGGGCGCCAAGTCCCCGCGGGACTCAGGAAGCGCAGGAGCGACGATGCTCGAAGCACATTCCGGCCCGGAAATCCCGACCCGGGTCGCCGAACTTCTCGACCGCGAGTGGCACCTGCTCATCGACGGCAAGCTCGTCCCGGCGCGGTCCGGTGCCACCTTCTCCCGGGTGTCCCCCTACACCGGCACGGTGATCGCCGAGGTACCCGACGCGGGACCCGACGACGTCGACGAGGCAGTGCGCGCCGCGGCCGACGCCCGGGCAGTCTGGCGAGACACCGTGCCGGTCGAGCGGGCGAAGCTGGTCGCGGAACTGGCCGACGCCATCGAACACCACGCCGAGGAGCTGGCCCTGCTCGACACGGCGGACGCCGGTTCGCCGATCTCCAATTCGCGCGTCGACGCCGCCGTGACCGCAGCGCAGCTGCGCATGTTCGCCGGGCAGGCGTTGGAACTGAAAGGCACCACGGTGCCCGCCAGCACCGCACTGCACGTGACCACGCGCGAACCGGTCGGCGTGGTGGCGCGGATCGTGCCCTACAACCATCCGCTGATGTTCGCGGGCAAGATCGCCGCGCCGCTGGTCGCGGGCAATCCGACCATCCTCAAGCCGCCGGAGGCCGCGCCGCTGTCCGCGTTGCGGCTGGCCGAGCTGGCGAAGGACATCTTCCCGCCGGGCGTGCTGTCCGTCGTGGTGGGCGACGGACCGGCGGTGCCGGACGCACTGGTGCGCCACCGGCAGGTGCGCAGGATCGGGTTCATCGGGTCCGAACCCACCGGGCGGGCCATCCAGCGAGCGGCGGCCGAGAGCGGCGTCAAGGACGTCAGCCTCGAACTCGGCGGCAAGAACGCCATGGTGGTGTTCCCGGACGCGGACCTCGAAGCGGCGGCCGCCGGAGCTGTGTTCGGCATGAACTTCACTTGGTCCGGACAGTCCTGCGGGTCGAACTCGCGGCTGCTCGTGCACGAGGACGTCCACGACGCGCTCGTGGCCCGTGTGGTCGAGCTGATCGAGGCGCGCCGGATCGGCGATCCGTTCGACGAACGCACCGAACAAGGCACGATGATCAACCAGGCGCAGTACGAGAAGTCGTTGTCCTACATCGACATCGCGGTGTCCGAGGGCGCTCGGGTCGCCACTGGCGGCGGCCGTCCGGCCGGTCTCGACCACGGCCTGTTCGTGGCCCCGACGGTGTTCACCGGCGTGCGCCCGGACATGCGGATCGCCCGCGAGGAGGTGTTCGGGCCGCTGCTGTCGGTCCTTCCGTTCGCCGACGAGGCCGAAGCGGTCCGCATCGCCAACAGCGTCGAGTACGGGCTGACCGCGAGCGTCTGGACCTCCGACGTCACGCGGGCGCACCGCGTGGCCCGCGCGTTCGAGGCCGGGTTCGTCTGGATCAACGGCTCGTCCCGGCATTTCCCCAACGTGCCCTTCGGCGGCGTCAAGGGATCCGGCGTCGGCCGCGAGGAAAGCCTCGAAGAACTGCTCAGCTACACCGAAATCAAATCCCTCAACGTCATGTTCTGACCAGCGAAGGCAAAGGGGCCCTCATGGCGTACGTCATCGGCATCGACACCGGCGGAACGTTCACCGACGCCTTCGTCGCCGACCAGCACAACCGGCTCGCCGCGGCCAAAACCCCGTCCACTCCCCCGGATTTCGCGACCGGCTTCCTCACCGCGATCGACGAGCTCGCCGCCGAACTCGGCATCCCGGTGCGCGACCTGCTCGCCGGAACCGACTATCTCGTGCACGGCACCACCTCGACCCTGAACGCCTTGGTGACCGGGGACGTCGCGCAGGTCGGCTTCCTCACCACGCGCGGGCACGCGGACTCGATCAGCATCATGAACCTCGAAGGCCGCTACGCCGGGCTCGGCAGCGACGACATCCAGCACATGGCCCGCACGGCGAAACCCGCGGCGTTGATGCCCCGGCACCGGATCCGCGAGATCGACGAGCGCGTGGACTACCAGGGCCGCGTCGTCGTCCCGCTCGACGAGGACGGCGTCCGGACCGCGGTGCGCGACCTGCTCGCCGACGGCGCCGAGGCGATCGCGGTCTCGTTCCTGTGGTCGTTCCGCAATCCCGCGCACGAGCAGCGGGTGCGCGAGATCGTGCGGGAGGAAGCTCCGGAGGTGTACGTGGCGCTGTCCAGCGAGGTCAGCCCGCGGATCCGCGAGTACCCGCGCAATGTCACGACGATCATGAACACGCAGGTCGGCCCGCGGCTGGGGAGTTACCTCCGCCCGCTCGAAGCCGAACTGCGGGCCCGCGGGCTCACCGGCGCGTTGCTGGTGATGCAGGGTTCCGGCGGCTGCGTCACCGCCGCCGACGCGCCGGCGCACGCGATCACCACGATCGGTTCGGTGCTCACCGGCGGCGTCGTCGGCTGCACCCGGATGGCCGCGTCGCTCGGCCACGACAAGGTGATCTCGACCGACATGGGCGGCACGACGTTCCTCGTCGGGCTGGTCGTCGACGGCAAACCGGTGACCACCACGAGCACGATCCTCAACCAGTACACGATCAGCACGCCGATGGTCGACGTGCACACTATCGGCGCCGGCGGCGGCGCGATCGCCTGGGTGGACCCGGGCGGCAACCTCCGGGTCGGGCCGCGCAGCGCGGGCGCCCGTCCCGGGCCGGCCTGTTACGGCGAGGGCGGCTGGGAGCCGACGGTGACCGACGCGGATCTCGTCCTCGGCATCATCAATCCGGACAATTTCCTCGGCGGGCGCAAGAAACTGAACGTCCAGCTGTCCCGCGACGCGATCGACAAGGTGGTCGCGACGCCGCTCGGCATGTCCGTCGAGGACGCGGCGGCGGCGATCTACGCGATCCAGAACGCCCAGACCGCCGACCTCGTCCGCAAGGTCGTGGTCAACTCCGGCCAAGACCCGCGGGACTTCACCCTCTACGCGTTCGGCGGCGCGGGCCCGATGCACTGCGCGAGCTACTCGGCCGACCTCGGCGTCAAGGAGGTCGTGGTCCCGCTCGGCTCCACCGCGGCGGTGTTCTCCGCGTACGGCCTGGCCGCCTCGGACATCGTGCTGACGGCCGAACAGTCGCAGCCGGGCGCGATGCCGGTGCCCGCGGAGACCGCGAACGAAGTGTTCGCCGGGCTGGAACGGGAACTGGAACGCCGGCTGGCCGAACAGGGCCTGACCTTCTCCGCGATCAGCTACGAACGCGAGGCCGACGTCCGGTACACCATGCAGCTCGCCGAGGTCGCGACCCCGGTGTCCGGCGGCGAGCTGACCGCCGAGTCGATCGACCAGCTCGGCCGGGACTTCGAGGCGAGCTACGAAGCTTTGTACGGCAAGGGATCCGGCTTCCCCGACGCCGGGCTGCAGCTGATCACCTATCGCGTCCGCGCGACCGGGATCCTGCAGATCCAGCCGGAACTGCCCGAGCACGGCGCCCTGCCCGGCGAGCCGGTCCCGAGCGGCGAACGGGAGGTCCTGCTCGACGTGCGCACCGGACGCCAGCCCGCCGCGATCTACGACTACCGCTCCCTCGGCGCGGGCCACGAGATCGAAGGGCCCGCGGTCGTCGAAGCGCCGACCACCACGGTCGCCCTGCCGCCGGGCACCGCGGCCACGGTGGACCGCCTGGGCAACCTCGTGCTCCGTTTCCCCGACCGGAAGGAACACTCCTGATGGCTGTCATCCCCGTCGCCGGATCCGAGCGATTCGTCCAGTCCGGCGCTCCCCTCGACCCCGGCGCGTGCTTCGGCGGCCTGAAACTGCACCGCGGCGGCTCCGGCAGCGTGGACGCGCTCACCTACGAGGTCGTCCGGCACCGCCTGGTCGCCATCACCGACGACATGGGCGACGCGATCAAGCGGATGTCCGGCTCCGTCGTGGTCACCGACTGCAACGACTTCGGCGCGGGCATCATGGACGAGACCGGCGAAACCGTGCAGGTCGGGCTGTACAACATGCAGCTCGGGTCCGCTTTGGACATGGCGGTGCGCTGGACGCTGGAGCACCGCGCCGAGAACCCGGGCATCGCGCCGGGCGACCAGTTCCTCCTGAACGATCCGTGGATCGGCGGCGGTCTGCACCAAAACGACGTCACCGTCCTCGCCCCGCTGTTCTACGACGGCCAGCTGTTCTGCTGGACCGGCGCGGTCGCGCACCAGGTCGACCTCGGCGGCGTGTCGCCGGGCAGCTGGTCGGTCGAAGGCCATGACGTGTTCTGGGAGGCGCTGCCGATCCCGCCGGTGAAAATCGTCGAAGGCGGCACGCTGCGGTCGGACCTGGAGGACATGTACCTGCGCCGGTCCCGGGTGCCGCGGCTGGTCGGGCTGGACCTGCGCGCGAAGATCGGCGCGAACAATGTCGCGCAGGACCGGCTGACCGCGCTCATCGACAAGTACGGCCCGGACACCGTCAAGGCCGTGATGAAGAAGATGATGGGCGACGCGGAATCCCAGCTGCGCGCGAAGCTGCGCGCGCTGCCGGACGGGACGTGGTCGGCCGTCGCGCACCAGGACGGGGCGCGGGCGGGCGACCGGGACATCCACAAGATCGTCGTCGCGATGTCCAAACAGGACGACACCCTGACGTTCGATTTCACCGGCACCGACCCGCAGGTCGACGGGATCATCAACTGCACTCTCGCCGGACTGCGCGGCGGCATCCTGCCGATCCTGCTGACCATGCTGTGCCCGGACATCTCCTGGTCGCCGGGCGGGATCTACCGGTGCGTCGAGATCGTCAGCGAACCCGGGACGATCAACAACTGCACCTTCCCGGCGGGCATCGGCAAGGCGTCGGTCAACTCGGCCTGGGCCACGCAGAACGCGGTCTCCGAAACCGTCGCGCAGATGCTGAGCACGCACGCCGAGCTGAGCCGGTCTGCGATGAGCGTGTGCTGCGGCACCTGGGATCTCACCCTGCTGGCCGGCGTCGACCAGCGCGGCGGCGGGTTCGCCACGATGCTGTGCGACGCGATGTCCGGCGGGCTCGGCGCGAAGGTGGACGGCGACGGCGTCGACACCGGCGGCGAGAACTGCATTCCGATGGGCCGCATCGCCGACATCGAGATCAACGAGTTCAGCTTCCCGATGCTCTACCTGTGGCGGCGCGAGGAGGTCGACTCCGGCGGACCGGGCCGGTGGCGCGGCGGCGTCGGCGCGTCGAGCTGCTTCATCCCCTACGACTCCCCCGCCCGCAGCGTGCACCTCGTCGTGTCGGCCAACGGCAAGGCGGTGCCGCAGGCTCCCGGCATTTCCGGCGGTTATCCCGCCGCCACGCAATGGGACGTCCTCGTCCGCGACACCACCGTGCGCGACCAGCTCGCGAACGGCCGGATCCCGCAGACGATCGACGACCTGAACGGCCGCGCGGACACCCTCCCTCCGCACCTGGAAACCGATCTCGCCGAAGCGGACGTCTATTTCACCCATTGGCAAGGCGGCGGCGGAATCGGCGACCCGCTGCACCGCGAGCCCGAACGCGTCGCCGCGGACGTCCGCGACGGCAAGGTCTCCGCCGCTGCCGCTCTGCACGTCTACGGCGTCGTGCTGACCGGCGGCGATCCCGACCTCGCGGCCACGGCGGCGCACCGCGACCGGCTGCGGTACGAGCGCGCCGGGCTCTCCGCGCCGGAAGGAGCGCACCAGTGAACCTCGACCTGAACCTCCGCGTGGACGACGCCACCGGCGCGGTCGTCTGCCGCCACTGCGGGACGCGAATCGGCGACACCACCGCCGAACCGATGGCGCACGCGCTGCGGCACGAACGTCCGTCGACTGAAGCCGGCCCCGGCGTCCACGTCGATCCCGCCTCGTTCGTCGACCGGAAAATCGTGCTGCGCCAAGCATTCTGCCCCGGCTGCCGGACGCTGCTGTCCACCGAGATCGTGCCGGACGGCGAGCCCTCCTACCGAAGCTGGAGCCTGACATGACCCTGAACGGACTCGCCGGAAAGGTCGTCGTCGTGACCGGCGCGGCCCAAGGCATCGGCGCGGCCTACGCCCGCCGGCTGGTCTCCGAAGGCGCGACCGTGGTGCTCGCCGACCTCAACCTCGACGGCGTTCAAGCCACCGCCGATTCTCTGGCCGGCCCGGGCAAAGCCAGCGCGTACGCACTCGATGTCGCCAGCCGCGCCAGCTGCGCGGAGTTCGCCGCGCAGCTCACCGAGGCATACGGCCGGGTCGACGGGCTGATCAACAACGCCGCGGTCTTCTCCACCATCAAGATGAAGCCGTTCTGGGAGATCGCCGACGAGGAATGGGACCGCCTGATGGCGGTCAACCTCCGCGGCCCGTGGCTGCTCGTGTCGGAGCTGCTTCCGCTGCTGCAGGCTTCGCCGTCGGCCAGCGTGGTCAACATCGGCTCCGACGCGGTGCAGCTCGGCCGTCCGGGCTACCTGCATTACGTGGCCAGCAAGGGTGGCGTGCACGGCATGACGTTCTCGATGGCGCGTGAACTCGGCGAGTTCGGCATCCGGGTGAATACTCTGTCGCCGGGACCGGTCTACACCGAAGTCGCGCGAGAAACCGTTACCCCGGAACAACGAGAGGCCATGCTGCGCGCCCAGGCACTGCACCGCCCCGCCGGGGCCGACGACATGACCGGTCTGGCCGCGTTCCTGCTCAGCGACGACTCGGGGTACCTGACCGGCCAGACCCTCAGCGTCAACGGCGGGCTGGTGCACCGATGAGCAGCCAGCAGGAACTCGTCGCGCTGTCGTCCCGGATCCTGGCCGCCGCCGGACAAGGCGACCTCATCTGGGGCCATGTCTCGTGCCGCGACGCCGACGGCCGGGGCGTGTGGATCAAGTCCGCGGAGTGGGGCATGGAGGAGGTAACGCCGGACCGCGTGCAGCTCGTCAACGCCGACGGCGAGGTCGTCTCCGGCACCGGTCCCCGGCACAGCGAATATCCGATCCACACGGAGGTCATCGCCGCGCGGCCCGACGTCAACGCGGTGGTGCACACCCACGCGCCGCACGCCGTCGCCCTCGCCGCGACCGGACAGCCGCTGCGGCCGGTGAGCCACGCCGCGAACCTGTTCGTGCCGCCCGAGGTGCCGCGTTACACCGAAACCGCGGATCTGATCCTGACGCCGGAATTGGGCAAATCCCTGGCTGCCGAACTCGGCAACGCCCGCGCAGTGTTCCTGGTGAACCACGGGATCGTCGCGGTCGGCGATTCGATCGAAAGCGCGACCGTCGCCGCGGTAGTGCTCGAACGGGCCTGCGAACAACAGTTGCTGACACAGTCCTTCGGCGGCTGGCCAAGCTGGTCGCCGCCCGAGGAATCCCACGCCAAACGCGAACACATCTACCACCCGCGCGCGGTGCGGGCGGTGTGGGACTACCTGGTGCGCCAACTGCCCTGAGACGGCGGGTGCGCTGTCTCACGGCAGCGCACCCGCCTGGGTCTTCACCGCTCCGCGGACACTGCCGGTCCATTCCGCCGAAAATCCCACCATCCGCTGAAATGCGCGAAGGAATTCGCAGCCGTACCGCCCTTGCCGCGATAGGGAACAATTTCTCAAGGATGTGCTACGGCGGAGGGCGACCCGATGACGGTGCAAGTCTTGCTGGTCGAGGACGACGCCCTGATCAGCGAAGCGCTTTCGCTCGCTCTCGCGGACCAGGGCTGCATGGTGACGCAGGCGGCTTCCGGCGAGGATGCGTTGGCAATTCTCGAATCGGTGCGCGTGGACGTGATCCTGCTCGACCTGATGCTGCCCGGGATGGACGGGCTCACTGTCTGCCGCGAGCTGCGCGTGCGGGGCGACCTGCCGGTCATCATGATCACCGCGCGCGCCGACAGCCAGGACGTCATCGCCGGGCTGGAAGCCGGTGCCGACGACTACGTGACCAAGCCGTTGGTCGCCGGCGAGCTGGCGGCCCGCGTCCGCGCGTTGCTGCGCCGGGCCGCGCCCCTTCGCCGGTGCTTCCTGCAGGTCGGCGATCTGCTGCTGAGCACGCACGAGGAGACCGTTTCCCGGGACGGCGCCGAAATTCGCCTTACCCGCACCGAATTCCGGCTGCTCGCCGAATTGGCCGCGGCCGAGGGCGAGGTCGTCACGCGGGAGCAGCTGCTGCACCGGATCTGGGGCCGCGACTGCTTCGGCGGCACCAGGCTGCTCGACGTGCACATTCGGCGGTTGCGGCGCAAAGTCGAGCCAGACCCCGATTGTCCGCGTCTGGTGCGCACTGTCCGGGGCATCGGCTACCGCGCGCAGCCCCGGCCGTGAGTCCCGCGTCCAGGCTTTCCTTGCGCTGCCGGGTTTCCGCGGCCTTCGGGCTCGTGCTGCTGGCGGTGGTCAGCGTGCTGTCCGCGGCGACCTGGCACCTCGCCACCGAGTACCTGCTCAACCAGCGCCAGCAGAGCGCCGACCGCCATTCCCGGATCAACGCACGGCTGGTCGAGAACACAATCCGCGACCGGACCGACGGTCTCGGCGAGCTGCTGTCCGGTCTGACCTCCGGGCCGAATTCGACGATTCTCGTGTCGCTGCCCGGCGGCTGGCACATCGCCGGCCGCCCGGTCGGGCCCGAAAACCTCCCGCCCGGTCTGCTCTCCCGCGCCCGCCCCGGCGCGCCCGCGCACGAGCGGTTCGTCGCCGACGGAGTCCCCGTCCTCGCGGTCGCGCAACCGCTCGCCAAGGCGAACGGCTTCTACGTCGAACTCCATCCGCTGCTCGGGCTCGAGCGGACCTTCCGCAATCTGCGCATGATCCTCGTCGCGGGCACCGTCGCGTGCGGGCTGTTCGGGGTGGCCCTCGGCGCGTGGGCGGCCCGGCGCGCACTGCGTCCGCTCGCCGCGTTCACCGAAACCGCGGCCCGGATCGCGCGCGGCGACCTGAGCGCCCGGCTGCCGGAGCAGGCTGGTCCAGACCTCGCTCCCCTCGCCGCGACGTTCAACTCCACCGCGGACGCCTTGGAGAAACGGGTCCGCCGCGACGCCCGGTTCGCCGCCGACGTCAGCCACGAACTCCGCTCGCCGCTCACCACGATGACGACCGTGGCCGAAGTCCTCGAACGCCGCCGCGACGCCATGCCCGAGCCCGCGCAGAAAGCGCTGCGCCTCCTGCTGGCGGAACTGCGCCGGTTTCGCGGCATGGTGCTCGACCTGCTGGAGATCTCGGCCGTCGACCAGGCCGACCACGGCGAGGACCGCGAACTGGTCGATCTCGGCGTGCTCGTCCGCAGCGGAGTCGCGAACAGCCCCGGCCCGCGTCCGCTCCTGGAACTCGACGCGGAGCCCCTGCTGGTCGCCGCCGACCGCCGCCGCCTCGACCGGGTCCTGGCCAACCTGCTCGACAACGCGGCCCGCTACGGCGGAGGCGCCGTCCGCGTGGCCGCACACGCGTGCGACGGGGTCGTCCGGCTGGAGGTGGACGACGCCGGGAACGGAGTGCCCGCCGAACTCCGGGAACGGATTTTCGAGCGGTTCTCCCGAGGGCGGCACGCCGGACGGCGGGCTCCCGATTCGGGAACCGGGCTGGGACTGGCGATCGTCGCGGACCACGTGCACCGCCACGACGGCCGGGTGCGGGCGGAGGGAAGGCCCGGCGGCGGAGCGCGGTTCGTCGTCGAACTTCCCCAGGCGCGGGACTGATCGCCTTCGGCGGTTACCGGCCGGCCACCGCGGGTTCCAGCGCGCTCAACACCGATTGGTGCGTGATCCACCCGGTCAGCTCGGCAGTGCCGGTCAGCACCGGGAGACCGGTTCCCGGGGCCTGGGCGAGCGCGTCCAGCGCGTCGGCGAGCGTCGAATCGCTCGTCACCAACGGCGGCAGCTCGGCGAGATCCCCCACCTGGCCGGTGTGGTCCTCGGCCACTGCCTCGGCGACGGCGCGGGCGGTCGCGCAGCCTTCGTAGCGGCCGTGTGCGTCGACCACCGGCAGGATTCCGTGGCCGGACAGCGCGAGCGCGTGCGCGGCCAGTTCCAGCGGCAGGTCCTCGCGCAGCGGCTCCGGCAGCGGTTCGGTGACCGCGGAGACTTTCGTGTCGGCCAGGCGTCGCGCGGACGGGCGCTGGTCCAGATCGATGCCGCGGCGGCGGAGTTTGAGGGTGTAGATCGTGTCCCGGCTCAGCGCGCGGCTCACCGCGGTCGCGATCACGATGGCGGTCAGCATCGGCAGGATCACGGTGTACTGGCCGGTCAGCTCGAACAGCACGATCACCGCCGTGATCGGGGCCCGCGCCGCGCCCGCGAACGCCGCGCCCATGCCGATCAGCCCGTACACGCCCGGCGACGCGGTCAGCGACGGCAGCCACGCGTGCACCCCGATCCCGAACGCCGTGCCCGCCATCGCGCCGATGAACAGCGACGGAGCGAACACCCCGCCCGAGCCGCCGATCCCGATCGTCAGACTGGTCGCCACCATTTTCCCGAGCAGGAGCACCAGCAGGAACCCGAAGACGTACTTGCCTTCGACCGCGTTCTGCAGCACGGGATAGCCCACCCCGTACATCTGCGGCAGCGCCAGCAGCAGCCCGCCGAGGAAGATCCCGCCGACCGCCGGGCGCAGCCACTCCGGACCCCGCCACAGCCGGTCGCACAGGTCCTCGATCCAATACAGCACCCGGGTGAACAGCACCCCGCACGCGCCGACCACCAGACCCAGCGCGACGAAAAGCAGATACTCCACCGGATTCCGCAGGGTGAACGGCGGCAGGTCCAGGAACGGCGCGTTCCCCAGCACCGCCCGGCCCACCACGCTCGCCGTCACGCTCGCGAGCACTACCGCGCCGAACGACTCCGCGGCGAAATCGCGCAGGATCAGCTCCATCGCGAAGAACGGACCGGCCAGCGGCGCGTTGAACGTCGCCGCGATCCCGCCCGCCGCACCGCACGCCACCAGCACCCGCAACCGCGACTCCGGCAGCCGCGCCGCCCGGCCCAGCGCCGACCCCAGCGCCGATCCGATCTGCACGATCGGCCCCTCCCGGCCCACCGAACCGCCGGACCCGATGGTCAACGCCGACGCCAGCGCCTTCACCACGCTCACCTGCACCGGAATCCGCCCGCCCCGCTCGGCGACGGCGTACATCACCTCCGGCACCCCGTGCCCGCGCGCCTCCGGGGCGAACCGGTGCACCAGCGGCCCGTACAGCAGACCCGCGATCGCCGGGGCCAGCAGCAGGAACCACGGTCCCAGCGCGGGAAACCACGAATGCGCCGCCCGCCCGGCGTCCGAGTAGTCCGCGTGCCCCGAGAACACATGGGTGAACGACGTGATCAGCCACCGGAACACCACCGCGCCCAGCCCCGCGCCCGCCCCGATCAGCACCGCCAGCCCGACCAGCCCGGTCCGGCTCTCCCGCACCCACCGGCCGACCGGCTGGCGCGCCGGCACGGCCAGCCCGCGTTTCCCCGCACTCTCACCCGACAACATTGATGCAGTATGCAACAGTTGCGCACGGACATGGTTGCGGGATCGCTCACACTCCCGCCGGGCGGCGGCGGTTTTCGCACGCTGTCCGGGCTTTCGTCCGTTTTGACTCCGGACGGCGGTTTCAGAACACGAAGTAGCGCAACCACAGATACGGCGCGGCGACGAGCACGGTCAGCAGCGTGACGACCGCGCCCTTCTTCGTGAACTCCCAGAACGAAATCGGCGCCCCGGCCCGCGCCGCGAGGCCGAGCACCACGACATTCGCGCTGGCGCCGACCGCGGTCATGTTGCCGCCGAAGTCCGCGCCGAGCGCCAGCGACCACCACAGCGCCTCGGAGTGCGCCGGATCCGGGATGTCGTGGGTGAGCGCGAGCACGAGCGGGCTCATCGTTGCCACGTAAGGGATGTTGTCGATCACGCCGGACAGCAGTGCGGACACCCCGAGGATCAGGAAGACCGCGAGCAGCGCGTTCCCGCCGGTCGCGCCCGCGGCGACCTTCGCGAGCCAGTCGATCGCCCCGGTCTTGACCAGCGCGCCGATCATGATGAACAGGCCGGCGAAGAACAGCAGGGTCTCCCATTCGACCCCGGCCAGGTACTGCTTGGGCGGCGTGCCCGACAGCAGCACCAGCAGACCCGCGCCGAGCAGCGCGACCACGGACGGGTCCAGGTGCACCACCGAATGCAGCACGAATCCGGCGAACACCAGCAGCGGCACGGCACCGGACTTCACCAGCAGTTTCGGCTGCCGGATGGCCTCGCGTTCGTTGAGCGCCATGACATCGGCGACCCGCTGCGGGTCGACGGCGAACGAACCGCGGAACAGCCACGGCAGCACGAGCCCCAGCACCACGAGTTCGAGCGCGACGATCGGCGCGAGGTTGAGCAGGAAGTCGTTGAACGCCAGCCCCGCGCGGCTGCCGATGACGATGTTCGGCGGGTCGCCGATCAGCGTCGCGGTGCCGCCGATGTTGGAGGCCAGCATCTCGGCGATCAGGAACGGGACCGGGCTGATGTCGAGCCGGTCGCACACCAGCAGCGTCACCGGGGCGATCAGCAGCACGGTCGTCACGTTGTCCAGGAACGCCGAGGCGACCGCGGTGATCAGCACCAGCAGCAGCATGATCCGCAGCGGCGAGCCCTTGGCGCGTTTGGCCGCCCAGATCGCGACGAACTCGAACACCCCGGTGCGGCGCAGGATCCCGACGATGATCATCATGCCGAGCAGCAGGAACAGCACGTTCCAGTCGACGCCGGTGTCCTCGGAGAAGAACGCGTCCGCCGACCCGCTCACCCCGGTCGCGAGCACCACGCCCGCCCCGGCCAGCGCGGCGGTCATCTTCGGGATCTTCTCGGTGGCGATGAACACGTAGGCCACCACGAACACGACGACCGCGATGACCGTGCTCACCGGCGGACCGCCCGGGGCGATCCCAGCCGGCTCAGCGAGGCGTCAGCGCGTGCTCCAGCAGCCGCGACGCGGACACCACGCCGAGCAGAGTCCGGTCCCGCATGACCGCCACGAGCGGGCAGCGCAGCCGGGCCATCGTCGCGGCAACCTCCACGATCGTGTCGTCGGCGTCCACCCTGGGCAGCTCGCGCGGTTCGTCGGGCAGCAGCTCGCGCACCGTCCGCCCGCCCAGCTTGTCCGCGACGCGGTCCGCCATCGACTCGCTGAGCACCCCGGCCAGCGACGGATCGTCGCGCACGTAAGGCGGCACCAGGAACTGCACGACGTCCGAGGCGGGCAGCACCGTGTGCGGGCACCCGGACGCTTCGGTCACCACCAGCCCGGGCAGCCGGTGCTCGGCCAGCAGGCGCGCGGCCGCCAGCGCGTCCGCATCGAGGTCGACGACCGGGAACTCCTCGGCCAGGTCCGCTGCGCGCATGCCCCCAGGCTACGGCCGGCCGGGCGGCTCCGCCGGAACTCCGGATTTCTTTCCGCACACCTGACGCCAGCGCCATCGGGGACTCCTCGGGGTCGGCCGGACCGCCCGCCGTCCCGGCTGGACACGGGCAGGCCGACCAGACTTCCCGGCACACCACGCGTAAAGATGCCGCAAAGACCGGCCCTCGGCAAACCGGGGCGCCGCTGCCGAGCGAGCGCTCCGGCGCGACCCTCGGTCAGTGCGGACGGACATCCAGCCGGAGCGCCGAGACGAAGAAGAAGACCCCGCCCAGCACCGCATACCCGGCCACGGCGGTCAGCGACGGGTTCGGCCCGCCGGCGCTGAGGATGAAGTTCGCCCCGGCCAGCACCGAAATGCCGCCGCTGAGGATCATCGGCCACTGGCCGCCCATCGCGCGCCGGCCGACGGCCACGATCAGCTGGACCAGACCGGCCGCGACCGCCCACGCGCCCCACACGCGGAGCACCGCCGGAACCCCGGACGCGCTGGCGACCGCGATGCCGATGCCCGCCAGCAGGCTGATCGCGATGTTCACGTACAACCCCGCGGCACGGGACCAGCGCGCGTCCACCACCGCGGCGGCGACGTCGAACAACGGATAGACGACGACCAGGACCACTCCGATCGGGCCGAGGTGCGACTTCGAGGTGAGGAACAACAACGCCGCCCACCCGACGGCGAAGGCGAACCGCACGAAATACAGCCGACGCAACGGAGCCGCGGTTCCGGCGGCAGGCGAGTCAACGATGGTCACGACGATCCTTCCCAGACCTAGCGAGAGAGAACGTTCTGTCTCCCTGAGCCTGGCGGCCCGGCGCGGGCCGGGTCAAGGCCGGAGGGGCTTTCCGAAGTCTTACGGGCAACCGGGAAGGAGCTGCTTCGCCGCCGAACCGAGGCGGTGCCGCAGGATCCCGTCGACGCCCTGAAGGAACGTCTCGCCGACTTGGACCGGATCGGTCAGGCAGCCCGACGCCATCGCACCGTCGCGCAGCAGCACGAAATGCCGTGCCGCCGGCTCCGGCGGAGTCTCGCCGATCTGCGCGAGCAGGTCCGTCACGGTGCGCAGGAACCACTCGCGGTGCGCCAGGACCGCCTGGTGCACGGGGTGCTTCGGGTCCGGGTATTCCGCCGCCGCGTTGAGGAACGCGCAGCCGCGGAAGTGCGCCGACTGGATGCTCTCGGCGATCAGCTCGGCGATCGCGCGCACCGCGTCGGCCGCGGGCAGGTTGGCGGCGAGGATCTTGCCGATCCCGTCGCGTTCCATTTCGGATACGCCCCGCAGATATGCGACGACGAGGTCTTCCTTGCCGGGGAAATGCCGGTACAGCGTGGCCCGGGTGACCTTCGCTTCCGCCACGAGCCGGTCGATCCCCACCGAGTGGAGGCCTTCGGCGTAGAAGATCCGGGTCGCGGTCGCGAGCAGCCGCGACCGCGCCTCGGACACCTGAACCTTCTGCACCACAACGGCAACGCTAGCAGAGCGAACGGTCGGTCCCGTTCCGTCGCGTCACCCCGCCAGCTGGTCGCCGATCTGGTCGAACACCGCTTCCAGCGGCGGTACCGGGACCGCCGGCGACATCACGTGCGAGCCGTAATGCGCGACGACCAGCTCCCGGCCCGGGCTGACCCGCAGCCGCTGC
The DNA here is from genome assembly GCF_000411975.1 of Amycolatopsis orientalis DSM 43388. Taxonomy (GTDB): domain Bacteria; phylum Actinomycetota; class Actinomycetes; order Mycobacteriales; family Pseudonocardiaceae; genus Amycolatopsis; species Amycolatopsis orientalis_D. The sequence continues at coordinate 29,585 of NZ_ASXG01000042.1, forward strand.
CCGTGGATGCCTCGCGCGTCGAACGTGCCGTGGCCGTCGCCGGGGACCCACCAGAAATTGTGGTAACCGATCGGCCGCGCCGCACCGGTCGGCAAGGCGCGTTGCGCGGGGCCCGGCGGCACGTCGGTCAGGCCGGCGACCACGCGTTCCGGCACGAGCTGCTGGTCCCCGACCGTGCCGCCGCGGCGCAGCATCTCCCCGACCCGAGCCAGATCGCGCAGGGTGGCGCTGTAGCGGCCGCAGGCGATCTCCGTGCCGGTGGAATCCAGGCAGTACGACCCGTCCTCGTCCGCGCCCAGCCGGGCCCAGACCCGTTCGCTCCACAGTTCGGCGAGGTTGGCGCCGCTGACTCGGCGAAGAGCCTCGGCCACGGCCTCGGTGTTCCCGTTGTCGTAGCGGAATCCGGTTCCCGGCGGCGCGACAGCCCGCGCGGTGGCCAGATGTTCCTTGACGCTCGTGGGCCCGGAGTAGCCGGCCGGTCGAGGCACGATGCCGACCGCGGCGAAATACCGCTGCGCTTCCAGGGGCTTGCAGAACGGCCGTCCGCCGTAGTCCATCACGGTGCCCATGTGCAGCAGATGGCGGATCGCGGCGTCGCCGAACGCGGTGCCGCCGAGTTCAGGCGCGTAATGGGACAGCGGCTGATCCTCGTCGAGCACACCTTCGTCGATCAGCAGCGCGGCGAGCAGCCCGGTCCACGACTTCGCGACCGACGCGGACAGGTGGACGTCGTGCGGCCGCATGCCGTGGAAGTACCGTTCGTAGACGATTTTCCCCCGGTGCGCCACCAGGATCGCGTCCGTTTCCGCACCGGCCAGGAACTCGGCCAGCTTGACGGCCGCTCCCCCGGCGCGCGGAGTGACGAGAAGGCGGTCCAGGTCTTGGGGCTCCTCGGGCAGCTCCCAGCGCGGGCCCGTGCCGCGCCAGACTCGCCGGGTCGGGCCGGTTTCCCGGGCGCGCGTCATGCCGAGGCGGACGAACGCCGGGTCGACGTAGCCGCGGCTCCAATACGCGTTGTCCACTGTGTACGGATCGGTCACGGTTTCTCCTTGACTGCGGCGAGGGCGGCGATCCGGCGGGCGTCGCGTTCCGGTCGGACGAAGAACAGCGCGCCCAGCCCGCCCGCCATCATCAGGACGCCGGGGATCGCGAAGGCGGTGGCGAATCCGGCGGCCGGTCCGTCAGCGGCCTCGACGAGCCGGCCGGTGACATATGGCGCGAGCAGTCCGGCGATGGTGACCAGCGCGACGCTGACCGACAGCACCGCACCCCGCTGTGCGGGCGGGCTGATTTCGCTGTTGACCGTCTGCCCGTTGGCGAAGGTGACGCCGTGAAAGCTGAACGCCACCGCGATCAGGACGATCCGCAGCGCGGGCTGGGTCACGGTCGGCAGCAGCACCATCGCCAGGCCGGACAAGATCAGCACACAGCCGCCGAGGATGCCGCGCGCGATCCGGCTGGGCACGCCGAGATGCAGCAGCCACTGGGTGATCGCGCCGTGCGTGAACGTCAGGATCAGCCCGGCCAGCCAGGGAATCGTCGCGATCGCGGCGGCCTCGCCAGTGCTGTAGCCGAGCGCGGTTTCGAGGTAGGACGGCAGCCAGGCCACCATCAGCGTGGACGTCCAGTACGCGCCGAACGCGCCGGTGAACCCGCCGAGCCAGGTTCCGGAGAGCAGGATCCGCCGGTAGGGGACCCGGCGCACCGGCACCGGCGCCGCCCCGGCGGCCGGGGCGTGGTCGGCCGGACCGTCGCGGCCGATCAGCAGCCACAGCGCGCACCACACGCAGCCGACCAGGAACATGGTCAGGAACGCGGCCCGCCAGCCGAAGTGCACGATCACCAGGGTGAGCAGCGGGGTCGCGATCGCCCCGCCCAGCGCGCCGCCGCCGACGATCAGCGCGCTCGGGATGTTGCGCTTGGTGTTGGGAAACCAGCTGTGCGCGGCGTGCATGGCCATCGGCTGCGCGGGCCCTTCGGCGGCGCCGAGCACGATCCGGCTCGCCAGCAGCAGCCCGATCCCGCCCGCGGCGACCACGGACACCTGCGTCACCGCCCAGACCAGCGCGAGCACCAGCAGGATCCACCGCGTCGAGATCCGGCTCGACGCGAGGCCGACTCCCAGCGCGCAGACGCTGAACAGGAAGAAGAACGAACTCGACAGCAGGCCGTACTGCGACGGGCTCAGCCCGAACTCGTGCATGATCGGGCGCGCGGCCAGCCCGAGGACGGTCTTGTCGCCGTAGTTGATCAGCATGAACAGCAGCAGCATGGCCACCACCGACCAGCGGCGCAGCCAGGTGCTCCCCGCGGCGCCGTTCGCCGGCGCGGCCGAGCGGGGCCGGGTGCCGGCGGGCTTCATCGCCGCGTCCCGGACGGCTGGAGCAGGGCTTTGGCGATGCCGTTCTTCTGGATCTCCGACGATCCGGTCAGCACGCGGAACATCCGCAGCCGGCGGAACAGCCATTCGACCTCGGACCCGCGCACGAGCCCGGCCTTGCCGTGGATCTGCACCGCCTCGTCCGCGATCCGGAAGGCGTTCTCCGCCACGAACAGTTTGCACATGAACGCCTCCGTGCCCGGGGTGCTTCCGGAGTCCAATTCGGACAGTGCGTCGTACGTCATGGCGCGCGCCGCGTAGTACGCGGTGGCCAGGTCGGCGATTTTGTGCTGGACCGACTGCAGCGCCGCCAGCGGGCCGCCGAACACCTGGCGGGTGCGGGCGAATTCGATGGTGAGTTCCAGCGCGCGGCGGGCGTGGCCGAGCACCGTCGGACAGTGCAGCAGCCGGTTGGTGGTGACCCGGCCGAGTCCGATGCGCAGCCCGTCGCCCACGCGGCCGAGCAGCTGCCGCGGGCCGACGTAGCAGTCGTCGAGGACGATGTCGGACTCGATGTGCTGGCCGGACATCGGAACCTCGCCGTCGACGACGGTGCAGCCCGGCGAGTCCAGGTCGATCAGGAAGGCCGAGTAGCTCTCCTCTTCCCCGGCCATCCGGGCGACCAGCACGGAGAAGTCGGCGATCGGACCGGCCGAGGAGAACACCTTGTGCCCGCTGATCCGCCAGCCGTCGCCGTCCGGGGTCGCCGTGGTGCGCATGGCGCGTACATCGGACCCGGCGTTGGTTTCGGTGAGCGAGAAGCAGCACGCGCGTTCCCCGCGGACCACCGGCAGCAGGTACCGCTCGCGCTGTTCCTCGGTGGCCGTCGAGAAGATCGCGCCCGCGCGCAGCGGACCGCCCAGGTCGCCGAGCACGCAGTGGTAGAGGATGCGGCCGGACGCGCCGACTTCCTCTTTGAGCGCGGCGAGTTCGGTGTAGGTCAGGTCGAGGCCGCCGTACTCGCTGGGCAGGTGCACTCCGTAGAAACCAAGCTCCCGGCAGCGTTTCCAGACCGGTTCCACCATGGCGCGGGTCAACGGCGTCTCCGGGGTCAGCCCCAGAGCGGCCTCGTAGTCGGCGAGTTCGCCGGACAGGTATTCGCGCAACCGGCAGACCAGGTCCGCCAGCCGCGGGTTGCCGTGGTAAACCGGGGTAAGGGCAAAGGACATGCCAGGTCTCCTCAGTGGACTTTCCGGGCTTCGCCCGCCCAATACCGGTCCCGCACCGCGCGCCGGTCGATCTTGCCGTTGCGGTTCACCGGGAGTTCGTCGGCGAAATCCACCGAACGCGGTTTCTTGATGCGCGCCAGCCGTTCCGCGCAGAACTCGATCAGCTCCTCGGCGGTGACCTCCGAGCGGCGGACGACCACTGCCTTCACCGCCTCGCCCCACTGCTCGTCCGGCACGCCCACCACGCACGCCTCGGACACCGCGGGATGCTCGTAGAGCACGGATTCCACTTCGGTGCAGTAGATGTTGTAACCGCCGGAAATGATCATGTCCTTCTTGCGGTCCACGATGAACAGATAGCCGTCGGCGCGCAGGTAGCCGATGTCGCCGGTGTACACCCAGCCGTCGCGGAACGTCTGCGCGGACAGCTCCGGTTCGTGCCAGTACTCCGTCACGCAGTCCGGACCGCGCACCACCACCTCGCCGAGTTCCCCGGCGGGCACCGGCTGTCCCGCGTCGTCGACCACCCGGACCTCGGAGTCGAACAGCGGCCGTCCGGCCGACGACAGCAGTTCCGGGTCCTCCTCGATCCCGCGCACGACGTCCTCGCAGGTCAGCACCGTGACGCCGCTGGTGGTCTCGCCCTGGCCGTACCCCTGCATCACCACCGGCCCGAACACGGCCACCGCGTCGCGCAGCCGCTGCGGGGAAACCGGCGCGCCGCCGACTCGCAGGCAGCGCAGCGAGGACAGGTCAGCAGTGTGGACGTCGGGATGCGACAGCACCATGTTGAGCATCACCGGCACGAGGAACGTCGAGGTGATCCGTTCCTTCTCGACCGTCCACAGGAACTCCTCCGCGCTGAACCGCGGCAGCACCACCACAGTCGCGGCGCGGGAAAACGCCGCCAGCAACCCCATGCCGGTGGCGTGCGCGATCGGACCGGCCGCGAGATACCGCTCCGACGCGGACGGCGCGCCTTCCGGGCTCATCAACCGCTTGCGCAGGTTCGCCAACCGGTTGCCGTTCGTCTGCACCGCGGCCTTGAGCTTCCCGGTCGACCCGGAAGTGAAGTGCAGAACCGACGGATCGTCCGCGCTGACCTCGACCGCGACCGGCTCCGGCGACCCCGCCGCCAGCACGTCGGCGTAAGACCTGGCATCCGGCGCGCGGCCGTCGTAGTCGATCAGCGCACACGACGTCCCGGCTGCCGCCTTCTGTGCCGCTTCGGCGTGCTCGGCGTCGACCAGCAGCACCCGCACGTCCGCGTCCGCCAGGATGTGCTCGACCTCGCCCGCCGACAGCCGCGCGCTGATCGGCACGCGGAGGAAACCGCCCTTGTAGCAAGCGATCTCGGTCTCCACGAGGTCCGCGCTGTTGCCGGCGAAGGTGGCCACCGCCTGCCCGGGCTCGACGCCGGACGCGAGCAGCGCGGACGCCAGCCGGTTCGTCCGCTCCTCCAGTTCGCGGTAGGACCACCGCAGTTCCTCGCACACCAGCGCCGGTTGCTCGGGCCAGAACGTGCTGGCACGGGTGACGTAGCTGCCCAGGTTCACGCCGACTCCCTGTTTTCCGTCAGGTTGACCAATGCTGAACACTGTGTCTATTAACAGTCGTGGTGTCAACAGTTCGCTACACTCGGGCCGGCAACGACCGAAGGGGGCCCCTTGCCGACCACTGACCGCCGGACCCGCCGCACGCGCGGCCTGCTCCGCGACGCACTGGTGTCGCTGGTGTTGGAACGCGGATACGCCAACGTGACGGTGGAGGACATCACCGAACGGGCCGACCTGGGCCGCGCGACGTTCTACAGCCACTACCCGGACAAGGACGCGCTGCTGCGGCACGTCGTCACCGAACTCCAGGAGGAACTGGACGAACGGCTGCGCCCGCTGGTCCCGGCGTCCTCAGTGGGCTTCACCGGCAAACCGGCGCTCGAGCTGTTCCGGCACGCCCGCGAGAACCGGGATCTCTACTTGCTCATCCTGCGCGGCGAAGGGGACGGCCGAGCGCTGCGGCAGTTCACCGACGCGCGCATCGACGCGGTGCGTTCGGTGTTCAAGTCGCGGGCCGACCACCACGATGTCGAGCCGCGCATCGACCTCGGCGTGCTGGCGAGGGCGTGGGTCGGGGAACAGCTGGCGGTGCTGCGGTGGTGGCTGGAAGCGGATCCCGCGCCGATGTCGGCGGAGGAGGCGACCGGGATGCTGCAGAACCTTTCGCTGCGCGGGCGGTACTGGGCGAACGGGTTCGAGGGCGATCCGCCCGATCCCGCGCCTACCGGAGCGGAGTCACCGCAGGCCTGACTTCGCCTTCGCGGCGAGCCCGGCGGACTCCGCGTCCGGACCCGCCAGGTAGCCGACCGCCCGCGCGATGTCGTCCGGATCTCCCCACCGCGGCCACGGCCCCGGCGGACTCCGCCGCGGTTCAGCTCCGCGCTTCGCGGAGAAGACGAACCGCCTTCGGGCCGACGCCGTGCAGTGCCAGCAGCTCGGCGTCGGTCCATTCCGCGGTGTGCGCCAACGTCGTGATCCCCGCGGCGTGCAGCGCCCGGGTCGCCGGACTGCCGATCGCCTTGGGCAAGTCACCCACTTCGCCGGCCACCGCGGTTCCGGCGGCGGCCACCGGTGCTGCCAGCCGTTTCGGCGCGCGGGCCAGCCACGCGCGGCGCACCCAGTAGTTGAGCTGCTGCCCGTTGAGGTCCTCGATCGGAAACCGCACCCCGGCTCGCGCCACGCGCCGCGCGGTCGGGTGTTGCGCGCGCATCTCGTCCACATCGGACCCGGTCATCCGGAGCACGACCTGGCGGTCCGGACGCAGGGCTGCGAACTCCTTGCCCTGCACCGTAAACGAGACCGTGCCGGCATCGGCCGCCTCGGCCGTCTCCGGGTAAGACAGGGCGGTTTTGCGAAGCTGCGCCGGTGTCGTCATGCGCTCCAGGCTGGCATGACTCCGCCGCGGAGGCCATTTCGGCGCCTCAACGGTCTCCGAGGAAGTCGAACACCGCCTCCCGGAACTCGACGCCCACCAGCGCACCGAGGTGATCCCCCGCGACCTGCCGCAACCGCGCACCCGGCACCCGCGCCACGAGCTGCTCGATCCCGTGCGCCATGAAGTCCTCCCGCCCGGCGAGGAACAACGTCGGCGCGCTCGGCACCCCCGCCCCCGGATCGAACGGCTCGCTGGCCAGTCCCTCGACAAGGTTGAGCAACGACTCCGCGTCCCCCGCCGCCGCCATGGCCGCGATCGCCCCGGTCAGCGGATCATCCGGCGACGGTCCACCTTGGACAGCCGCCCGGGCAGCCCGGAGATCCACCGCGGCGAACGGTTCTCGCGGACTCAACCCGCCGAGCACCAACCGCCGCACCGACGCCTTGGGATGCGCCGCGAGATCCCACGCCAGCCGAGCCCCGAGCGAATACCCGACGACGTCGACTTCCCCCGCCCCCGCACATTCGGCCAACGCAGCCACCACCCGCGTCGCGGTCGCATCTTCGGGTTCGACGACCTTGGGCCCGCCAGGATGTCCCGGCAAATGCACCACAATCGTCTCCCGCCCCGCAGCCGCCAGCGGATCGGCCCAGTTCTCCGCAGGCCAGTCCGCCGTCGCCGACGACGCGAACCCATGAATCAGCACCACCGGAGGCCCAGCGACAAAACCCCGGGAAAGCGTGCGAGTGACCGGAAACGCGGAAGTCATTCTCCAAGCGTAGACAAAACCCACGGCGCGGTCCAGACCTCCGCGACGGCCAGCTTCCCGAACTCTGATTCTTTCGGGTTCCCTCCCGCCCCCGCACGTGAGGGGCCCCTTCACGGACCTAGATTCCCTCAAGGAGCCCTTCACGGACCACCCGCAACCGGAACCGCGGACCCCCACGCAACCAGCCACCCGAACCGCGCCCCCACCAACCAACCGCAGCCGCCGCACCCAACGATCGAGGCACCCAGCCCCCGCCCTGCACCCCGATACGAAGCCGCCCTGCGGTCTTGGGGTGCT
>NZ_ASXG01000043.1 GCF_000411975.1 Amycolatopsis orientalis DSM 43388
CCGCGCCCCGGTCCGCGCCCGGCCGCGCCGGCCCAGCCGGCCCCGGCGCAGGAGGTCCCGGCCGCCAAGGCCGAGCCCGCCGCGCCCAAGCCGGCCCCGAAGCAGCAGGACGCCGCGTCCGCCGGTTCGGTCGTGCCGCCCAAGCCGCAGGGCCCCAAGCCCGGCGGCCCGAAGCCCGGTCCGCGCACCCCGCGGGTCGGCAACAACCCGTTCGGCGTCGGTTCCGGGGCCCCGGCCCCGCGTCCGCCCGCCCCGCGCCCCGGCCCCGGCCAGGGCGGCGACAACCGTCCCCCGCGTCCGGGCGGCGGCCAGGGCGGCGACACCCGTCCGCCGCGTCCCGGCGGCGGCCAGGGCGGCGGCAACCGGCCCAGCCCGGGCAACATGCCCCCGCGCCCGAACCCCGGCATGATGCCGGGCCGCGCCCGTCCGGCCGGACCGGCCGGCGGCCGAGGCGGTCCCGGCGGCGGCGGCCGTCCCGGTGGCGGCGGCGGTCGTCCGGGCGGCGGTGGC
>NZ_ASXG01000044.1 GCF_000411975.1 Amycolatopsis orientalis DSM 43388
GAGAAAAAAATACAATTGTTAATAACCTTGCCATATTTTTTAGTCCGTAACTGTTAATGTGCTATCTGGCTCTGAAAATATTAACTCATTTAATTTTTGCATGTCATTAGATAAACCAGTTATACAACCCTCGGAACAGAATCGAGGTCCTAAAGACGGACCAAAAGCGTTTAAACAACTATGTATTGAAAATCCATTGCGATTATAAGTTCCTGTATTAACTGACGGTAATCTCGTATGCCGTCTTCTGCTTGAAAA
>NZ_ASXG01000045.1 GCF_000411975.1 Amycolatopsis orientalis DSM 43388
GAGGGAGGGGGAGGCGGGGGGTGAAAAGGGGGCCAGCGGGGCGGGGGTCGGGTTTTCGTGCGCGGCAATGCCGGTTCTAACCGGCGTAAACACTCACGACCCCTCTTCGGCCCGCTCCACGCGCGGCAGCAAATGCAGTTGCACCATCGCGGCGAACCGGTCCCCCGGATCGTCGAGATCGATGCCGCCCACCTCGGCGAGCCTGCGCAACCGGTACCGGAACGTGCTCGGATGCACGTATGCCGCGGCCGAGGCGGCGCTGATGTCGCCGAACGAATCGAGCCAGCACCGCAACGTGTGCACGAGCTGGGACTGATGCTTGGTGTCGTACTCCAGCAAGCGCGCGATCGGCCCGGTCGCGACGTCGCCGCGGGCCGCGGAGAGGTCGGCCAGTTCCAGCATCAACGCCTCGATGTGCGCGTCCTCGGAGGTGATCACCCGCTTCGAGCCGCCGTTGGTGAGCAAGACGCGCAACGCTCGGTCGGCGCCGTCTCGGGACGCGCGCAATCCGGAGCCGTCGAGAGCCAGCGGGCCGATGCCGATCGCCGCCGCGACCCGGCGGCCGGTGCGTTCCAGGAAGGTCGACGCGACGCGTACCGAGCGTTCCCGGCAATCGCCGTGGTTCCCAGGCATCGGGACGATTCCGTACGCGACATCGCCGACCAGCGCTACCGCCGATCGGGGCTGAACCGCGCTGAGGTGCATGGCGAACGCGTCGGCGACCCGCTGGCGTTCAGTGACGAGCCGCAGGTCATCGTCGGGTGCCTCCAGCAAGCCCATGGCGAGCACGATCGTCGGCTGGCCCAGCAGCCCGAGCCGCGCGATGGCTTCCTGCGCGCCGGAGCCGCCTTCGAGCGCGGTGCTGACCAGGTCGGCCCGCAGCCGGCGTTCGACGTCCGCGCCCGCCCGGAGCCGAAGCATGTGCAGCGCAACGATTTTCGACGCGTCGATCAGCGCCGCGGTCCGTTCTTCGCTGAGCTCTTTGTCGACAGCGGCCCAAATCGACCCGAGGATCTCGTCTCCGGCCCGGACCGCGAGGGCGGCGCGGGGCATCACGATCTTCTTGTCGTAGCCTTCGCCCGGATAGACGTAAACCGGGCCTTGGTCGCGGTAGAGCCGCTCGAAGACGCCGTCTTTTTCCAGCTCGCGCGTGAACCGTTCGGGCACCTGGCGGCCGAGGATCGTTTCGACGCGCGAGGGGTCGGCCTCGTCCTGCCGGCCGGAGAACGCGAGCACGCGCGAGTTGCGGTCCTCGATGGTGACCGGTGCGTCCAGCAGCGCGGCGATGGCGTTGGCGAGCGCGAAAAGATCGCCGGACGGCATCCCGCCGAGTGTCTGCGGGGAAACATCGCCGACGTCGCCCTCCGCGAGCAACGTGCGGAGCATGGCCGCCAGCTGCGCCCACGACGCACCGCTGGCGAGCCCGAGCAGCGCGACCCCGGAGGAATTGGCCGCGCGCACGAGTTCCGTCGAGGCGGCGACTGGCGACCGCACGACCAGTGCGGTCGCCCCGCGCGCGGCGACCGCGTGCAGCAGCTGCCCGATCTCGTCGGATTCCCGCACGCCGACGCCGAGGACCACCGCCTGCGCCGGGAACTCCGCGTCGTCGTGCGGATCGTGGATCACCACCCCGCCGAGCTGCCGCCGGGTGTCGCGGCCGACCGCGATCGGTTCGAGGAGCACGTCCCCGAGCGCTTCGAGGACGCGACCCAGGCTCGTGTGCGGCTTGCTCGGCACCGGTGTCAGCACCCCCCGAAGGTAGAGCCGGCCCCGCGCGGACCGGCTGGTCCGATTCGACCAAATCTACCTCCGGAATTCGTAGCGGGCTACGAACCGATCCAGACCTTTGCCGTGGTCACCTCGTCCAGCAGCTCCGGAATCGGTGCCACGCCGAGGCCGGGGCCGGTCGGCACCGGTAGATGGCCGCCGGACAGCACGAAGGGCTCGGTGATGTCGGTCCGGTAGAACCGGTTCGACCCGGAGGTGTCGCCGGGCAGGGTGAAGTTCGGCAGCGAGGCGAGCGCGACGTTCGCCGCCCGGCCGAGGCCGGTCTCGATCATCCCGCCGCACCACACCGGGATCCCGTGCGCCGCGCAGACGTCGTGCACCCGGCGCGCTTCCAGATAGCCGCCGACCCGGCCCGGCTTGATGTTCACGATCTGGACCGCGCCCAGTTTGATCGCGTCGGCCGCCGCGCGCGCCGACACGATCGACTCGTCGAGGCAGATCGGCGTCCGGATCCGGCGGGCCAGCTCGGCGTGGCCGAGCACGTCCTCCTCTTCCAGCGGCTGCTCGATCAGCAGCAGGCCGAACGGGTCGAGCTTGGCCAGCTGCGGTGCGTCGCCGAGGGTATAGGCGGTGTTCGCGTCGACCTGCAGCAGCACGTCGTCGCCGAAGCGTTCGCGGACCGCGCGCACCGGCTCGACGTCCCAGCCGGGCTCGATCTTCAGCTTGATCCGCACGTAGCCCTCGTCGAGATATCCGCCGACGACGTCGACCAGCTGCGGGATGGTGTCCATGATGCCGACGGAAACGCCGCACGGCACGGAATCGCGGACCGAGCCGAGTTCGGCGGCGAACGAGCGCTCGTGCGCGCGGAGTTCGGCGTCCAGCACCGCCATCTCCAGGGCGCCCTTGGCCATCCGGTGGCCCTTGAACTTCGCCAGCAGCGGCGTCACCTTCGCCGCGGTGACGTCTTCCGCGGCCAGCAGCGCCGGGATGAGGTAGTGCCGCAGCACGTGTTCCGCGCCGTCGTTGTACTCCGACGAGTACAGCGGCCCGGCCATGGTCACGCATTCGCCCCAGCCCTCGCCGGCCGGCGTGACCGCGCGCAGCAGCACCAGCTCGCGGACGGACTGGGTGCCGAACGAAGTCCGGAACGGGGCGACGAGCGGCATCCGCACCCGGCGCAGTTCCACACCGCTGAGTTTCACTGCTCCTCCTTGGAGATCACGTAGAAGCCGGCTCGGTCGAAGCCGGTCACCCGGCCGCCCGCGGCCAGCAGCCCGCCGAGCGATTCGCGCAGCGCGGTCCGCCACGCGTCCGCCCGGCCGGGATCGGTGCTGCGCAAACCCTCGATGTCCGGCGGGACGGCGACCAGCACCACCGGGGCATCCGCCTTGCCGACGGCCGGTCCGCCGTCCGCGGCGACCTCGAGGGCCACGGCCGCTCCTTGGTCGAGCAGGGCCTTCGCGTCGGTGCGGATCGGTTCGCCGAACGCGGCGGCCCGCACGGTCGGACTGGCCAGCTCCCAGGACACCATCAGCCGATCGGTGTCGCCGGAACCGTTGATGCCGTCGGTCATCGGCCCGTAGAAATCCCGCAGATAACGCACCGGGAGCGCGCCGAGCTTGCCGAGGTTGAAATAGGCGTTGCGGCGCACCAGCGGATCGAAGGTCCATTTGATCGACGAAACGTCCTGCGCCAGCGCCCATCCGCGCTGGTGCAATTTCAGTGCGTATCCGATCCCACGCCCCGCACCGGCCTTCGCCACCCCGGCGATGTGACTGTGCAGGCTGCCTTTTCCGGGATTTCCGAAAAAGCCGACGCACGCACCGAGCAGTTCTCCGCCGGCGAACGCGCCCGCCACGTAATTGCCCGCCGACGACAGCGCGCGCAGCAGTTCCGTGGTCACCGGCCGGGTTCCCGGCGCGGACCGCCAGATCGTCTCGAACAGCACTCCGACCGCGGTCATCTCCGCGATCTCGGTGATTTCCCGGATCTCGACCCCGGAGGCGGCCGCGGCCGCGCGCGCGGTCGCGGCGGCCTCGTCGCACGTTTCCGTCGCGACGGGTCTTTCCGTGTTCATCGCAAGATTCGTCACGCGACGATCCTTTCCCGGCTTCCCCACCGACGTCACCGTCGCGCTCGACCAGAATCGCCAGCCGGATTCGTCGGAACCGACGGACTCCCCTTCGTCAGCACGTTCTCCACCAACGCGGCCAGCAACGCCGTCCGCCGCGGCAATTCCTCGACCACGACGTGTTCGTGATCGGCGTGCGCCCCGCCGCCGACGGCACCGAGACCGTCGAGCGTCGGCACGCCCAAGCCCGCGGTGTAATTGCCGTCCGAAGCCCCGCCGACGGCCGCCTCCGACAATTCCGGCAACCCCAATTCCGCGGCCAATTCCTGGGCCAGCCCGTACAACGCGGCCGAGGAAACGGCGTCCAGCGGCGGCCGGTTGATCCCGCCGCTGACCCGCACCCGCGCGTCTTCCAGCACCGGTCGCAGCGCACGGACCGCACGGTCGACGCGAAGCTGTTCCTCTTCGTCCCACACGCGCACATCGACCTCGACCGCGGCTGCGGCGGGCACGGTATTCACCGTGGTTCCAGCCGAAAGCACCGTCGGCACCACGCTGGTCCCGCGCTCCGAATCGGCGAGCGCGGCGACCGCGAGGACCTGATGCGCGATCTCGATCCCGGCGTTGATCCCCTTCTCCGGTTCGAGCCCGGCATGCGAGGCGCGTCCAGTCACCTCGATCCGGTAATGGGAAACGCCTTTGCGCCGGGTCTTGAGCGCTCCGCCGTCCGCCGAAGCCTCCAGCACGAACGCGGCCGCACAGCTCTGCGCTTCTTCCTCGATCAGCCCTCGGGAAGACGGCGAGCCGAGCTCCTCGTCGCCGGTGACCAAAATGGACAGTCCACTGGGGTCGGCAAGAGAAGCCGCGACATGCAACGCCATGACGACGCCGGTCTTCATGTCGAAGCAGCCCGGGCCGCGCAAGACGCCGTCCCGCACGGAAAACGGGTGGGTCTCCAGCGAACCGATCGGCCAGACCGTGTCGTGGTGCCCGAGCAATAGCACCCGCGGCGGACCGTCCCCGAACCGCCAGCGCAGATGCGTCCGTCCATCCAGGACGATGCGTTCCGGCGCCACGCCGAGCAAGGCCTCGCCGACCCCAGCCAGCACCTCAGCGCTGCGCGCGACCGCGTCCAGGTCGGCAGACGGGGATTCGCAGCACACCAGCGTTTCGATGTCGGCGAGCAACGCGTCCACGGCGAATTCGGTCATCGCGGCTCACCCCGCAGCGGCTGGCCGGGGAGCGCGTCGGCGAGCAGCTGCCCGTCGCGCACCACCGGAGTGCCCCCGACGAACAGGTGCCGGACGCCGACCGCGGGCCGGGTCGAGTCGAAATACGTTGCGGTGTCGGTGATCGTGGCCGGATCGAGGACGACGATGTCCGCGTCCGCGCCGACGTTCAACCGGCCTTTGGCCCGCGCCCCGGGCGCGACCTCGTCGAGCACCCGCGCCGGGAGGTAGGAACAGCGCCGGAAAGCCTCCAGCCAGGTCCAGACCCCGGCCTCGCGCACCATCAGCCGCAGCGACTTGGAGAAGGTCCCCGCCGTACGAGGATGTGTCACGCCGCCGGGCGGCAGCGGCCACTCGGTGGACTCGTTGGCCCCGTCCGGCCAGTACACCGGCATGGCGTCGCTCGCGACGATCGAGTCCGGGAAAGCGAGCGCCTGGTGCAGCAGAGTGCGGTCGACCGGGTCTTGTTCGTCGAGGAACTCCAGGATGCACGGGGCCCCCGGCGTCTCGGCGCGGACCTGCAGCAACCGGCCCTCGTCCGCGATCCGCTCGCCGGTCTCCAGCAGGACCACCCGCGACGGGTTGAGGCCCTTCATCTTCAGCCGCTCCGGCGAAATGAACGCCGCGCCGACCGCGGTGCTGCCCGCGCCGTACGGATAGGCCTCGACCGTCACCCGCGACCCTGCCGAACGACCCGACTCCAGCGCGGCGAGCACCCGGTCGATGTGCCGTCCGGAGGTGCTGTTGACGTGGCAGTGGTGCATCGCCGCGCCGGTCTCGGCCGCGACGATCGCGATCTCCTCGGACCCGTCGGCCGGGGTGCCCGGATCGACCTCGACCAGCTCGCGGACGTGCGTGTACGTCGGCGCCTCGGCTTGTTTGGCCAGCCTCGCCAGCGCCAGGAACTCGGCCGGATCGCTGGTCGGCGCGTATCCGAGCAGCACGCCGACGCCGAGCGCGCCCGCCGCCAGTTCCCCCTCGACCAGCGACAGCCAGGCGGCCAGCTCCTTCTTCGACGAGGACCGTTGCCAGTCCGGAATGCCGAGCACGGAAAGCCCGGTATTGATGCTCGCGTCCGGCTCGATGCCAGCGAGCACCTTCGCCCGCGCGGAGCCCCACGAGGCCGAGAAACCGTAGTGCAACGGACGGCCCGCCGCGGCGGCCTCGGCGTAGGCCCGTTCGACCGGCATCAGGCCGGCCTCGAGGTCGAGCGCCGTCGTGACGCCGTCCATCGCCTGCAGCCGCTGTCCGGCGATCGAGTGCACGTGGCTGTGCAGGTCGATGAACCCCGGCCCGACGAGGTACCCGGCGACGTCGATCTCGACCTGGTCGTCCGCGCTGGGCAGTCCCGCTCCGACCGCGATCACTTCCCCGCCGGATATCAGCACGTCAGCTGTGCCGTCGAAGCCCGTAGCCGGGTCGATGACGCGACCGCCACGCAGCAGTGTCCGCATGCTTGCCTCCTCGCCTCGCTGCTGGCGACCCTAGGAGGTTTGCCGAGCAGTACGTTCGTGCGCGCGGACGAATCCGGGGCGGCAGATCTCTCCGCGCGCACAAACCGGAATTCGCTGGGCGCGGGTGCGCCGCGGCCCTAAGCTCGCGCCCATGGCCTGCCGGATCACCGAACTCGTCCTCGACTGCGCCGACCCGCGACGGATGGGCGAGTTCTGGTGCGAGGTCCTCGGCTACGTCGAACTCGGCTGGGACGGCGACGACCTCGAGATCGGCCCGCCCGGAGCCGGTTTCGGCGGCCCGCAGCCGACGTTGATCCTGAGCCGCAGCACCGACCCGAAGCCGGTGAAACTGCCGCTGCACCTGGACGTGAACCCGACCGACCGGGACCAGGACGCGGAGCTGGAACGCCTGCTCGCGGCCGGGGCGCGGCCCGCCGACGTCGGGCAGACCGGCGAGGAGTCGTGGCACGTCCTCGCCGACCCGGAGGGGAATGTCTTCTGCCTGCTCCGCCGCCGGGTCGACCCGGTGCGCCCCTAGGCCAGCCACTCCCGATAACGGAACTGCCCGGCCCGGATCAGGTCGGCGGCGAACTCGAAGACATAACCGTCCGAGCCGCGCCGCGCCCGGCCGGCCGAGGGCGCGGGGAAATGCGTCGGCAGCAGGACGGAGTCGCCCGCCTCCTCGAGAATGCGGGATCGCACCTCTGCCGCTTTCCCCGGGTCAACGCAGTACCGGGTGCTCAGCTCCGGATGCCGCACCTGCACCCCGTGGTGCATCGTGTCCCCGGCGAGCAGGACGGTTCCGGCGCTGCCGCGAACCCGCACGCACACGTTTCCTGGCGTGTGCCCAGCCGCGGGAACGAGTTCCGCGTGCTTGCCCACCACCGCGTCCGGAGCGACGAAGCTGAGCTGTCCGGCCCGCTCGATCGGCCGGACGCTGTCGGCCAGGTAGTCCCCGGTCCGGCGCATCGCCGCCGCACCGGCTTCGCTCGACCAGTAGCGGAACTCCTCCTCGACCACGAGGTGCGGGGCATGCGGGAAGACCGGATCCGCCCCGACGGTGACGGCACCGACGTGATCGGCGTGCAGGTGGGTGAACACGACAGCGTCGACGTCCCGCACCCCGGTCGCGCGGAACTGCCGCAGCCACCGGTCCGGCAGCTGGTCGAACTCCGCCCGGCGCCGGTCTTTCCCCGCCCCGACGCACGCGTCGACCACCAGCACCTCGTCCGCTGAGCAGACCAGGAAAGACTGGATGACGAACACCAGCTTCCCCGTCTCCCGGTCGAACCACGGCTCGCGCGCGTACCAGTCGGCCAGGTCCGGTTCGAGTCCCGGGAAGAACTCGCCGGGCTCGATCAAGAGCCGGTCGTCCTCGATCAGCGGAACGACCGCGACGTCACCGAGATCGAACCAGTGCGCCATCGTGCTCCCTCTTCGCCTTCGCCCGCACACGGCTCAAGCCCACCGCGCAAGCGATTGCCACCAGCACCGGAACAGCGGTCGCCAGCACGATCGTCTGGGCCGACAACGCCAGCGCGAGCAGCAACCCCGCGACACCCGGCCCGACGATCGACCCGATGCGCCCCAGCGCCGCGGCCCAGCCCACGCCGGTGGTGCGGGTGCTCTCCGGGTAGATCGAGACCGCGAGGGTCAGCTGGCCGATCTGCCCGGCCGTGACCCCGAACCCGGCACCGGAGAGCAGGACGAACAGCAGGGTCTCGCCGACCGGCGCCGTCGCGACGAGGACCATGCACACGGCCCCGATGGCGGGCATCAGGATCAGCGCCCGCGCGATCCCGATCCGCGCGGCGAGCGGGATGAGCACCAAGCCGCCCGCGATCCCGCCGAGGGTGAGGAACGCGAGTCCCAGCGGGGCCTTCCCGGCGGCGAAGCCGTACCCGGTCAGCAGCGTCGGCACCCAGGAAATCAGCACGTACGCGGTGATGAAGATGAGGAACGAGAACGCCCAGATGAGCGAGGTCGGCAGGCGCAGTCCCGGGCCGAACAGCCGGCTCACCTTGGCCTCCTGCTTCGCGCTGCTCTCGACCGCCGGCTCTCGCGTTGGCAGCACGACGGCCATCACCGCGGCCAGCACCAGCGGAGCCAGCCCGGCGACGTAGAAGACCCCGGCGGACCCGACGCTGTGCAGCAGCTTCCCGCCGAAGAACCCGCCGAGGCTGCTCCCGGAAGCGAGGCCGAGGGTCACCGCCACCGAAACCAGCTCCCGGCGGCCCTCCGCGCTGTGTTTCGTCGCGAGCGACACCCCGGCGGGCAGCACCAGCCCGAGGCCGAGCCCGGTCACCAGACGGGCGGCGGCGAAAACCGGCATGGACTTCAGCTGCAGGATCGCGGCGGTCAGCACCGTCGCGCCCGCGAAGATCAGCACACCGGTGAGCACTACGGAGCGCGCCTTCATCCGGGCGCCGACGTAACCCGCGGCCAGATATCCCGCGACGACCCCGATGTTGGTCAGCACCAACGGCACCGTGAAGGCCGCCGGGGCGGAACCCCATTCGTGCGACAGCGTCGGGATCGTGAACGACAGGGCGGCGGTGTCGAAGCCGTCCAGGAGGACCGCGAAGAAACAGAGCAGGACTACGGGCCAATGAATGCTTCTGCTCATCGCATGTTCTCCAGTGCCGGAAGGGAATTCCCGATCCGGATGCTCGCGCCGCCCCAGCCCGGCGAGCCCGAGCGCGCGAATTCGGTCCACCACAAGCGCATCTGGGCACCGATCCGTTCTACCTCAGCCCAGCTCGTGTCGCCCAGCATCGGGCTCCCGCGCCAGGATTCCGGGGTGCCCAGCAGGAACGGCAGTTCGAGACAGTGGATCGCGCCGTAGCCGCCGCGTTCCGGAGCCCAGTCGAATTCGTAGGAGTACGCACCGTACTGCTGTGCCAAGTCCCGCGCCGGACGACCGAAAAGCGGGTCAGTCTGGTCCGCGATCGCTTGCCGGATCCCGGCGTCCGGAACTCCGATCGCGAACGCTTCGCACTCCTGCGTCGTGTATCCGATCATCAAGTCCGGCAGCGGATCGGACAGCCGCACCTCGAGATCAACGAGCCCGAACGGCGGCCGGGTCGACGTCGGGTCTTTCGCGGCATTCCACCGGAGAGTCCGCTGCTGCGCGGCGAGCAACTGGTCGACGGACGCGGTCATCGGGTCGCCGCCCACCGCGTCGACGAAATACCGGCCGATCTCCAGCGCCGTAGCGCGTTCCTGGATGATCGCGGGGTCCGGGGAACTCTGCACGATCGCCCGCCGGATCAGCGAACGACTGTCCGGATTGGACAGCAAGGCAAGCGTCGAAAGCGCACCCGCGGACTGCCCGAAGACAGTGACATTGGCCGGGTCGCCGCCGAACGCCGCGATATTGTCGCGGACCCATTGCAGCGCGAGCATCTGGTCCGCCAGACCGAGATTGCCCTCGCTGACGCCCTCGTGGACCAGGTAGCCGAAGGCACCCAGCCGGTAGTTGACCGAAACCACGACCACGTCGCCGTCCGCGGCGAGCCGTCCGCCGTCGTACCAGGGAAGTGTTCCGCCGCCGCTTAGAAAACCGCCGCCGTGCAGCCACACGAGCACCGGGCGCGCCCCGGTCAGCGCGGACGTCGCGACGGCGAGGTGGAGGCAGTCCTCGGACTGGGGCGCTTCGTCCCGCGGCGGCCCCATCGCAGCCTCCAGGCGCGAGCTGAGCTGCGGGCAGATCGGACCGGGCAAAGCAGCGTCGGAACGGGGTTCGGCCGGTCGCGGCGGCTGGAACCGCTCGGCAGTCCCGTACCGCACGCCGCGGAAAAGCAGCAGGCCGTCGTCGCCCCGCACGCCGCGGACCGGACCGGACGGGAGCTGGGCAGTGACAGGCTGGCATTCGGTCATCGCGGCTCTCCTTCGAGCGGGGTCCGGCACCTTCGACACCTTCGACCCGCAGCCAGGCTAAGAAAGTCCGGAATGCCTGACCAATGCTCTTTGCCGCCCGAGACATGTTCGGCCGGCTATACCTCGCCGCGCGCCTCCGCCGGTTCAGCGCGCACCTTTCGGGGCGCACGCGCCGGTTCGGGCCGGCTGCCGCCGGAAAACAGCTGCGAAACCGTCCCGATCAGCATCCCCAGCAGCGGAAGCCAGATCGGGCAGAGCATCAGCACCAGCAGGGGTCCCATGATCTTGAAAATTTCGAGGAATCCGTGCACTTCAGCGTCCCGCCTTCGCGGTCTCGGCCAGCAGCGTCGCGAGCGTGCGCACCGCACGGTGCTGGAGCGCTCGGACGCTGTTGGGGTTCTTGTTCATGGTTTCGGCCACTTCGGCGACGGAGAGCCCGGCGAAAAACCGAAGCCGCACGCACTCGCGCTGTGGTTCGCTGAGGTCGGCCAGGCAGCGGCGCAGCGCGGCGGCTTCGATGCGGGCCAGCGCGAGCCGGTCGGCTCCGCCGCGCACGTCCGGTCCGTCGTGGTCTTTCCCGTCGAGGAGCTCGCGCCGGTAGCGAGCCGATTTGCGGTGGTCGCGCACCAGGTTGTCGGCGATCGTGTACAGCCAGCCGGTGAACGACCCGACGTCCGGGCGGAAGTCCGGCAGTTTCCGCCACGCGCGCAGGAACGCCTCGCTCGTCAGGTCCTCGGCGACCGTCGCGGTCGGCACCCGCATCCGCAGGTAGCGAAAGACCGGCGGCGCGTGCTCCTGATAGAGGACGGCGAACGCGGCCTGGTCGCCCGACCGCGCCCGCCCCAGCAGCTCCGTCTCCACGCCGGCCTCAATCCCGCAGCCGCAACGCCGCGACCGGGCACGCGCGCACCGCCGCGTCGACGAACTGCCGGTCCTCCTCGGGCGGCTCCTCGTCGAGCACCCGCACCACTCCGTCGTCGCCGACCTCGAAGAACTGGTCGGCCATCGCCTCGCACATGCCGAGGCCCTCGCATTTGCCGTGGTCCGCGACGATCTTCATCAGGCCGCCTCCCGCGCCACGGGCACGAAGTCGACCTTGTCGCGCACGCCGCAATCCGGGCACGTCCAGTCGTCCGGGATCTCCGACCACGGTGTCCCGGCGGCGAAGCCCTCCAGCTCGTTGCCCTCCGCGACGCGGTAGAGGTAGCCGCAGCCCGGGCACCGCGCGGCGTCCACGTCGTCAGCCAGTTTCGGCCGGGTGTCGGCGACCGGTTCGTCCGCGGCGGCAGCGACGACCGGGTACTTCTTCAGCAGCGACGGCAGTTTCCCCGGCTGCACGTTCGCCTGCCGGAGGTCGCCGTCGAAATGCCGGTAGACCCGCGGGTCCATCACCTTGCGGAACCACGCCGGGACCAGCGCGACGACCATCATCCCGGTGTAGCCGGTCGGCAGCACCGGGCTTTCCTTGAAGTCCCGCAAAGTCTGGAACCGGCGCGTCGGGTTGGCGTGGTGGTCGCTGTGCCGCTGCAGGTGGTACAGCAGCACGTTCGTCGCGACGTTGTTGGAATTCCAGGAATGCGCGGGGGTAACCCGTTCGTACCGGGTCTTGCCGCCGTTCGTGACCTGCTTGCGCAGCATCCCGTAGTGCTCCATGTAGTTCACGATTTCCAGCAGCGAAAACCCGAACACCGCCTGGATCACCAGATACGGCAGGATTCCGACGCCCAGCCACGCAAGCAGCGCTCCCCACAGGACCACGCTCATCAGCCACGCGTTGAGCACGTCGTTGCCGAGGCGGAACGGGTGAGTTCCCTTGCGGGCGAAGCGTTTCCGCTCGACGCCCCAGGCACTGCGCAGCGAACCGAAGACCGTCCGCGGCCAGAACCGGTAGAAGCTCTCGCCCACCCGGCTCGACGCGGGGTCCTCCGGAGTGGCGACGCGGACGTGGTGCCCGCGGTTGTGCTCGATGTAGAAATGCCCGTAGAAACACTGGGCCAACGCGATTTTCGCCGCCCAGCGCTCGGTGCTTTCCCGTTTGTGGCCGAGTTCGTGCGCGGTGTTGATCGCGATGCCGGCGACCGTGCCCAGCGTGATCGCGAGGCCGATTTTGCCGCCGACGGAAAGGTCGCCGCGCGCGAGCAGCCACGCACCGGCCACGAAACCGGCGTATTGCAACGGCAGGAAGAGATAGGTGATCCAGCGGTAGTAGCGGTCCTCCTCCAGCGCCTCCATCACCTCGTCGGGCGGATTGGTGTGGTCGTATCCGGCGACGAGGTCGATCAGCGGCACGAGGACCAGCACGACGAGCGGGCCGAGCCACAGCGCGGCGGCGGATCCGGTCGCGGCGTGCAACCCGATCGCGCCGAACGGCAGCAGCGGCACCACGAGCCCGAGCAGCCACAGGTGCCGCTTCCGGTCGTGCCAGGCGGTTTCGCCGTTCGCTCCGGCGAGGCGATAGGTCTTCATGTCGGCCTCCACGCGGTCTGTCGTTTTCCCGAAGGTAGGAATCCGCGGGCGGCGAGACACTGTGCGCGAAACCGAAACGTCCGGCTGAGTTGGGTCCCGGGCACGAACCGGGCGTACGGTGCTGCCTGTGACGTCGACGGCTGCCGCCACGCTGGCCAAGATCGCGGACTCGGTCCTGGCCGAGCTCGCGCTGCTCCGCGCGCGGATCGTGGAGGAGGTCACCACCGAGTTGCCCGCGCTCGCGCCCGACGCGCAGGCCGCCGAACTGCTGGACAGCACAGTCCGGGAGAACCTGGTCGCCGCGCTCGGCGTGCTGGGCGGTTCCATGGAGCCGATGGACGTCGGTGCGCCGCCGGTCGCGCTGGAATTCGCGCGGCGGCTGGCCCAGCGCCGGGTGCCGATCACCGCGATGCTGCGCGCGTACCGCCTCGGCCAGGCGGCTTTCCAGCAGGAGATGATCGCCCGGATCGCCGCCGAGCCGGTGGAGGCCGCGGACGTCGCGGTCGCCGCCACCGAGCTGTCGCAGGTCGCCTTCACCTACATCGACAAGATCTCCGAAGAGGTCGTCGAGGCCTACCAGCTGGAACGCGACACCTGGCTGCGACACCGCAACGCGGCACGGCTCGCGAAGGTGCAAGCCGTGCTGTCCGGCAAACCCGTCGACACCGCCGACGTCGAGAAAACTCTCGGCTACGCGTTGTCGGAGCGGCACGTCGGCGCGGTCCTCTGGTGCGGCCCTGAGCTGGACGAAAGCGGCAGGCTGACCATTCTCGAACGACACGCGGCGCTGCTCGCGAACGCCCTCGGCACCGCCCCGCTGGTCGTCGCCCCGGACGCCTCGACCGTGTGGGCCTGGTTCCCGATCCCGACGCTCGACCTCGACGCGGTGTCCGCCGCGCTCGCCGGCTCGCCCGAGCCAGTGCGCGTCGCGCTCGGTGACCCGGCGAGCGGGCCGGCCGGGTTCCGCACCACGCACCAGCAGGCCCGGCAAGCCGAGGCCGTGGCGCAGATGGCCGAGCGAACTCAGCCGCGACCGGTGACCGCGGCGGCGCAACTCGGGCCGTTGGCGCTGGTCGCGGCGGATCCGTCGGCGGTCGCGGGCTGGGTCCAGTCGGTGCTCGGCGCGCTGGCCGACGACGACGAAGGCCACCGCCGGATGCGCGAGACAGTGTGGGCGTATCTGTCCAGCGGAAGCAGCCTGATGGTTGCTGCGCAGGAGCTGCACCTGCACAAGAACACCATCCAGTACCGGCTCCGCAAGGCCGAGCAGGAACGCGGCCGTCCGCTGTCGGAGGGGCGGATCGACGTCGAGGTGGCGTTGCTGGCGTGCCGGCTGCTGGGTCCGGCGGTGCTCCGGCCGGTCGACTGATTTCGTGCCGGGGGTTTTGTGCCGGGGGTTTTGTGCCGCGGGTTTTGTGCCGCGGGACCAGTCGCGCCCCGCCGTCCCGGTCCGAAGACCGATGCCCGCGCCCGGCCCGGCGGGAAGACTTCAGCTTCGCCCCCCCGCGCGCTGACGCCTGTGAGGACCACGATGAGCGACCCCTGCGAAGAGACCGACGTCCTCGTGATCGGTTCCGGTTTCGGCGGTTCCGTGAGCGCACTCCGCCTGTCCGAAAAGGGCTACCGCGTCACCGTGCTGGAAGCCGGTCCCCGCCGGACGGAAGAGACGCTCCCCAAAACCTCCTGGGACGTACGGAATTTCCTGTGGGCACCCCGGCTCGGCTGCTACGGAATCCAGCGCATCCACCTGCTCCGAGACGTCGTGATCCTCGGCGGCGCGGGCGTCGGCGGCGGCTCCCTCAACTACGCCAACACTCTCTACGAACCGCCCGCCCCGTTTTTCGAAGATCCGCAATGGGCGCACGTCACCGACTGGCAAGCCGAACTCAAACCGCACTACGCCCAGGCGCGCCGGATGCTCGGCGTCACCCAGAACCCGACCGTCACCGCCGCCGACCAGGTGCTCCGGGAAGTCGCCGACGACCTGGGCGTCGGCTCGTCGTTCCGGCTCACGCCCGTCGGCGTTTTCTTCGGCGACAAGGACACTCCCGCCGGAACCGCGGTGCCAGACCCGTACTTCGGCGGTGCCGGACCAGCCCGCCGCACGTGCACCGAATGCGGGTCCTGTATGACTGGCTGCCGCGTCGGCGCCAAGAACACCCTGGACCGCAATTACCTCTACCTGGCCGAAAAACTCGGCGCGAAGATCCTTCCGATGACCACGGTGCTCGAGGTGCGCCCATCCGACGGCGGCTACACCGTCACCGCCGTCCGTACCGGAAAGTCGCCCCGCCGCGGTAAAAACGTGCGCACGTTCTTCGCCCGCGACGTCATCTTCAGCGCCGGCACCTACAACACGCAGAAATTACTCCACCACGCCCGCGAAACCGGTGCGCTGCCCCATCTTTCCGCCAGCCTCGGCCGCCTGACCCGGACGAACTCGGAATCCATCCTAGGCGCGAAATCGAAACGCAAGGACGTCGATTTCACCCGCGGCGTCGCGATCACGTCGTCCATCCACCCGGACGAGCACACACATATCGAACCGTGCCGCTACGGCAAAGGCAGCAATGCGATGTCGCTGCTGCAAACCGCCCTCACCGACGGCGGCAAGCCCGTCCCGCGCTGGCTCACCTGGCTGGGCGCGTTCGCCCGAAACCCGCGCAACCTCACCTGGTTCTCGCCGCGCCGCTGGTCCGAGCGCACCATCATCCTGCTGGTCATGCAAACCCTCGACAATTCCATCACCGTCTCGAGCAAACGCACCCGCACCGGGCGGCGCAAACTGACCTCGACCCCCGGACACGGCGAACCGAACCCCACCTGGATCCCCGCCGGAAACGACGCCGCCCGCCGCGTAGCGGAGAAAATCGACGGCATCGCCGGCGGCACCACCGGCGAGATCCTGAACATCCCGATGACGGCCCATTTCATCGGCGGCTGCGCCATTTCCGACGATCCGGAACGCGGTGTCCTAGACCCATACCACCGCGTACACGGCCACCCCGGCCTGCACGTCGTCGACGGCTCGGCGATTTCGGCGAACCTGGGCGTCAACCCGTCGCTGACGATCACCGCACAAGCCGAACGCGCGATGTCCCTGTGGCCCAACCACGGCGACACCGACCCTCGACCGCCACTCGGAGCACCGTACGAACGCCTCGCCCCGGTAGTCCCCCGACATCCAGCGGTCCCGGCTGATGCTCCCGGTGCGCTCGCCGGTACCGGCATTCCCGGGTCGCGCCGCTGAGGCTGCGGTCAGGCCCTTTCCGGAATTAAGTACCCGCACAGGAATTGTTCCTCCTGTTACGGTTGTGCGTGATCGCTGGCAACCAGCCGGGCTTGGACGAGATCGAAGCGCATTTCGTCGCACTCCTCGACGGGCGGACAAGCCGCGATGCCGTCGACCAATGGGCCGCTCGCTGGCTGACCGACGACCAGCTCTCCTGGGACGAGCTGAGCCTGTGGGCCTTGGGTCTTCTCTGCGGAATCGACCTGCGCCAGGGCCCCGACGGCGCTTACCTGCATGACGACGGCCAGGTGCGGGATTGGCTGGATGAACTGAGAAGCCGCCGCGCGCGGTAACCACCGCCCCGTCTCAACCGGTCGAGCTTCGAATACCCACCGCCAGCCGGACGATTGAAACCCTCTTATGCCCCTGCACCGACCGCAGGCCGTCGCCCGCCTTTCGGCGCTGCCTCTCGCGCTAGCCCTGGCCGCGCCTGCAGCCAGATACCCCCGACCGCCCCGAGGCCTACGCCCAGTTGATGAAGCTCCCCGACCTCGACCAGGCCAAGGCCACCTACCCCACCATCGCCACCGCCATCCGTGACCGGCTCACCGCCGAATTCGGCCACACCTGGAAACAAGGCGGCGAAATCCTGGACCTCGCCCAGCTATCTGCCTGACACCGACTGGGCCCGCGCCCAAGCCCCTGGTCGGGCAGATCGCCGCGGGCTACCGCTTCAAGCCCGCCCCAGAGGTCTCGACCACCCAACCCGGGAACCACGGCGTGCGTAACACCAGCCCTGACAGCGCCTTCCTGGCCTTCGGCACCAGCAAATACACCGTCATCGGGGTCAAGACAGGCTGTCACTTAACGGCCGAAGCACACCGCCGCGGCACTCCCAAGCCCGATTAGACCTCAGCGAACCCCGGCCCGCGCCAAGATCGCAGCTGCCTCTGCCGACCAGGCAAGAACATGAGGCGCACACCTGCGAAAACGGTGCCCCCGACGGGGTTCGAACCCGCACTGGGTCGATTTTAAGTCGACTGCCTCTGCCAATTGGGCTACGGGGGCCCACCCACCCTAGCGAACCCGGACACGGCGAAGCCGAGCCACCCGAAAGCGGCCCGGCTTCGTCGGAAGAACCACTCAGCCCTTGCTGGCCCGGTTGAACTCTTCCTTCGGGTTGTTGATCTGCCCCAGCGAGATGACCTCCCGGCGGAACAGCCCGCCCAGCATCCAGTCGAACAGGATGCGGATCTTGCGGTTCCAGGTCGGCATCGCCTTGAGGTGGTAGGCGCGGTGGAAGAGCCACGCCGGGAAGCCCTTGATCTTCAGGTTCAGCGCGTCCGCCACGCCCTTGTGCAAGCCGAGGCTCGCGACCGCGCCCAGGTTCTTGTGGTAGTAGTCCTTCGGCTGTCCGCCGCGGATCACCTTGATGATGTTCTTCGCCAGCAGGCGGGCCTGGCGGACCGCGTGCTGGGCGTTCGGCGGGCAGGTCGCCGTCGGGTCCTGCTCGGTGCGCGAGAGGTCCGGGATGGCCGCGTTGTCGCCCGCGGTCCAGACGTCCGGGTGGCCGACCACCTGCATCGCCGCGGTGGCCTCGACGCGGCCGCGCTTGTCGAGCGGCAGGTCCGAGCTGGCGAGGACCGGGTTGGCCTTCACGCCGGCGGTCCAGATGATCGTGTCGGTGTCGAACTCGGTGCCGTCCGAGAGCACGACGTGGCCGTTTTCGAACGACTTCGCCGCGGTCGACAGGTAGACCTCGATGCCGCGCTTCTCCAGCTGCTGCACCGTGTACACGCCCAGCGTCTCGCGGACCTCGGGCAGGATCCGCCCGGCCGCCTCGACCATCACCCAGCGGATGTCCGCCGGCTTGATGTTCGGGTAGTAGTTCTCGACCGCGAAGCGGGTCATGTCCTCGAGCTCGGCCAGCGCCTCGATGCCCGCGAACCCGCCGCCGACCACGGTGAACGTGAGCAGGCGCTTGCGCAGCTCGGGGTCGAGCGTGCTGGCCGCCTCGTCCAGCTTGGTCATGATGTGGTTGCGCAGGTAGATCGCTTCGCCGATGGTCTTGAAGGCGATGCCCTCCTCGGCCAGGCCGGGGATCGGCAGGATCCGCGCGACGGCGCCGAGCGCGACCACGAGCACGTCGTAGTTCAGCGTCTCGACGTGGCCGTCGGCCGCCTCGACCGTGACGGCCTTGCGCTCGTTTTCGATCTTCGTGACCCGCGCGGTCAGCACGTGGCAGCGCTTCAGCACGCGGCGCAGCGGCACGACCACGTGCCGCGGTTCGATCGCACCGGCCGCCGCCTCGGGCAGGAACGGGGCATAGGTCATGTGCGGCTGCGGGTCAACGACGGTCACGGAGGCCTCGTTGGCGCGCAGCATCTTCTGAAGCCCGTACGCGGTGTACAGGCCGACGTATCCACCACCGAGGACGAGGATCCGAGTCGGTTCCGACTTCGCAGCAGCCATGTACCTATAGTCGCACTTCCGAAGCGGCTTCGCTCGGGTACCCCACCCCGCTGTGACCAGCATCGCCACGCTGGTTGTCACGATTCAGATGAGCCCGGCCGCTGAGGCCGCGGCGGTGAACGCGCTCACCACCATGGGCTGTGTCACACGGCCGGTCTGGACATTGCGCGGTGACACGTGGTAGCAGCCGAACACCGCGAGGTCGCCGACCTGCATCCGGGCGCCGTGCGCGAAGGCCGGACGCGGTTTCGGCACCGGCCAGCCGGCGGCGGAAAGCACGGGCAGCAGCGCCTGCCAGCCGAACGCGCCGAGCACGACGATCGAGCGCAGGGTCGGGCGCAGCAGGTCCAGCTCGTCGGCCAGCCAGTGCCGGCAGGTGTCCCGTTCAGCGGGGGTCGGCCGGTTCTCCGGCGGCGCGCAGCGGACCGGCGACACGAGCCGGGTGCCGCGCAGCGTGAGGCCGTCGCCGATGGCGGCGGACACCGGCCGGGACGCCAGACCGACCTCGTACAGCACGCGGAAGAGGAAGTCGCCGGACGGATCGCCGGTGAACATCCGGCCGGTGCGGTTGGCCCCGTGTGCGGACGGCGCGAGCCCGACCACGGCCAGTGCGGCGTCCTCCGCGCCGAAACCGGGCACCGGCCGCGCCCAGTACTCCTGTCCGGCGAACGCGGCCTTCGTCCCCGCCACGCCCTCGCGCCATTCGACGAGCCGCGGGCACGCGCGGCACCGCACCAGCTCCGCGTCGAGGTCGGCGAACGTGCGCATCGATCTCCTCCGCTTGGTGTGCTGCCACGGTAACGCGGGATAGGTTGGGGCCATGGCCGACACCACCGCGGACGAGACCGCCGAGAAGACCAAGGGCGAGGAGACGAAGGCGGCGGAGCCCGTCGACGACCTCGTCACGACGCAGCACACGCTCACCGTCAAGCGGCGCAAGCTCGCCTACACCGCCCAGACCGGCCGGATCGTGCTCCGCCAAGAGGTCAAGAAGGACGGCAAGTCCGAAGGCCACCAGGCCAAGGCCGAGGTTTTCCTCACCGCCTACACCCTCGACGACGCCGACCCCGGCACGCGACCGGTCACCTTCGCCTTCAACGGCGGCCCCGGTTCCTCCAGCATCTGGCTCCACATGGGCCTGCTCGGACCGCGCCGGGTGCTGTCCGGCGACGTCAACGACCCGGTGCCGCCGCCGTACGGGCTCGAGGACAACCCGGAAAGCCTGCTCGCGCACAGCGACCTGGTGTTCATCGACCCGGTCCAGACCGGCTATTCGCGGGTGACCGAGGGCGGCGAATCCCAGCCGTACACCGGTTTCCAGGGCGACGTCGAATCGGTCGCGGAGATCATCCGGCTGTGGGTTTCGCGCAACCAGCGCTGGTTGTCGCCGAAGTTCCTGGCCGGCGAGTCGTACGGCACGCTGCGCGCGGCCGCGCTGGCCGGGCACCTGCAGGAGCGCTACGGCCTGTACCTCAACGGCCTGATGCTCATCTCGTCCGTTCTGGACCTCGGCACGCTGCGGTTCCACGAGGGCAACGACCTGCCGTACTCGCTGTTCCTGCCCACGTACGCGGCGATCGCGCACTACCACGGCAGGCACGGCGAACGACCGCTCGACGACGTGCTCGCCGACGCCGAGGACTTCGCCTCGAAGGAACTGCCGTGGGCGCTTTCCCGCGGCGCGCGGCTGTCCACTCAGGACCGTACCGAGGCGGTGCAGACGCTGGCGTCGCTCACCGGGCTCAGCGAGTCCTATGTGGACCGCGTCAACCTGCGGATCGAGCACGTCCGGTTCTTCACCGAACTGCTGCGCGACCAGGGCAAGACCGTCGGCCGGATGGACGGCCGGTTCACCACCTGGGAGCCGGACGGCGGCGTCGAGCACATGAGCGACGACCCCTCGGTGTCGCGGATCATCGGCGCCTACTCGGCCGGGTTCAACCACTACGTGCGCGCCGAGCTCGGTTACGAGAACGACCTGCCGTACGAGATCCTGTCGACCGAGGTGTTCAAGGCCTGGTCCTACAAGGAGTTCGAGGGCCGTTCGGTGTCCGTTGTGGACACGTTGAGCGCGGCGATGCGGGCGAACCCGCACCTGCAGGTCCACGTCGCGTTCGGACACTACGACGGCGCGACGGCGTACTACGCGTCCGAGTACGTGCTCTCGCAGCTGAAGATTCCGGAGGAGCTGCGGGACAACATCGAAACGGCCTACTACCCGGCCGGGCACATGATGTACGTGCACGAACCGTCGCGGGTGCAGCAGTCGAAGGACCTGGGCAAGTTCGTGAAGAAGGCGTCCAACCGCTGATCTGGCGAGTGCCTGTCGCGGTTCTTGCCGCGACAGGCACTCACCACCATTCGTGCTCCCGCTCGTTCAGCGCAGGAACGCCGAACCCCGCGTCACCGCGGAATAGGCGTCCACCGCCCCATGTCCGTAGAACCCGTTGAACGACGTGTCTCCCACACAGGTAGCCGTGAACGAAGCGTCCCGGCCCTCCTTCAAGTAGTCGACCGTCCGCGGCACCGGGCACGCGATCGGCGCGGCCGTGCCTTCCAGCACCCGCTGCACCGCGTCCGGATCCATCGAGATCGAATTCCCGGTCTTCTTGCCGTACTGGGAAATGATCAGCGCCGCGACCCCGGTCGCATGCGGAGTGGCCATCGAAGTCCCTTGCAGCCACTGGTAGTAGCCGACCCGGCCGTCCGCCGCCGTAGCCTTCTGGATGCCGAGCGCGACACCCGCCGGGGTGACATTCCCTGCCGCGTCGATGTTTCCGGCCGCCACGCCGACGTTTCGCGGGTACGTGGAGAGGATCTCATTCTCGACCGTCCGGTACCACGGCGTGCCGTAGCCGTCCCGGAAATACCCGCCAGGCGCGGAAACAGAGATCTGCTCGGTGCCGTAGTTCGAGTAGTCCGCCTTCGCCTGCGACGGGCCGAACGAGCCGACCCCGATGGTGTGCGGGCCTTCGACTGGCAGCGAGAAGCACGAGGAATTGTCGATCTTGCGCGGGTGCGTTCCGTTCGCCGGATAGTCCGGGCTCGTGACGTCGTCGTGCGGTGCGGCCAGTTCGTCGTGCTGATTGCCGAGCGCGACCACCATCGTCACGCCCTTGCGGTGCGCGTAGTTCAACGCGCGCGTGGTCGCTTCGATGATCGTGCGCTGCTCTGCTTGCTCCGCAGCGGAGTCCGCCGGATTGGACCGGCAGTTGTACAGCCACGGGTCCACATAGAAGCTCATGTTGACGACGTCGAGACCCGCGTCGCCGGAATAGGTCAGGGCGTCGACCGTCGGCTGCAGGAAGAAGTACCCGGAATCCTGTCCGGCCCGGACGTTCACCAGCGTCACGTTCGGCGCCACCCCGGAGACGCCGAATCCGTTGGCCGCCGCGGCGATCGTGCCGGCGACGTGCGTGCCGTGCCCGTTGTCGTCGTGGTCCACCGGGTCGACGCAGCCGCGGAACTCGCAGGGGCCGTCGACCACGGTGCCGTTGACGTCCGCGACGATGTCCTTGGTGAAGTTGCGCGAATCGGCCTTGTCGAAGTTCGGTGCGATGTCCGGGTGACTGCCGTCGACGCCGGTGTCGATGATGCCGACCTTGACCCGCTTGTCGCCCGCCTGCTTGGTGCGCGCGAGGTCGGAGCGGGTCGATTTGAGGCCCCAGAGCTGGTCGTCCAGCGGGTCGGTGCCGACCGGTTTGTTCGCCGCGGCCTTGTGCGACACACTGCCGCGGCCTTCCTTCTCGACCGCGTCCGGCTTTTCCCTCTTGCCCTCCTTCGGCGCGCTGCCGATCGCTTTCGCCTTGGCCGCGCCGAATACCGCGCGGTTGGCGGAAACCCGCTCAGCGAAGCCGGAAGCGGGAGCGGTGGCGGTGATCAGCCCGACGGCGGTGTTGGTCTCGACGACCGTGCCGCCGGCGTCACGCACCGCCTTCTGCGCGGCAGCCACGCTCTCGCCGTCGCGCGCCAGGACGTTGAATTCCGTTACCGGCCCGGCCGGTTGGGCCGACGCCGCCGGAACGGCGACGCCGGACACCGCGCCGAACAATGGCAGCGCGAGGGCCACTGCGAGCAATCTTGGTCTTTTCACGAGTCCTCCTCAGGAAAACCGACAATGCAACGTACATAGCGGACACTGCGTGCGGCAATCGGCAAACCGGAGGAATCGCTCGTTACGGAACCACGGACTTCACCTCGGCGAAGTGACAAGCCGACAGATGCCCGTCCGTGCGCGGTTCCAGTTTCGGCGCCTCCGTCGCGCAGATGTCCGCGGCCTTCCAGCACCGCGTCCGGAACCGGCAGCCCGACGGCGGATCGATCGGGCTCGGCACGTCGCCTTCCAGCCGGATCACCTGCCGCTGCCCGCGCACCGCCGGGTCCGCCACCGGAACGGCCGACAGCAACGCCTGCGTGTAGGGATGCGACGGTCGCTCGTAAATCTCGTCCTCGGTGCCCACTTCGACGATCTTGCCCAAATACATCACCGCGACCCGGGTGGACAGATGCCGCACCACCGAAAGGTCGTGCGCGATGAACACATAGGACAGTCCGAACTCGCCTTGGAGTTCCCCGAGCAGGTTCATCACCTGCGCCTGGATCGAAACGTCCAAAGCGGACACCGGTTCGTCGCAGATGATCACCTTGGGCCGCAACGCGAGCGCCCGCGCGATGCCGATGCGCTGGCGCTGGCCGCCGGAGAACTGGTGCGGATACCGGTTCACGTGCTCGGGATTGAGCCCGACCACCTCCAGCAGTTCCTGCACCTTCTTCGCCCGCGAACCCTTCGGCGCGACGTCGGTGTGTATCTCGAACGGCTCGCCGACGATGTCGCCGACCGTCATCCGCGGATTCAGCGACGTGTACGGGTCCTGCAGCACGATCTGGATTTCCCGGCGCATCCGCCGCAGTTCCGCACCGCGCAGCTGGAACAGGTCGCGGCCCTCGAAGGTCGCGCTGCCGCTGGTCGGCTCCTCCAGGCGCATCAGCACCTGGGCGAGCGTCGACTTGCCGCAGCCGGATTCCCCGACCACGCCGAGCGTTTCGCCCTGCCGCAGGTCGAAGGACACGCCGTCGACGGCCTTCACCTGCCCGATCGTGCGCTTGAACAGCACCCCGGTGCGCACCGGGAAGTGCTTGACCAGGTCGCGCACGCGGAGAATCGGCTCACCCACGGCTCACCACCACCTCCTCGGCGAAATGACACGCACTGACCCGGCCGAACCCGAGCGCGTGCGAGGACGGCCGCTCGTCGCGGCATCGTTGCTCCGCCCGTTTGCAGCGCGGGTGGAACGGGCAGCCGGGCGGAATGTCGAGCAGGCTCGGCGGCAGCCCCTTGATCGTTTCCAGGGTCTGTCCCTTGAGGTCCAGTCGCGGCAGCGAATCCATCAGCGCCGCGGTGTAGGGATGCCCGGGAGAGCTGAACAATTCCCGCACGTCGGCCTGCTCCACGATCCGCCCGGCGTACATCACCGCGATCCGGTCCGCGACCTCCGCCACCACGCCGAGGTCGTGCGTGATCAGCACGAGCCCCATCCGCCGTTCCCGCTGGATGTCCGCGAGCAGGTCCATGATCTGCGCCTGCACGGTCACGTCCAGCGCGGTCGTCGGCTCGTCCGCGATGAGCAGGTCCGGGTCGAGCGCGAGCGACATCGCGATCATCGCGCGCTGCCGCATCCCGCCGGAGAACTGGTGCGGGTAATCCTTCACCCGCCGCGCCGCCGCCGGGATCCGCACGAGGTCGAGCAGCTCGATCGCCCGCTTGCGTGCGTCCTTTCTGGACATTCCCAACCGGACGCGCAGTTGTTCCTCGATCTGGAACCCGACGGTGAACACGGGGTTCAGCGCCGAAAGCGCGTCCTGGAAGATCATCGCGATCTCCGCGCCGCGCACCTCCCGCCGCCGGTCCGCCGACGCGGTGAGCAGATCCTCGCCGCGGTAACGGATCGACCCGCCGGTGATCACGCCCGGCGGAGTGTCGAGAATCCCCATCACGGTCTGCGCGGTGACGCTCTTGCCGGAGCCCGATTCGCCGAGCACGGCAAGGGTTTCCCCGGCGTGCACCGAATAGC
This sequence comes from Amycolatopsis orientalis DSM 43388, assembly GCF_000411975.1. Taxonomy (GTDB): domain Bacteria; phylum Actinomycetota; class Actinomycetes; order Mycobacteriales; family Pseudonocardiaceae; genus Amycolatopsis; species Amycolatopsis orientalis_D. The sequence continues at coordinate 24,606 of NZ_ASXG01000045.1, forward strand.
CGACGCCGTTGAGCACATTGGCCACGCCGTCGGAAGTGCGGAACTCCACGTGCAGGTCCTCGACCTCGAGCAGCAGCTCGTTCTCCGCCGCCGGACCAGGCGGACTGGACACTGTGGACATTGCGGCTACCTCGACTTCGGGTCGAGCGCGTCGCGGATACCGTCGCCGAGCATCACGAACGCGAGCACGGTGACGGTGACGAACGCACCGGGGAACAGGAGCATGTGCGGGACCGCGCGGAAGTAGTCGCGGGCGTCGCTGATCATGACGCCCCACGACACCACCGGCGGCCGCACGCCGATGCCGAGGTACGCCAGTGTCGCCTCGGCTCCGATGGCCGCGCCGAGCGCGATCGTGGCGTACACGAGCACCGGCGCGAGCGTGTTCGGCAACAGGTGCCGGAACACGATCCGCGGCGTGCTGGCGCCGAGCGCGCGGGCCGCCTTCACGTAGTCCAGTTGCTTGGCCACCAGCGTCGCGGACCGCATGATGCGCATCGCCACCGGCCAGGTCAGCACCGCGATCGAGCACACCACCTGCACGATGATGGTGACCTGCCCGGGATTCGTGCCGGGCGCGTTGAACGTGGTGAGGATGACGATCGCGCCGAGCACGAACGGAAGGCCGGCGAAGATGTCGCCGAGCCGGGACAGCAGGCTGTCGACGATCCGGCCGTAGTAGCCCGCGACGATGCCGATCAACGATCCGAAAAGGACCGTCAGAAGCGTCGCGAAAACGCCCACCAGCAACGAGGCCCGGGCCCCGTAAATGGTCCGCGCGTACACGTCGTAGCCCTGGTTGTCGTAACCGAACCAGGCGTCCGCGGACGGGCCTTCGTTGGCGTGCGTCAGATCGCTGTACCCGGCGGGACGGTGCGAGAACAGTCCCGGCGCGATCGCGATCAGCACGATCAGCAGGATGATCAACGCGGAAATGACGAACGTCGGCTTGCGGCGCAGCTGCCGCCACGCGTCGCCCCACAGACTGCGCGGTTTCTTCGGGCCGGCGTCGGCCGAGCTGTCCACATGCGACAGCTGTGCCGCGTCGACCCCGCCGCCGCCGACGAGATTCGGGTCAGTCATAACGGATCCTCGGGTCGAGAACGGCGTAGAGCAGGTCCACGATCAGGCTCATCAGCAGATACACCACCACCAGCAGCACGACGACGCCGACGACGGTCGCGCTTTCCCGGTTCTGGAGCCCGCGGAAGATCAGCCCGCCGAGACCGTTGATGTTGAACACGCCCTCGGTCACGATCGCCCCGCCCATCAGCGCGCCGAGGTCGGTGCCGAGGAAGGTCAGCACCGGGATCACCGAGTTGCGCAGCAGGTGAATGCCGATGACGCGGCTGTTGGGCTGGCCCTTCGCGATCGCGGTGCGGATGTAGTCGGCGTGCCGGTTTTCCGCGATCGACGTTCTCGTCAGCCTGGCGACATAAGCCATCGACAGGCTGCCGAGCGCGATGCCGGGCACGATCAGCTCGCCGATGCTCGGGTCGTCCGAGACGCTGGCGTCGATGATGCCCAGGTTCACGCCGAGCACGATCTGCAGCACGATCGCGGTGACGAACACCGGCAGCGAGATCAGGAACGTGGTCGAGACCAGCACCAGGTTGTCGAGGAAACCCTTGCCGCGCAAGCCGGTCAGCACGCCGGCGGTCAGGCCGATGACCGCCTCGATGAGCACCGCGACGAGCGCCAGACGCAACGTGATCGGGTAGGAGGTGGCGATCATCTCGCCTACCGAGGACCCGTTGAACGTCTCGCCCCAGTCGCCGCTGAACAGGCTGCCGAGATACTTGAAGTACTGGACGAACAGGTTGTCGTTGAGGTGGAACTTCTCGGTCATCAGGTCGATATAGGCCTGCGGGCAGGCTTGCTGACCGCATTTGCCGGAGAACGGGTCCCCGGGAACGGCCCACACCAGTGCGTAGATCAGGAAGGTGGTGCCGAAGAACACCGGGATCAGCTGGAGCAGGCGACGCAGGACGTAGCGAATCATGCGTGGTTCCTAAGAGTGCGCGCCGGGCCCGGAGTGCCCGCGCCTGGCTGGTGGCCGGCGCGGACACTCTCGAGCCGCGTGGTGGGAACGGACGAGTCAGCGCATCACTTCTTGAGGACCTCGACCGACGAGTAGTCCGCGCGGCGGCGGAAGTCGAGGACCACGGTCTTGGTGTGCTTCGACTTGGCCGCGACGCCCTTCTCGTCCCACACCGGGATCGAGGGCAGGTCCTTCGCGATCAAGTCCTCGGCCTGCTGGTACAGCTTGACCGCGGCGTCCTTGTCCGCCGTCGAGTCGGCCTGCTTCAGCATCGCGTCGACCTGCGGGTTGGAGTACATCGAGTCGTTCGACGAGGCCCCGGTGCGGTACAGCGGGTTGAGGAAGTCCTCAATGGACGGATAGTCCGCGGACCAGTCGGAACGGCCCATGCCGGTCAGTTTGTGGCCGGTCACGATGCTGCGCCACTGGCCGAAGTCGGTCGCCGGAACGAAATCGCATTCGACGCCGAGCGTGTTCTTGATGCTGTTGCACGCGGCCACCAGCGGTTCCTTGCGCCCGCCGTCGGCGTTCGACGCGATGGTGAGCTTGCCCTTGAACCCGGACTTCGCGAAGAGTTCCTTGGCCTTCGCCGGATTGAACTTGCAGTACTCGCCGCACACGCCCGGCCGGAAGCCCGCGATGCCCTGCGACACGTAGCTGTCCGCCGGCACATAGGTGTCGTGCATGACCGTCTTGGTGATCTGCGCGCGGTCGATCGCCATCGAGATCGCCCGGCGCAGGTCCAGGTTGTTGTAGCCCGGCACGTAGTACGGCACCGCGATCGTGCTGATGCCCAGCAGGTGCCCGGTGACCAGGTTGTCCTTGAGGTCGGTCTTGTACTTCTCCGCGGTGAGCGCGGACGGCGGCAGCGTCTCGATGAAGTCGAGCTTGTTGCTCAGCAGGTCCTGGTAGGCGGTTTCCTGGCTGGCGTAGATCTTGACGTCCAGGTCCTTGAACTTGACCTTGTCCGGGCCCTGGTAGTCGTCGAACCGGGTCAGCTTGATGTCCACGTTCGGCGTGCGGCTGACGAACTTCATCGGGCCGTTGCCGATCGGGTGCTTCGCGAAGGCGTCCGGGTCCTTGAAGAAGGAATCCGGCAGCGGCGCGAACGCGGTGTAGCCGATCTTGGTCGTGAACACGGAGAACGGCGCGTCCAGCGTCACCTGGAACTCGTAGTCGCCCTTGACGACCAGGCCGGACATCTTGTCCTTGGCCGGCTTCGCCGCCTTGTCGTCCGGGTGGACGTCGGAGTAGCCCTGGATGTTCTCGAAGAACGTGCTGTTGATCTGGCCGTTCGCCGAGTTGGCCCCGTAGTTCCAGGCGTCGACGAAGTTCTTCGCCTTGACCTCGGTGCCGTCGTGGAACTTCCAGCCGTGCTTGATCTTGATGTCGTAGACCTTGGAGTCGGTCGTGGTGATCGAATCCGCCATCAAGTTGTACGGCTCGCCGCTGTCGCCCTTGTACGCGACGAGACCGGAGAACATCGGGTCGACGGCTTTGGAACCGCCGAGTTCGTTGGTGTTCGTGGGGATCAGCGTGTTCTGCGGTTCCGTGCCGTAGACCGTGAAGGTCCCGTTCGGATCCGCTTCCCCCGACGACCCGCTGCTGGATCCGCCGCCCCCACAGGCGGTCAGGAGCAGTGACAAGGTTGTCACGACCGCGGCCGCGCTCCAGAGCCTGGATGAACCCCGCATGTCCCCTCCGATTCTCGCGTCCAAATAGCGAGAGGGAGGCTAGCTAAATTGGCCCTTCGTAACCGGATCGCCGGGTTGCACCTGAATAACGACACCGTTCATCACCCGGTCAGCTCACAACTAACTGCGCTTGATGACTTTTGGTGCTTTTGGTACGGGTCCGGGCGCGGGATGCGCACCCGGTTACCTCGGCATTGCGGAGCGTTCAGGCGAGCGACAAGGCGATGCCGTCCAGGATGTCGTGCTCGCTGACCACCAGCTGGTCCGGACCACCGCGCGCGGCGAGTTCCTCGGCGAGCACCTGGACGACGACCGCGCCGCCGCCGATCACGTCGACCCGGCCGGGGTGGATCACCGGGTTCCCGGCGCGGGTCGCGCGGTCTTCCGAGAGGAGCTGCCGGGCGAGGTCGTCGATCTGGCCGTGCGTCAGCTTTGACAGGTGCACGCGCTCGGAGTCGTACTCGGGCAGGCCGAGCGAAACCGCGGACAACGTGGTCACGGTGCCGGCGACGCCGATCCAGGTGCGGGCCTTCGCGACGTCCACGACGTCGAACGCCTTGGCGAGGATGCCGCGCGCCAGTTCGCGGGCGGCGGCGATTTCGTCCGCGGTCGGCGGGTCGCCCTTCAGCGCGCGCTCGGTGATCCGGACGCAGCCGATGTCGACGGATTTCGCGGCGAGCACCTCGGCCTCGCGGCCGTTCCAGGTGCCGAGGACGAGTTCGGTCGAGCCGCCGCCGACGTCGACGACCACGAACGGCCCGTCGTCCGGGTCCTGCTCGCCGACCGCGCCGGTGAAGGACAGCCGGGCCTCCTCGTCGCCGCTGATCACCTCGGCCTCGACGCCGAGCGTTTCGCGGGTCATCGCGAAGAACTCGTCGCGGTTGCTCGCGTCGCGGGTCGCGGAGGTGGCGACCATGCGCACCTTCTCGACGCCCTTGCGCCGCGCGGCGACGGTGTAGTCCGCGAGCGCGGCACGGGTGCGCTCGAGCGCTTCCGGCGCGAGCCGGCCGGTGGCGTCGACGCCCTGGCCGAGCCGCACGATGCGCATCTCGCGGTGCAGATCGCGCAGGTCGACCGTGCCGTCGTGGCGCGGGGTCAACTCGGCGACGAGCAGACGGATGGAGTTGGTCCCACAGTCGATCGCAGCTACCCGAGGCATGGCTCCGACTTTACTTGGTCTCCGGCGCTTCGCAGGCGAGGCGGGCATAGGCAGGTCCTATGCCCCCTCGGCGACATTTGGTCTTTGCCTTTCTCGCTTTTCCGGCTCTACGGTTGACGTGTTCGCCGCATTTCGCTTCGCGGCGGTTTTCTTCTCCTTTTACCGAGAGGTTTTATTGACATGCCCGATTACGGGATAGCGGGAAAGCGCGCGGTGGTCACCGGCGGTTCCCGCGGAATCGGCGCGGCGATCGTGGCGCGATTGCTGGCCGCGGGCGCGACCGTGCTCACCACTGCCCGGACGGCCAGCCCGGTGCCGGCGGGAGCGTCCTTCGTCGAGGCCGACGTCCGTACGCCAGCTGGCGCCCAGATCGTCGCCTCGGCCGCGCAGGAGATCCTCGGCGGTGTCGACCTGCTGGTCCACAACGCGGGAGGCGCGCGTCCGCACCCCAGCGGCCTGGCCATCCCCGACGACGAATGGCAGGACGCGCTGTCGGTGAACCTGCTGGCCGCGGTCCGCCTGGACGCGCTGCTGGCCCCGGGTATGGCCGACCGCCGGTCAGGCGCGATCGTGCACATCTCCACCGCCGCGGTCCGGCCGCCGTTCCCGCCATTCCTGCACTATGTGGCGGCGAAAACGGCGCTGGAGGCGTACAGCCGGGGCCTGGCCGCCGAACTCGCCCCGTCCGGCGTCCGCGTCAACACCGTGTCCCCCGGCCGGACCGCCACCCCCGGCGGCTTGGCGACGCGCGAGCAGTGGGCGAGCCTGTCGCCCAGCGCTGCCGACTTCCCCGAGGTCCCGCTGGGCCGCGAAGGCGAACCCGACGACATCGCCGACGCCGTGCTGTTCCTGCTGTCCGACCAGGCGAGCTGGCTGACCGGAAGCGGCCTGGCCGTCGACGGAGGCGAATACCCGCGATGAACAGTTATCAAGGCAAAACCGCGGTCATTACCGGCGGCAGCGCTGGAATTGGTTTCGCCACCGCGAAATTGTTCGCCGACGGCGGAGCGCGCGTAATCATCACTGGCCGTTCCCCATCGCGCCTCGACGCTGCGTTAGCTCAGCTCGGCAACGACGCAACCGCTGTCCGCGGCGATGTGGCGTCCCTCTCCGACCTGGACGCGCTGGCCGGCCAGGTACCCGGCCCGGTCGACGCCCTGTTCGTCAACGCCGGAGCCGCCCGGACAGCGCCGTTCGAGTCGGTCACCGAGGAGCAGTTCGACGAGGACTTCGCGGTCAACGTCAAGGGCGCGTACTTCACCGTGCAGAAGCTCGCGCCGCTGCTGCGCTCCGGAGCGGGTGTCGTGCTGACCACCTCGACCGCGAACGTCATGGGCCTGCCGGAAACGAGCGTCTACTCGGCAGGTAAAGCGGCCGTGCGGTCGATGGCCCGCACGCTCGCTGCCGAACTGCTCCCGCGCGGCGTCCGGGTCAACGCGATCAGCCCCGGCCCGATCGACACGGAAATCCTCGAAGCCGGGATGTCCGCCGCGGAGGCCGCGCAGTTCAAGGCCGCACGAGCCGCCGCGAACCCGATGAAACGGCTGGGCACCCCGGAGGAGATCGCCCGCGCCGTCGCGTTCCTGGCCTTCGACGCCACCTTCACCACCGGCGTCGAACTGGTCGTGGACGGCGGCGACACGCAGCTCTGAGCTTCAGGCGGCCGGAGACACCGGCTGCTCCCACGTCTCCTGCCGCAGAAACTCGAGCAACGCCATCTCCGCTGGCCCCGCCCCGGGCCGGACCGCCGCGACGACGGGCTGGGACACGACCGGGAACACCGGCCGGACGAGGTGCTCGTGCCCTTCCGGCACCGCCGACGCCGGAACGAGCGTCACTCCCAGCCCGTGCGCGGCCCAGCGCACCGCAGTCGAGGTCTGCGACACCCGCGCGACCGCGGTCGGCTTCAACCCGTTGTCGCGCAACACTTCGGTCAGGAAACCGTCGAGCGCGCTGTCCGGGTCGAACCTGATCCACTGCTCCTCTTCCAGCTCCCGCAGCCCGATCCGGTCCTTCTTGAACAACCGATGCTTGGGCCCGAGGACGACCACGAACTCCTCGTCGCCGAGGTGGTGTCCCTCGTACAGCCCCTCGTCGCAGGCCGAGCCGAGCAACGCGAGATCCAGCACCCCGCGCCGCGCGAGCTGCTCCAGCTCAAGCGGGTTCGGTTCCTCGAAAACGGTCACCGCCAGCCGCGGGTATTCCCGCCGCATCGCAGCCAACGCCCCCGGCAGCTGCCGGGTCCCCAGCCCCATCTGGGCCGCTACGAACAACTCGCCGGCCAACTCGTCCGCACCCGCCCGCGCGGTCGCCTGCGCCCGCCGGGCCGCCCGTACCGCCACCTCGGCGTCCCGGAGAAACGCCCGGCCCACGACGGTGGGCACCAGCCCGGTGGGCGTGCGGGAGAAGAGCTGCACGCCGAGTTCCCGCTCGAGCCCCCGGATCTGCTGCGAAACGGACGGCTGAGCGACGTGCAGCGCCTCCGCCGCCGCGGTCACCGACCCCGCCTCGGCGACCGCCAAGGCGTACTCGAACTGACGAAGACTCATCGGCTCCCCTGCGGTAGCGAGGGTTTGTAATGGTGTAATCGAGGCTACCGGAGGAGCTGCCTGGTCAGCCCGCGGTCGTCGAGCTGCTCGACGGGGTGCAGGTCGGAGTCGTCGAGGTAGTCGTGGTCGTGGTGGTTGTGGTGGTTGTGGTGGCGGATCCGCACGTCGGGCTGCTGGACCCGGTGGTCGGCGTCTCAGTCGGACTCCCGGACGAACTGGTTCGCGGCGGCAACGCGGTAGGCGTCACCGACGGGCCGCCGGCAGAGACCGGCGGCAACGCCGACTCGGTCGTCCTCGGCCGATCGCCCGGATTCGCCGGCGGCGCGGAACTGGACCTCGTCGGCCCTGGGGCCCCGACTGGCACCGGACTGTCCGGCACCTGCGCGAAACCCTTGCGATAAGCCTCGGCCCACAGGATGACCGTGGTGACGTAAGCGTCGGAGTTGTTGTAGCGGTAAATCGCCGTGCGCAGCTGGTCCGGATTGGCCAGATCGAGCCCGCCGGAGCACAGATAACGCGCCGCGGCGAGCGAGGAGTCGAAGAGATTGTTGGGGTCCGCCTTGCCGTCGCCGTTGCCGTCCGCCGCGTAGCTCCGCCAGGTCGCCGGGACGAACTGGAACGGCCCCACCGCCCGGTCCCACACCGGATCCTGGTCGAGCACGCCATGGTCGGTGTCCGGAATCGCCGCGTACGGGCTGGTCCCGTTGAGCTGAGGCCCGAGGATCGGCTGGATCGTCGTCCCCGCGGCGTCGACATACCCGCCCCGCGCGTGATCCGACTCGATCCGCCCGATGCTCGCGACGAGCGCCCAGTCCAGATGACACTCCGGCTGCTCTTTCCCCACCACGCCCGCCGCATGCCGATACGCGGCGAGCGCAGTCGCCGGAATCCCCAGCGGCCCGTCCGGAAGGTCGTACGCAGGCAACGGAACCGGAGCGGGCGCGTCCGGCAACCGCCCGTCGACCGCGACGCCGCGGATACCCGGGTCGTAGCCCTGATCAGGCATGACGTACGCCGTGCGCACCGCCGGCATCCGCCCGACCCACCCGGCGACCGTCCCCGCACCGACGGCCGCTGGAAGCACCCCAAGGACACCGGCGAGCACCGCAACCAACGTCCGATGCCGCGAAGCCACCCACCGAGCGCGATAACGTCCGCGGCGAGCCCGAATCCGGACCCGGCCAACCCAGCGCGCCTTGTCCGACGGGGGACCGATGAGTGCTGGGGTTCTCTGGGGTGGGGCAATTTCGGAATCCCCGCCTGGCGCTGGTTGGGTGGTTTCTTTGGTGGTTTTTTCGGTGGTCTCTTTGCGCGCTATTTCGCTGCTGTCGTCTTCGCCGCTGCTGTCGTCGCTCGCGCCGTCGACAGCGACTTCGCCCGCAACTTCACTGCCGACGGCTCCACCACCAGCGCTTACCTCGGCCTCCCCGCCACCGTCTCCAACTGTGTCCCCGCCAACGTCCGCGCTGCCCGCCCCGCCATCGACGGCATCCGCACTCCCGCCACCGTCAGTCGGGAGCTCACCGCCAGCAACCTCCGCCCCAGCACCCGCCGAACGACCAGGGAGTCGCTCGCCCGCACCATCCACGACCGCATCAGCACTTCCACCCGCGCCGCTAGCCGAACTACCAGCAAGATCCTCGCCAGCGCGCGCCGAACCACCGGCAACCCGCCCGTCTGGCTCGCCACCGACTACGTCAGCACTCCCGCCCGCACCAGCCGGACCACCGGCAATCCGCTCGTCCGGCCCACCACCGACTACGTCAGCACCCCAACCCGCGCCACCCGCAACATCCGCACCAGCACCCGCCGAACCGCCGGCAGTCCGCTCACCCGCACCATCCACGACCGCATCAGCACTTCCGCCCGCGCCGCCAGCCGAACCACCAGCAACATCCGCACCAGCACCCGCCGGACCGCCAGCAGCCCGCTCACCCGCACCGTCCACTCCCGACGCGCCCAGACCGTCCGCCGCAGGAGACGCCTCAGCGCGCACCGACCGCCGAACTCTGCGTGGCACCCGCACTTTCCGCCCCTCCCCGGCGGGCCCGGCGGTGCACCCGGGCTCGCCTGCTCGGCGTGAAGCTCTGGTGCGCGCCGCGAAGCATGCCCACTCTGGCGGGCACCGGCCTCTGTGGTGCCTATCCGAGTCCGAGAACGGAGCGTTACCCGGCGCAGTCGCCCGTCGGCCAGCCCTGTTCGCGGACCCACGCGAGCGTTTCGTCGCCGAACGGGTTCACCCCGGGACCGGCCGCGAGCGTGTGCGCGAGGTGGACGTGCAGGCACTTCACCCGCCCAGGCATCCCGCCCGCGGTCACCTCCGTGCCGAGAGACTCGATGGCGTCCCGCTCGGCCAGGTACGTCTCGTGCGTGCGCTGGTAAGCCGCCGCGAGGTCCGGGTCGGTGGTGAGCCGTTCGGTCATCTCCTTCATCACGCCGGACGCCTCCAGCGTGCCGACCATCGACGTCAACCGCGGGCAGGTCAAGTAATACAACGTCGGGAACGGCGTACCGTTCTCCAGTCGCGGATTGGTCTGGACCACCGAGGGATGCCCGCTGGGGCACCGCGCGGCCACGGCCCGCAAGGCCCGCGGCGGCCGTCCGAGCTGCTGCGCGATGACCTCCCGGTCGGCATCGGTGACGGGCTCGAATCGGGGTGTCTCCGTGCTGCTGTTCACGCTCCCCAGGCTAATGCCGCCGTCCGGCCGCCCCCTCGCGACCTCCGCCGAAACGGCCGAGTTGTCCACAACCGGCGCACCGTGTGGATAACTGCCCGCACCCGCCTCCGCCGCGCTGCCGATGTGGTTAGCGTGGAAGGCAGCCAAGACCACGGAATCCCGCCGCCGAACAGAAAGGACGCCTAAGCCACCTGAAACCGAACCCGCAGAACGCTTCCCGATGATCCGGATTTCCGGTTCCGCGCGCAGATCCAGAAATCCATCGTCCGCCCCTGAAACCCCCGAGGACCGCAGAGCCTCATCCGGACAGACCCCGAGCGCTACCCCGCAGAAAGGAGAACGACTAAGGTCCAACGCCAAAGATCACCGGCACCAGGTCGCGCCCGCCACCGACCTTATCCGGACGTCGATCTGGCCCTGACAGCTTCGCCCGAGTCCTGGCCACGCCTCACCGATGAAGTCACCCGGCGATAGACCGCGCGCGAGCCTAAGCCAACCCACGTTCGACCCGGCCCTGCCCGCAGCCAACCTCGCCCGGCAACAAACATTCACCGGAGCCGAAGCCGGAGCCAGCCCGCACTCCAGCTCACCCAACCCCGCGAGCCAGCCAGCGACCGAAGCCTGGTCAGGAACCTCAACCCCCGGAAACCTGCGCCCAGAGGTTCTCGTACCAAGGTGCCTGCGGGGCGGGCTGCTGCCCAGCCTGAGCGGCCGTCGGCGAACCAGGCTGGTCCTCGGGCAGCTGGACCATCCACGGGGTCTCGCCCGGCTTCACGTACCGGAGCCGGCGGCGGGCTTCCGCCTCGATCTGGGCCGGGTCGCTCAGCTGGGCTTTGCGGTCGCGCAGCTGGGCGACCTCCTGCTGGAGCTGGGCGAGCTGCGCTTCCTGGTCGCGGACCTCGGAGCGCTGGGAGAGGTAGGTGCGCAACGGGACCGCGACGGTGAACGCCAGGGCGCACACCACGATCGCCACCACGGCGGCGCGCCGGGTGGTCGACATGCCGAGCACCTTGGCCGCACCGGAGGCGCGTTTCGCCGCCAGGCCGCGGCGCAGGCGGGCCCTGGTCGTCTCCGTCGTGCCCGCGCCGGTGCGGCGCCGGGCGGAAGCGGGACGGCGGGCCCGGCTGGACCCGCTTCCCGCTGCCCGGCCGCCGCGGCGGCTGCGCGCCCTCCCCCGGTCGGCCATGTGCCCCTCAGGCCTCCGCGCTGAACCGCGGGAAGGCGAGGTCGCCGGCGTAGCGCGCGGCGTCCGCGAGGGTTTCCTCGATGCGCAGGAGCTGGTTGTACTTCGCGATCCGCTCGCCGCGCGCCGGGGCGCCGGTCTTGATCTGGCCGACGCCGGTGGCGACCGCGAGGTCGGCGATGAAGGTGTCCTCGGTCTCGCCGGACCGGTGGCTCATCATCGACTTGTAGCCGTACGAGGTGGCGAGCGACACCGCGTCCAGCGTCTCCGACAGCGTGCCGATCTGGTTGACCTTCACCAGCAGCGCGTTCGCCGCGCGGCGGGTGATGCCCTCCTCGAGACGGTCCGGGTTGGTGACGAACAGGTCGTCGCCGACGAGCTGGACCTTGTCGCCGATCTCGGCGGTCAGCTGGACCCAGCCGTCCCAGTCGTCCTCGCTCAGCGGGTCCTCGATGGAGACCAGAGGGTAGTCGCGCAGCAGTTCGCCGTAGTACGCGGACATCTGCTCGGCGCTGCGCTTCGAGCCCTCGAAGGTGTAGGCGCCGTCGGAGTAGAACTCGGTCGCGGCGACGTCCAGCGCGAGCGCGACGTCCCGGCCCGGCGCGTAGCCGGCCTTCTCGATCGCGGCCAGGATCAGGTCGAGCGCCTCGCGGTTGTTGGCGAGGCTGGGCGCGAAACCGCCCTCGTCGCCGAGACCGGTGGCCAGGCCGCGGCCCTTCAGCACCGACTTCAGCGCGTGGTACACCTCGGTGCCCCAGCGCAGCGCCTCCCGGAACGACTCCGCGCCGATCGGCGCGATCATGAATTCCTGGATGTCGACGTCGGTGTCGGCGTGCGCGCCGCCGTTGAGGATGTTCAGCATCGGCACCGGCAGCACGTGCGCGTTCGGGCCGCCCAGGTACCGGAACAGCTCCAGCTCGGACGATTCCGCGGCGGCCTTCGCGACGGCCAGCGAAACCCCGAGGATCGCGTTCGCGCCCAGCCGCGACTTCGCCGGCGTGCCGTCGAGGTCCACCAGCTTCTGGTCGACGATCCGCTGGTCGACCGCGTCGACGCCGACCAGGTCCGGCCCGATCTCGTCGAGCACCGCGGCGACCGCGCGCTCCACGCCCTTGCCGTTGTAGCGGCCGGTGTCCCCGTCGCGCAGCTCGACCGCCTCGTGTTCGCCGGTCGACGCACCGGACGGCACGGCGGCCCGAGCCAGAGTGCCGTCGTCGAGCGCCACCTCCACCTCGACGGTCGGGTTCCCGCGCGAATCGAGAATCTCGCGCGCGCCTACCTGCTCGATGAGAGCCACGCTCTGCTCCTTGGTGGGTCGTGCCTGCGGTGACGCCGCCCAGAGTAACCGCCCAGCTGGTTCACCCGTTGGAGGCCAGGCCGGTGCCGGGCCGTTCCCCTGCGTGTTCTCCGGCTCAGCCGGACACTTCGCCGGCGGCCTGCTCCTCCGGACGGACCTCGCGCCACCCCGACGGCAGCTCGACCTGATCGGTCACCTGCTGCCAGAACGTCCAGCTGTTGCCGCCGGGATCGGCCACGGTGAAGATCCGCGCGCCGTAGGGCTGGTCCTGCGGCGGTTCCGGCGCGGCGTCCTCGCCGAGCGCCGCGGACACGCGCTCGTACTGCGCGTCGACGTCGGTCACGTACACGACGTTCAACTGCCCGACCGGCCCTTCGACGCCCTTGGCCTCCCAGTATTCGGGACCGACCCCGGCGATCTGCAGGCGCGCGTCGCCGGCGCGGAGCGTCGCCTGGAAGACCTCGCCGGCCCCGTCCTCGAAACGGACTTCCTCGGTGAAGCCGAACACCCTGGTCAGCCACGCGAGCGCGGCGGTCGCATCGCTGTAGTAGAGGTACGGCGCCAGTCCCACGTAATCGGGTTCCTGATCGCTGCTCATGGCGGAACAGTCCATCACGACTCGTCTGACGGTCGTGCAACGCCCTCCGCGCCGGTATCGTGAAGCGACCATGACGGACGCCGCAGCAGCCCCCGAACCCGACGGCGAATCGCGCTTCCGCAGGTTTCGCAACGCCGAGCATCTGGTCGCCAGGCGACGCCCGCTCGACGCGCTCAAAGAGCTCGAACCCCTGCTCGCCGACGAGCCGGACAAGCCGAGCGTGCAACTGCTCGCCGGGCGCGCGTACTTCCACTCCGCCCAGCTGCGCCGCGCCGAACACGCCTTCACCCGCGTGCTGGAGCTGGACCCCACCGATCACTACGCCCGGTTCGTGCTCGGCCGCACCCTCCAGCGCCTCGGCCGTTTGGCCGAGGCGCTCGCGCAACTGCGGATGGCCTCGGCGATGAACCCGGTGCCGGAGTATCTCGAGGCGATCAGCGAGGTCAGGGCGAGGATCACGCTCAGCGACCACTGAGGCCGCCGGTCCCGAACGGGCATCCGCGGAGGCACTCGCGGGCAACCGCCGGATCCAGCGCGGTCCCGGCGCGTCTTCTGAAGTGAACGGGGCAGCGGGGAAGCCTGGCCATCCGGCGCCCCGGCTCGGCCGGTCGGCCGATCCGGGCAGCCCGGGCGAAGCGCGATCCTTGGTGTCATCACAGAGAGCGATTAGAGGAGGCCGCCATGACCGCGCTGACCGTGCTCGGAGCGACCGCCGGGCTGCTCGTGCTGGTGCTGATGGCACTGGTGCCGGTGCTCGTCGAACTGAACGAACGACACCCGGTGCAGCCGCGCAAGCAGCCGGTGCGCGCCGAAGCAGTGCCGCAGAAGCCGGTGCGAGTGAGCACCGCGCTGCCGACCCACTGACTGCGGGCATCCGAGCGCTTCAGCTCAGCCGCCCGCTGAACGAACCAAGCCAGAACGGCTGGTCAGGCCGAGTCCCCACGCCAGCCGAAAGCAGACCCGAGCCGCCGGACCCGAAGCGGGACAGCACCGGTCGCGCCATCGCCAAAGGCCGGGCGCGAAACCATCCGATGAACGGGCCCAGCCGCCGCCGCCATCAGCCCACCACTCAGGGCGCGACGCTCTCCGCCGCGTAAGAATCCGCGGCGGTGAAGACGTCCTGCACGTAGTTGACCGCGGGGTGGTAGAGCAGCATCGCCTTCCACCAGCCCGCCGGAACGCCGAGGTCGTCGCCGCCGGAGCAGAGGTAGCGGGCGGCAGTGAACGCCGCGTCGTCGAGGTTGCGGGGATCCGCGGCTTTACCGTCGCCGTTCGCTCGTTGGGCGTGCTTGTGCCAGACGGCGGGCATGATCCGCAGCGGGCCGACGCGGTGGTCGGCCGTGCGGTCGCCGTCGAGTTTCCCGGCGTCGGTGTCCGGGCCTTCCGCCGGGCCGGGGTTCACCGTCATGGTGCCGTCCGGACCGGGTTTTTCCGTTCCGAACGCCAGGTTCCCGATCGCGGCGAGCGTCGCCCACGACAGGTGGCACGACGGTTTCTGCCGCTGCATCCACATTTCCGCGCGTCCGTACGCGGCGAGCACTCGCGCGTCCAGCCGCGTCTTCCCGGCGACGCGGGTCGCCCAGGCGTCCAGTTCCGCTTGGTCGGACACGAGCGGCCGGTCCGGCGGCGCGGCCAAGCCGACCCGCGGCGCTTCGGAGCCGGGTTGCGGGCGCGGTTCCGTTTTGGCCGAAACCGGCGGCGGAGCGGCCGCGGCGGGAGGAGCGGGCGGGTTCGGGTTCCGGATCCCGATGGTCACCACCAGCACGACTCCGGTCAGCACCAAACCCAGCGCGAAGGCGATGCGGCTCGGGTACCGGCGCGGCGGACTCGCCGGAGACGGCGTGATGGTCGGCTGAGTGGTATCGGCCACTCGGACAGGTTACTGATGAACCCACTAGGGGGACGCTGGACCGGGCGAATGGCAAGCGGATGGTTAACTCCACGCCGAAGCAGCCCAGGTCACACAATTCGTTACGTAACCCGATGGCGACGCTCTGACCTGCGGTTACCCTAACCTAACTCCCAACGGAACGTCGTTTTGCCCGTTTCGCCGGGCTTGTTTCGCGAACTCCCCTCTGGACTTACAGGCAAGCCTTACCTAAAAACATCAGGTCAGGTAGTCGAAGGAGGGCCGAACAGTGGTGTTTTCCAGCGCGCTCATCGGGCTGCGCGAAGGACTCGAAGCCGCGCTCGTGGTCAGCATCCTGGTCGCCTTCCTGGTCAAGACCGAACGACGGCACGCGCTGCGGTTCGTGTGGCCCGGGGTCGGCGCGGCCGTGCTGCTGTCGGTCGGCGTCGGCGCGATCCTCACCTACAGCACCGCGCAGCTGAGTTTCGAGCACCAGGAACTGCTCGGCGGCAGCCTTTCCATCGTCGCGGTCGGGTTCGTCACCGCGATGATCTTCTGGATGCGCAAGGCTTCCCGGCACATCGCGGCCGAACTGCGCGGCAAGATGGAGGACGCGCTCAAGGTCGGCCCGGCGGCGGTGCTGCTGCTGTCGTTCCTCGCGGTGGGTCGCGAAGGGCTCGAAACCGCCGTGTTCTTCTACTCGGCCGTGCAGACCGCGCAGTCCGACACCCTGCAGCCGCTGGTCGGGTTCGTGATCGGGATCGCCGCCGCGATCGTGCTCGCCTACCTGCTCTACCGCGGCGCGGTGCGGTTCAACCTGGCCAAGTTCTTCACGATCACCGGCGTGCTGCTGGTGTTCGTCGCCGCCGGCGTCCTCGGCTACGGCCTGCACGACCTGCAGGAGGCCGGGTTCATTCCCGGACTGACCGCGCTCGCCTTCGACGCGTCGAGCGCGCTGCCGGAGACCTCCTGGTACGGCGCGCTGCTCAAGGGGATCTTCAACTATTCGCAGCAAACCACGGTGCTGCAAGCGATCGCGTGGGTCGCCTACGTGGCGATCGTGCTGCCGCTGTTCCTCAAGCCCGCCCGCAAGACCAAGACCGAGTCGGCTCCGGCCGCCCCGGCCGCCGCCAAGGAGTGACTGTGCCCCAGTTCCGCAAAACCTCGACGGCCATGCTGACCGGCCTCGGCGCGCTCGTCGCGCTGACCGCCTGCGACAGCACGAATTCCGCGTCCGGTCCCTCGGGGGCGGCCGCGGGCGGGCCGATCAAGGTCGAGGCTTCCGACACCGCCTGCTCGGTGTCGGCGACGACCGCGTCCGCGGGCACTCTGACCTTCGAGATCGCCAACAAGGGCACCAAGGTCACCGAGTTCTACCTCTACGCCGAGGGCGACCGGATCATGGGCGAGGTCGAGAACATCGCGCCGGGGCTGAACCGGCGGCTCATCGTCGAGGTTCCCGACGCCGGCAAGTACCAGACCGCGTGCAAGCCGGGCATGTCCGGCAACGGCATCCGCGGCGACTTCACCGTCACCGGCGGCGCGCAGGGCCAGAGCAACGCCAGCGCGCAAAAGACCGCGGCCACCAAGAGCTACGCCACCTACGTCGAGAACAACAGCTCGGCGCTGGAGACCGAAACCGCGAAGTTCGTCGCCGCGGTCAAGGCGGGCAAGGTCGACGAGGCGAAGGCCGAGTACGCGCGCACTCGCGTGTTCTACGAGCGGATCGAGCCGGTCGCGGAGAAGTTCGGCGACCTCGACCCGTCGATCGACGCTCGCGAGGCCGATGTCGAGCCGGGCCAGCAGTTCACCGGTTTCCACCGGCTGGAGAAGGACCTGTGGACGACCGGGCTGAAGCCGGACAGCCCGCAGATCGCGGACAAGCTGCTCACCGACGTGAAGGCGCTGGTCGCCAAGACCAAGACGCTGCAGCTGAGCGTGCTCGACCTGGCCAACGGCGCGAAGGGCCTGCTCGACGAGGTCGCGACGAAGAAGATCACCGGCGAGGAGGAGACCTTCTCGCACACCGACCTGTGGGACTTCCAGGCGAACCTCGACGGTTCCAAGGGCGCGATCGCCGCGCTGCGGCCGATCATCCAGGAGCGAGACGCCGCTCTCGTGTCCACTTTGGACAAGGAGTTCGCGAACGTGCAGGGGCTGCTGGACAAGACCCGCTCGGGCGACGGTTTCAAGTACTACAACGAACTCTCCCAGGATCAGATCAAGGCGTTCGCCTCGGCGGTCGACGCGCTGAGCGAGCCGCTCAGCAAGGTCGCGGAGGTCGTGGCCAAGTGACCGAAGAGGGGACGCAGGTTTCCCGCCGGAAGCTGTTCGGGCTCGCCGGCGCGGGCGTCGCACTGGCCGGCGCGGGAGCCGCGGCCGGGTACGGCTTCGACCGGCTCGGCGGCGACCCCCCGGCCTCCGCCGCGGTGTCCACCGTGGACTTCCACGGCGAGCACCAGGCCGGGATCGTCACGCCGACGCAGCAGCACCTGCACTTCGCCGCGCTCGACGTGACCACGAAGGACGTCAGCAAGCTGCGCGATCTGCTGCGCACCTGGACGGCCGCGGCCCGGCGGATGACCGCGGGCCAGGACGTCGGCCCGAACGGCGCGCTCGGCGGCTCCGCGCAGGCCCCGCCGGACGACACCGGCGAGGCGCTCGACCTGCCCGCCTCGGATCTGACGCTGACGATCGGTTTCGGCCCCTCGCTCTTCGACGACCGGTTCGGCCTCGCCGCGAAACGTCCGCCGCAGCTGATCGACCTGCCGGCGTTCCCGAAGGACAAACTCGACCCGGCCCGCAGCGGCGGCGACCTCTGCATCCAGGCCTGCGCGAACGATCCGCAGGTCGCGGTGCACGCGGTGCGCAACCTGGTGCGGCTGGGCTTCGGCGTCACCGAGGTGCGCTGGTCGCAGCTCGGGTTCGGGCGCAGCTCGTCGACGTCGCGCTCGCAGCAGACGCCGCGCAACCTGTTCGGGTTCAAGGACGGCACCAACAACATCAAGGCCGAGGACACCGACGTGCTCCGCGACCAGGTGTGGGCGCAGGCCGGCGACGGACAGGCGTGGATGGCCGGCGGCACGTACCTGGTGGCACGCCGGATCCGGATGCACATCGAAACCTGGGACCGCGAAACCCTCGCCGGGCAGGAGCAGATCGTCGGGCGCACCAAGGGCACCGGGGCGCCGCTCGGGCAGACCGGCGAGTTCGACCCGGTCGACCTGCAGGTCGGCGGGGAGGGCGGGACCCCGCTGATCCCCGAGGACGCGCACATCCGGCTGGCCTCGCGCCAGACGCGCAACGGCGTGCAGATCCTGCGCCGCGGCTACAACTTCGTCGACGGCTCCGACGGCGTCGGACACCTCGAAGCGGGGTTGTTCTTCCTGGCGTTCAATCGCGACACCCGCAAGCAGTACGTCCCGATGCAGCAGGTGCTGTCGTCGAAGGACGCGATGATGGAGTACCTGCAGCACACCGGTTCCGCGCACTTCGCGATCCCGCCGGGCGTCTCGCCGACCGGCAACTGGGGGGACGGGCTCTTCACCTGACCAGTACAAACCTCCCCGCGCCGCCACTGCGTGGGACCGGTTGCCGGCGCCTTCCGGGCCAGCGACGGTGACCGCGTTCGTCCGCGCGAGGTGAGGAGTTCGGTCGTGGTCGCTGTGGCACAGCCGCGGTTCGGGGTATGGGCGGTCGTCTACGGGTCGTGGGGCCCCTTCGATCATCCGGACGATCCGGTGGACGCCAGCTGGGAGCGCAACCGCCGGTTGATCGTCGAGGCAGACCGGCTCGGCTTCGACTCGACGCTCATCGCGCAGCACGTGGTGAACCCGTTCGGCGACGAACTGGACCAGCTGGAGACCTGGACATCCGCGGCGGCGCTGGCCGCGCTCACCGAGCGGATCGAGATCATCGCGGCGATCAAGCCGTATCTCGTGCATCCGGTGGTGCTCGCGAAGCAGGCGCTGCAGATCCAGGAGATCAGCGGCGGGCGGTTCGGGCTGAACCTGGTCAACGCCTGGTATAAGCCGGAACTGGCGCGTGCGGGCATTCCGTTCGCCGAGCACGACGCACGGTACGAGTACGGCCGCGAATGGATCAGCGTGGTGCGCGGACTGCTCGCCGGCGAGCGCGTTTCGTTCGAGGGCAAGCATTTCCAGGTCGACGGGTATCAGCTGCGGCCCGCCGGTTCGGCCCCGACCGTGTACGTCGGCGGCGAATCGGACCCGGCGCGAGCGCTGGTCGCGGACAAGGCCGACGTGTGGTTCATCAACGGGCAGCCGAAAGAGAACGTCGCCAAGCTGATCGAGGACGTCGCCGCCCGCCCGCGCGTTGGCGCACCGGTCCGTTTTGGACTGTCCGCGTTCGTGGTAGCGCGCGAAACCGACGCCGAGGCGCAAGCCGAACTGGCGGCGCTGTGGGAACTGGCCGAGGCGGGCAAGGCGCGGTGGGAGGCGCTGGTCGCCGACGCCGATCCGAAGGCGGTGATGTTCCAGACGTTCGCGAAGTACCCGCACATCGGCACGAACGGCGGCACCGCGGCCGGCCTGGTCGGCAGCTACGACACCGTCGCCCAGCGCATCCGCGAGTGGGCTGACCTGGGTATCGAGACGTTTATGCTGCAATTCCAGCCCTTCGAAGCGGAGATGCGGCGGTTCGCCGAGCACGTGCTTCCCCGCGTGCGCTTGACTTCAAGCAAACTTGAACTTGCACGGTAGGTGCATGTTCACCGAAGCAGAGCTCAGCTACCTGGCCGACCAGCCCCTCGCCCGGATCGCCACGCAGCAGCCGAACGGAACCCTGCAGGTCAGCCCGGTCGCGTTCGCCTGGAACCCGGAGACGCGGACGATCGACGTGAGCGGGTACCACCTGACGGAAAGCCGGAAGTACCGCAACGTCGAGGCGAACGGCCGGGTCGCCATCGTGATCGACGACCAGCCCTCGACGAAACCGATGCGCATCCGCTGCTTGGAGATCCGCGGCCGGGCGGAAGCCGTGCCGGACGCCTTCGAACCGGACGGTCACCTCGACGGAGCCGTCATCCGCATTCACCCGCAACGCATCATCAGCATGGGCATCGAGGACCCCGACCGCGCACCGCTGGAGGTGAAGCCGAACAACCGCAACGTCTGAAGCCGCGCCGGTCCGCGGTCCCGCCCCTGCCCGGGGGAGGGACGGGGCCGTGGCCGGCTTGCCCTCCCGCCCGATCATCGACGACCGCCCGCGGCGGTGTATGCCGCCGTTCCCGCCACGAACAACAGCCCGGCCGTCCACCACGCCGCTGTCGAGTCCGCCGTCGCCACCGGCCAAGCCACGACGTCGTAGACCTGGTCGGTGGCTGTCGGGATGACCACCGCCGTCATCGCCCAGCCCAAGGGGAGCGTCCAGCCGAACTGGCCGCCGAAGAACGTGGCCGCCAGCCCGGTCAGACCGAGGAGTCCGGCCGCGTCGCGCAGGATCCAGACGGGAGCCATCGGGAGGTCGACAAAGGGTTGTGCGGCAAGCAGGACTCCAGCGGACACCGCACCGATCGCCAGCAGGTGTGCTAGTCGCCGAGGCGGCCAGCGGAAGGAGGCGGTGCGGTCCAGGTCGAGGTCCTGCCCGCTGAGACCCACGCCCGCCACCGCGACCGCGGCTCCGAGACTGATCGCCGCGAAGAACGTGGACCAGTTGTCGCCGAGCACGAGCGGGAGAACGGCGGCGCAGAGCACCACTGCCACCAGCGACACCGCTAGGTGGCGCGAACGCACATACAGCGCTGTCCACCGCATTAGCGCGCACCTTCCAGGAGAATCCTCAACGGGGCACCAGTGCAGGTCAGCTCCGCCTGCCGAGCCGCGGCGATCCGGGCGGTCTGCTCCGCCTCCGGCACTGCCTTCAGAGCGGCCCACGCTGAGTCCGTCTTGGGGCGCAGCGGAGGCTGCCGCTCCGAGGACGGCGGGGTGTAGGAGCCAAGCAACCACTGCGCCATCACCCAGCGCGCGGCGTCCTCACGGTCGTTCTTCTCCCCGCCGTAGGACGCGGCGTGGCAGGGCACTGTTCCGGCCCCGTTCAGCAGCGTCATGGTGAGGCTGGGGCCGCTCTTTTCCCACAGTGCGTAGTCGTCCTGCTGGACCAACAGGCGAGAAGGATCCCTCGGGCCGACTTTGGTGGCGCGGAACGACTCGGCCGATTCCTCGACCCGGACTGGATGCTGTGGCAGTTTCGCCAACCGCCGCAACGCTTCCTTTCCAGGTCCGGCCACAGTGGACAGCCAATCTTCGTGCAAGCGCGTGACGCACACCGGACCGTCGCAGACGAGCGCGGCCGCGGTCTGGTCCGGGACGTAGTTGTCCTTGGGCGAGGCGGGGAAGAGCGGCAAGGCCACCGCCAGCCCGGCCGCCACCGGGAGCAGGGCGAGCAGCTTGGTGCGCGCAGAACTGGCCAGCAGCAACAGGATTCCCGCGACGGTGAGCCCGAGCAGCCAGCTCAGCTGCCCGAGTTCCACCGCCGGACTCGGCAGGTCGAACGGACCGCGCGGCTGCACTTGCCCGATCCCGAGCAGCACCACCGCGTTCGGGGCCGCTCCGGTCGTGCCCGACACCTGCGCGAAGAGCCCGCCCGCCAGAGCGAGCACGGCGAGCACCGGAGCAGTGATCGGATACGGCAGGAGCCGCCCGAGCCCGAGTCCCAGTGCCACGCCGGCGAGCACGGACAGCACGCCGAGCACCAGTTGCATCACCCAGGCCGTGGTGAACAGCCCGCCCTTCGCCACGACCTGCCCGACTCCGGCGGCCACGAGCACCAGATAGCCCACCGCCGCGCTGAGCCCCAGTGCGAGCCCGAGCGTGGCGGCTCGGTGCCCGGCGGGCCGGGGCGTGGAGCCGAACAGTTCGCCGACGCCGGCGCGGGCGTCTCGCATGCCCTGGATCGCCGCGGCCCCGACGATGATCGGCCACATCAGCACCAGCAGGTAGCGCGACCACCGCACCGACGTCAGCCACGTCGCGTTCCAAGCCGCGGAAGTGTGGTTCCACGGCCCGCGCGAAAACACGAGCAAGCCAAGACTCACCACCAGCATCGCGACCGGTACCCAGGGAGCGATGGTGCGCCGGAGTTCGATCCGGAACGCGCTCATCACCAGGCCCCCTTCCCCTGGGCATGGCCGAGCAGCGCCGAATAACCGCGCTCGATCGGGCTGTCGCCGACGTCGGCCTCGCTGCCCGCCGCGGCCAGATCGGCCGGCGTGCCCTGGAAAACCAGCTTCCCGGCGGCGAAGAGGACGACGTCCGAGCACGCCGCGGCTACGTCTTCGACCAGGTGCGTGGACACGACGACGCACGCGTCGCGGCCGATTTCCTGCAGCAGTTCCCGGAACCGCACGCGCTGCGCCGGATCGAGCCCTGCGGTGGGTTCGTCGAGCAGCAGGAGCACCGGATCGTTCACGATCGCCTGCGCGATGCCGACCCGGCGAATCATGCCGCCGGACAGCGTCTTCAGTTTGTCCTCCGCGCGTTCGGCGAGGCCGACCCGCTCGATCGCGCGCTGCACTGCACCGGGCACCTCCCGCTTGGGCATTTCCTTGAGCCACGCCAGGTATTCGACGAACTCGCGGACGGTGAACCGCTTGTAGTAGCCGAAGGTCTGCGGCAGATATCCGATCCGGCGGCGCAGCACGCGCTGGTCGAAGCGCCCCCCGATCGGCTCTCCGAGCAGCGTCAGCTTGCCTTCCGTCGGCCGCAGCACCGTGGCCAGGGTGCGGATCAAGGTGGTCTTGCCCGCGCCGTTCGGCCCGAGCAGCCCGTGCACGCCCGTGCCGAGCGCGAGGTCGAGTCCGTCGACTGCCATCTTCTTGCGGCCGACCCGCACTTTCAGTGCCTCGGCTTGGATTTCCCAGGCGTAGGTCGCCGGAGCGACCTCGGCGGCTTCGACAGCCCGCATCGGTGTCCCCTCTCGTTTCCGTCAGTGCTGTGCAGCAAGCTGCGTGAAGGTGTTCCGGCGAAGCACGACGAACCCGGTCGCGACGACGACGGCCGCCAGCCAGCCCGGCCACGCGACGTCCTCCAGCAGGACCGAGCCCCCGAACGCGACGCTCGGCACCACCAGCGCGCCGATCCACAAGCCGACCAGGATCGAGGCCGCCCAGGCGACCCCGATGAACGTGCCGAGCGCGAGGGTCCCCGTGGTGAACGCGAGACTCGGCAGCAGCCCGAAGCCCATCCGCGCGCCCACCAGCCAGCCCGCGGCGAGCAGCACCGCCAGCACCGGCACCACGACCGCCGTGGTCCGCCGCAGGATCAGCTCCAGCCCGGCGCGCGGCGTGGCCGCGGTGAGTTCATACGACGGATCCAGCCCGCGCGACCACGCCGCCGCCACCCCGAAGACCGGCAGCACCGGGGAAAGCAATTGCACGAACGACAGCGGTTCGCGGAGCGACCGGTCGAGGTAGACCGACAGCGCGCCGACCACCAGGACCATCAACAGCCAGGGCACCATCACCGGAGTCGCCCAGCAATGCAGCCACCCCGCGACCCGGCGCGGCTTCGGTTGCGGCGCCTCGGCGAGGCTCGGCTCCAGCCCGGCCCACACCGTGTCGAGCAGCCCGGCTACTTCGGCGGTGGACGCACCGGCGAGCCGCGCCCGGCATTGCGCGCACTTCTCCAGGTGCCCTTCGATCGCCCATGCCTCGTCCCCCGGCAGTTCGCGCCCGGCGACGTAACCGGCGAGCATCCGGTCGGATACGTGGTTCATGGCCTGACCTCCTTCCGACAGTCCTGGTTTCACGACAACGCCTCCCGCATCGCGATCCGGGCACGGCGGGCCCGGGTTTTGACCGTGCCCTCCGGCAGACCCAGCAGGATCGCGGTCTCCCGCACCGACAACCCGTCGAGCACCATCGCCTGCAGGACCTCGCGCAGCTCCGGCGCGAGGCTGCGCAGGGCATCGCCCACCGAATCGCCGACCGTGCCCGCGAGCGCCTCCTCCTCGGCGGCGGGCGCGGACAGCGACTCGTGCACTCCGGGCGGCGGATGCGCGTGGTGTGCCCGCCGGCGGAACGCGTCGATGAGCCGCCGCACCGCGATCGTCCACACCCAGCCCACGGCGGAGCCGCCGGCGACGACGCCCGCGAACGAACCCGCGGCGCGCCACACGGCGAGGTAGGTCTCCTGCATCACCTCCGCGATGATCTGGTCGTCGGAGCAGCGGTGCCGCAGGCGGATCGCGAGCCACGGCGACGTGCGGCGGTAGAGCTCTTCGAACGCCGCACGGTCGCCGCGGGCAATGCGCCGGAGGAGGCGTTCCTCGTCCGGCTCCCTGGGTGGCTTGTGCTTCACACCCGGCAAGACGCCACCTCCGCGCTTCCGGTTCTCCAAAATGAGTGATCTGGATCACAGATCAAGCCGAGGCGGTTCTACCGCCGGGGCAATCGTGCCCGGGCGGGAGCGGAGGCGCGGGCGGATAGAACGGGGTCTCCGTCGTTCGGGTGAGGGCCGTCGAGGAAGCGCGGGACTGGCCGCACAGCCGAGGCAGCACACCAGCCCCGGACTACGCCGACGCACTGCCGGACAACGTCGTCGAACAGCTGCGGAGCACCACGGGCACGTCGCCGCATCGACCGGACGGGGTCAAAGATCCAACAGCCTCAGCGAAACCCCATGCAGCGCACCAAAACGGCTCAAGCCGAAGGCCAGAACTTCCGCCAGCCCTCCGCCTCCAGCGTCGACGGTTCCACCCCGGCTTTGCGAGCGGCCGCCTCCGCCGCGCGGATGTCGCGGGCGAACTGCTTCGCCACAGCCCGCAGCTCTCCCTCGGGATCCAATCCGCCGCGGCGGGCGATTGCCGCCGTGCGGAAAAGCTGGGCGGGAGCCGAGGAGTCCTGCGGGAACAGGTCCAGCGGGATCCCGGCCCGGCCGCTGCGCTGGCCCAGTTTTCCGGCGAGGGCGACCGCGGGCTGACCCAGCGCCACTCCGTCTACAATGGACTTACGTTGCTTCTCGGCCTGCTTCAGTTCTTCCCACTTCAGTTCCTGGTGCTCGGCCGAGGCGATCCGGGCCGCGTCGGCGAAGACGTTCGGGTGGCGGCCGACCAGTTTGTCCACCAGGTCTCGGGCGACGTCGTCGATGGTGAAGGGGGCCCGGCCGTGTTCGGCGGCCACGCGGGCGTGGAAGAGGACCTGCAGGAGGACGTCGCCCAGTTCCTCGCGCAGCGCCGCGCGGTCGTTGTCCTCGATGGCTTCCAGCAGTTCGTACGTCTCCTCGACCAGGTACTGCCGGAGGGATTCGTGCGTCTGCCGGGCGTCCCACGGGCAGCCGCCCGGGGAGCGCAGGCGGTCCATGACCTCGACCGCTTCGACGAGCGGCGGCACGGGCGGTTCGATCAGCTGCGCCCCGGCGGCGAGCATCGCGGCCGCGGCCGGCTCGGCTCGGGAAGCGGCGAGCAGCACGATGTCCCCGGCGGATTCGCCTACTGGCGGCACGCCGAACCGAGCAGGGTCGACATCGGTTGCGGCGTACACCGCACTGGTGCGCAGGAGAGGCAAAGCGGCCGCGGGCAGGGTCTCTGCCCGGACCAGGACTACGGTGCCGGTCACTGCTGCGCCGGAGCACCGCCGTGCACTGGCACGGCCACGCCCGTGACCTCGGCCGCGCTCGGGGCGAGGTTCATGCCGACTGCGTCCCACACGCCGTAGCGCGGGTTGATTTTGAAGTCCACCATGCCAACATACGGCTGGAGCATCCGCACGCCGATCGCGCCCAGCTGCGCGGCGGTCGGCTGCTGGACCTGGTCGGTGGCGACCTTCGAGTCCGTCGTCCGCTTCCGCACCACGGCGGTGACCCACCAGGTCGGCGCGCTCGCCGGGTTCGGCTGGAACGCGATGGCGGTGTTCGCGGGGACGCCGAACAGCACCGTCGCGGCGTCCTGCGGCGACGACAGCGCGGGGGCCTGCTGGCCCACGTTGCCCTGCGCGCCGCTCTGGATGTCGGCCAGGATCTTGTTCGGGTTGCTCGCGTACTCCTCGGCCTTGGCGATGGCCTGTGCGCGCGCGGCCTTCGGGTCGATCGACGGGGCCTGGCTCTCCGAGGTCGGTGCGCCGATGCTGGTGTAGTCGAAGTTCACCGACAGCGTCGGCAGGTATTTGAGCGCGATCCGCTGCTGCAGGTACTGGTCGGTGATGGCCTCGCGGTGATCGCGCAGCCGCCAGACGAGCTGGGTGACGGCCGCGGACTGGTCCTGCGTGACGGACTCGGGCACTTGCGACGCGAGCGGATCTTGTTGCATGGCCTCGCTGACGGTGGCCTCGTCGACCGAAATGCCTTCCTTCTGCGCGGCCTTCTGGACGACTTCGTGCAGCAGCGTCTGCCGGACGATCTCGCGCCCGACGAGGTCGAGCTGATGCCGCGCGGCGAGCTGCCGGGCGTACGGCTGCTCCTGCACGGCGCGGTCGAGCAGCGCCTGAACCTGGTCGATGGTGGTGACCTGACCGTCGACGAGCGCGGCCATGCCCACCTGACTGGGGCCGGCACCGCATCCGGCGAGGAGGAAAGCTCCGGCGAGAACGGCGCCCAGCGCACGGCGGCGCCCCATGATCCGCATCACAGGCCCTACCCTCTCACATGGTCTCGAAACGCAACACCATCGAGGCATTCAGCGGGCTATTGTCGACATATGGACTCTTGGTTGTCGATCGAAGTCCTCGACGGGGCCTTCGCGGCGAGCGCGTGGCAACGTGCTCACGGCGACCGGCTGACCGAGGCCGCGCTGACCAACGGCGCCGAACAGTGGACGTGGCACGTCCACCGCTGGGGCGTGACGCTGGAGATCGAGTTCTCCTCGGAGGAAAAGCGAGACCGCTTCCGGAGCCTGCCCGCGGTGACCGCTGCCCTCGACGCGGTGCCGGACCCGGAACGCGGCCTGCTCGTGTACCCGGGGCGCGGCGGCGGTTCGGGAGCCCGCGTGCCGCGACGTCCCCGGCCGTTGCCGATGTCCGGCTGCGGGGCGCTGCCGACACCGCAGGAAGAAGTGTCGTTGCGGCTGGCCACCGCGGAACCGCCCGGGTTTGAGGTCTGCTCGGCCAGCTGAGCCGCCGCTCGGCAACGAAAAGCGCCCCGTGACCGAGCGGACGCGGCAGTGCCTCGCCCTCAATACCCGCCGCTAGCGCCGACCCCGTTCTGCCGCGCCATTCACACGGCCGCCGGGGTTTTCGTCAACTGCGCCAACAGCTTCGTGCACCAGTCGAGCAGTTCCTGGTCCCGCAGCACCGGCGCGCCCATCCGACCGCCCGCCGGGCCTTCGGTCGGCTTCGGCACCGACACCGTGTTGGTGATCGCCTTGTACACCGCCTTGGGGTACAAGCGTTTCAGCCGCACCAGCTGCGAGTCCATCAGCGGCAGCGGCGCGAACCGGATCGTGTTGCCCTGCGCCGCGACCTCGGTGACGCCGGCGGCGCGGCAGGCGTGCCGGAAGGCCGCGACCGCGAGCAGCCGGGTGACCGGGGCGGGCGGCTGGCCGTAGCGGTCGATCAGTTCCTCGCGCACCGCGTCGAGCGCCGCGGTGTCCGGGGCCGACGCGATCTTGCGGTACGCCTCGAGCCGCAGCCGTTCGCCGGGGACGTAGTCGTGCGGGATGTGCGCGTCCACCGGCAGGTCGACGCGGACTTCGGCCAGTTCCTCGTCCTCCGCCGGCTCCGCGCCCGCGTGCCGCCGGAACGCCTCCACCGCTTCGCCGACGAGCCGGACGTACAGGTCGAACCCGACGCCCGCGATGTGCCCGGATTGTTCCGCACCGAGGATGTTGCCCGCGCCGCGGATTTCGAGGTCCTTCATCGCGACCGCCATGCCCGCGCCGAGTTCGGTGTTCTGCGCGATGGTGGCGAGCCGGTCGTGCGCGGTCTCGGTGAGCGGCGCTTCCGGCGGGTACAGGAAGTACGCGTACCCGCGCTCGCGGCCGCGCCCGACCCGGCCGCGCAGCTGGTGCAGCTGGGCGAGGCCGAGCATGTCGCCGCGTTCGACGATCAGCGTGTTGGCGTTGGAGATGTCCAGGCCGGTCTCGACGATCGTGGTGCAGACGAGGACGTCGTATTCGTTCTCCCAGAAACCTTGGATGATCTTCTCGAGCTTGTCCTCGTTCATCTGCCCGTGCGCGGTGACGACGCGCGCCTCCGGCACCAGCTCGCGGATCCGCTTCGCCGCCTTCTCGATCGACGACACCCGGTTGTGCACGTAGAACACCTGTCCGTCGCGCAGCAGCTCGCGCCGGACCGCGGCGGCGACCTGCTTGTCGTCGTACGCGCCGACATAAGTCAAGATCGGGTGCCGGTCCTCCGGCGGCGTGAGGATGGTCGACATCTCGCGGATGCCGGCCAGCGACATCTCCAGCGTGCGCGGGATCGGTGTCGCCGACATGGTGAGCACGTCGACGTGCGTGCGCAGCGCCTTGATGTGTTCCTTGTGCTCCACGCCGAAGCGCTGTTCCTCGTCGACGATCACGAGGCCGAGGTCCTTGTAGCGGATGCCGGTCTGCAGCAGCCGGTGCGTGCCGATGACGATGTCGACCTCGCCGTCGGCGAGCTGTTCGAGGATCCGGTCCGATTCCGCCTTGTGCGTGAACCGCGAGAGGCCCTTGATGGTGACCGGGAACGACCGCATGCGCTCGGTGAAGGTGTTCAGGTGCTGCTGCGCGAGCAGCGTGGTGGGCACGAGCACGGCCACCTGTTTGCCGTCCTGCACCGCCTTGAACGCCGCGCGCACCGCGATCTCGGTCTTGCCGTAGCCGACGTCGCCGCAGATCACGCGGTCCATCGGGACGCCGCGCTCCATGTCCGCCTTGACCTCGTCGATGGCCGCGAGCTGGTCGTTGGTCTCGGTGAACGGGAAGGCATCCTCCAGCTCGGACTGCCACGGCGTGTCCGGGCCGAACGCGTGGCCGGGCGCGGCTTGCCGGGCGGCGTAGAGCTGCACCAGCTCGGCGGCGATCTCCTTGACCGCCTTTTTGGCGCGTGCCTTGGTGTTCTTCCAGTCCGACCCGCCGAGCTTGTTGAGCGTGGGCAGTTCGCCGCCGACGTAGCGGGACACCTCGTCGAGCTGGTCGGTGGGCACGAACAGCCGGTCGCCGGGCTGGCCGCGCTTGGACGACGCGTACTCCAGCAGCAGGTACTCGCGGGTCGCGCCGGCGACCGTGCGCTGCACCATCTCCACGAACCGGCCGATGCCGTGCTGGTCGTGCACCACGTAGTCGCCGGCCTTGAGCGCCAGCGGGTCGACCGCGCCGCGGCGGCGCGACGGCATCTTCGTGTTCAAGTCCTTTGTGGACGATCCGGCGGTGGCGCCGCGGCCGGTCAGGTCGGCTTCGGACAGCACCACGAGCGCGCGCTCCGGCGAGACGAAGCCCTCCGCGAGCCCGCCGCAGGTGACCGTGACGACCCCGGCCGGCGGCACGTCGGAGAGCACCTCGACGTGTTTCGCCGGGACCTCGGCCGCCACCAGCTGCTCGACCGCGCGGCTGGCAGTGCCCTGCCCGGCGACCACGAGCACGCCGGTGCCGCCGGACGCGAGGTGCGCGCGCAGGTCGGTCATCGCGCGCTCGAGCTCGCCCCGGTAGCCGGGCGCGGGCTCGATGCCGACGCGGTACACGTCCGGGTCTTCGCTGGTCAGCTGGGTGAGCGTCCACCACGGGCGCTTCGTCTCCTGCGCGTGCGACGCGATCTCGGACAGGTCGCGGTACGCCGACGCGCCGAGGTCGATCGGCGCCTGCCCGCCCGCCGCGGCGGTGGTCCAGGACGCTTCGAGGAACTCCTGCCCGGTGCGAACGAGGTCGGCCGCGCGGGCGCGGATCTTCTCCGGGTCGGCCAGCAGCACGTGGCTGCCCGCCGGCATCGCGTCGGTGAGCAGGGCCAGCTCGCCCTCGCAGAGCACCGGGATGAGCGCCTCCATGCCCTCGACCGGGACGCCGCCGGACAGCTTGGTGAGCATTTCGGCCAGGTGCGCGTCGGCCTCGTAGGTGGTGGCCAGCTCGGCCGCGCGCGCCTTGACGTCCGGCGTGAGCAGCAGCTCGCGGCACGGCGGCGCGGTGACCCGCTGGATCTCGCCGGGCAGCGAGCGCTGGTCGGACACCGCGAACGCGCGGATCTCGCTGACCTCGTCGCCCCAGAACTCGACGCGGACCGGATGCTGCGCGGTCGGCCCGAACAGGTCGAGGATGCCGCCGCGGACCGCGAACTCGCCGCGCTTCTCGACCATGTCCACGCGCGTGTACGCCAGCTCGACCAGCCGTTCGAGCAGGGCCTCGAAGCTCTGCTCCTCGCCGACGACCAGGTCGATCGGCGCGAGCGAGCCGAGCCCGGGGGCCATCGGCTGGATCAGGCTGCGCACGGTCGCGACCACGACCCGCAGCTCCTCGTCGCCGGTGTGCAGCCGGTGCAGCACTTCCAGCCGCCGCCCGACCGTGTCGGCACGCGGCGAAAGGCGCTCGTGCGGCAGCGTCTCCCACGACGGGAAGTCGGCCACCCGCTCCTGGCCGAGCAGCGCGCCGAGCGAAGCGGTCAGCTCGTCGGCCTCGCGCCCGGTAGCGGTGACGGCCAGCACCGGACGGCCCGCGCCGCCGCGCTCGGGGTCTTCGGCCAGCGCGGCGGCCACGAGCTGCCGGATGGCGACAGCGCCTTGCAGTTCGAGCAGCGGGGCCCCGGCGCGCTCGACAACGCCGCGCAGCGCCGGGTCGGGAAGGATGGCTTGGAGGAGTCCGGACAGTACAGCGTCGGTCACCGTTCCAGCCTACGTCGCGGCACCGACAGGTTTCCGCTCCCCGGCGATCACCTCCGCCAACAGGGGCAGCTGCCGCTCGACCGCGCCGGGCTGAACCGAGCCGACGCGCAGCATCACGTGTTCCGCCCCGGCCTCGGCGTACCGGCGCACGGCTGCCGCGACCTCGGAGACCGAACCGGTCACGGTCGCCTGGATCGTGCTCATGTGCGCCAGCGGCCGCTCGTAGTTCACCTGGGCGAATTCCTCCAGGACGCGCTGGCCGCGCCGCGGATCGGGGTCGAGGTAGACGGTCAGGAACAGCGACGGGGTGACGGTGCGAGCACTGGCCGCGCGGATGGCCTGAAGACCGGACGCGTAGTCCGCGGGGTCCGGCGGATACGGGAGCCAGCCGTCGTAATGCTGAGCGGTGCGGCGGAGCGCGGCCGGCGTCGCGCCTCCGAGCCAGATCGGCGGACCTTCCGGGCGCGCGGGCCGGATCGCCGACGGCAGCCAGTCGTAGTGCAGCACCTTGCCGTGGAACGAGCTCGGCTGCCCGGTCCACAGCTCGCGCCAGAGCGTGACCACGTCGTCCAGGTGCGAGAACCGCGTCCGGAAATCGACGCCGGCCAGCTCGAACTCCCGCTCGCTGAAGCCGGGGAAGCCCGCGCCGACTCCGACCGTGAGCCGTCCTTCCGAGATCAGGTCGAGCGACGCCAGCGTCATCGCCGTCTGCACCGGATTGCGGTGCGCGGGCAGCAGCACGGCGGTCCCGACGGTGACGCGTTCAGTCGCCTGCGCGATCGCGGTGAGCAGGGTGAGCGGTTCGATCCGTGGCCGCACCAGCGAGTCGCCCGCCCAGATCGACCCGAACCCGAGCCGTTCGGCCTCGCGGGCAATGGCGACCAGGGCACGCGGGGTGCCGCCGGCTTCGAGCTGGGCCTGTCCGGCGGGGAGAAGAAGTCCGAATTCCATGCCGTCGACGATCCAGCGCGGCCCGGTGTCCCGGCAATTCCTCGCAGGGAATGGCAGACCGGCCCGGGCACCGGCCAGAATCTCCGGGTGCCCACTACGTTCGCCGACGCCTTGCGCGACGCCCGCGCCCGACACCGGCTCAGCCAGCTCGACCTCGCGCTGAAAGCCGGGACGACGCAACGTCACGTCAGCTTCATGGAGCGCGGCCGGTCGCTGCCCGGCCGCGGCATGGTGGTGCGCGTCGCCGAGGCGCTCGGGCTGCCGCTGCGCGAGCGCAACGCGTTGCTGCTGACCGCCGGATACGCGCCGGTCTACCCGGAGACCCGGCTGGACGACCCCGCGCTGACGCCGGTGCTGGATTCGCTGCGCGCGCTGCTCGCCGGGCACGAGCCGTACCCGGCGCTGGTCGTGAACCGCTACGGAGAGCTGGTCGCCGCGAACGACAGCTTCGAGCTGCTCACCGAGGGCGTCGCCGAAGACCTGCTCGAACCGCCGGTCAACGTGCTCCGGCTGGCGTTGCACCCGCGCGGGCTGGCGCCGCGGATCCAGAACTTCGCCGACTGGGCGCAGCACGTGCTCGAACGCCCTCGCCAGGGTCTGGCGAACGGACCCGACCCGCGCCATCAGGCGTTGCTGGACGAACTCACCGGCTATCTGCCCTCGCCGGGCGAGCCGTCCGGCGACCACCTCGGGTTCGCCGTGCCGCTGCAGCTGTCCAGCTCGGCGGGCGAATTGCGGTTGCTCACCGCGATCACGCACTTCGCCACCGCAATCGACGTGACGGTCGCCGAGCTGAGTCTCGAAACCTTCCTGCCTGCCGACGCTTCAACTGCGGAGCTGCTCAAGGCGCGACCCAGCCGGTGAACTGTCCCATCGTCAGCTCTATGGCCGCCCACAGCACGGCTGCGCACAGGCTTCCAATGAAGAAGCGTCGGTATGACAGTCCGGCGGAACCCGCGACGCGAGGCACGAGAGTGCGTACGCCCGCGAGGCACCGTCCTAGGACGACTGCTGGCACGCCATAGCGCGCGACGGCCGCTTCGGCCTTGTCCCACTTCGCTTCGCCGATCCGTTGCCCTACGCGAGACCGACGCAGCTTCGGGCCCCACAGCCGTCCCTCCCAGTACGCGAGCTGGTCTCCCGCTAACGCGGCCGCGACGCAGACAGTGAGAGCTGGCCACAGTTGCAAGGTCCCGCGCTGCACCAGGAAACCCATGAGCAGCAAGGTGGACAGCGTCGGCAGCACGATGCCGGGCAACAACGCCGTCTCGGCCAGGATGACCAGCGCGCAGATCAAGTAGACGAGCGGCGCGGGAGCGTCAAGAAGTGGCTGAAGCAGGCTGTCCATAGCGGTCCAGTCCAGACCGCACCGGCAAGGCCGCGCGGTACACGTACGCCGGTGGCAGGTTCCGCCAAACCACGCTGGTGCGCTCGACCACCGCGAAGCGGCTTCGCAGCAACCGTGCGAATCGTCGCGCTGGCGGGGTCCAAGCAGTGTGCGCGTACGCGAAGGTGGTGAAGCGGCCTTGCGGCGAAAGCACCTCGCAGACAGCGTTCAGTACCGCCTGCTGTGGCGCGGCATGCATAGCCGTCCAGGGCAGGCCGGAGACCACTACGTCGACCGGCATGGTCACGTACGCAGCGACGTGCTCCGCGGAGCCTTCCGCAACGTGCAGCGACGGGAAGCGTTCGCGTAGCTCCTGTACGAGATGCGGATTGATTTCCACCGCGGTGAAATGCGCGTCGCGCTGAAGCATGCGAAGCAGCACTTCGGTGAACACGCCCGTTCCTGGCCCTAGTTCGACGACGCTGTGCGCGCTTTCGACGCCCAACCCGGCAGTCATCACTTCGGCCAGCCGTGCCGAACTCGCCGCGATCGCGCCGGTACGCATCGGGTGCCGGAAGAACTCCCTGGTAATCGACATGTTTTCGACGGTAGGAAGCACCGTGGTCATCGCGGATCGGCTCGATCGGCGGGAAAAGTCGTCCGCTCGGAGGACAACAGCCATCCTCCGGAACGACGCGCGCGACGACGACCGCGCGTTACGTTCGTTTCGTGCGCGGACTGGTGATGTGGGGACGCAAGCAGCGCTGGTTGCTGGACTTGCCGCTGTACGCCGTCTTCGTCGCCATCGGCCCGAACATCGCGGATCAGGAGACATGGCTGATCCGCTTGGCTTCGATGCTGTTCCTGCTGCCGCTGTTGCTGCGTCGCCGCTACCCGCGCACAGTCGCGCTCTTGATCCTCATCGGAGCAGCTGTCGTCTATACGAACGAGATATGGGCCTATGACCACGGCCGCAGCGATCTCGCGATGGCAGTGATGCTGTACACGCTCGTCAAAGCGGGCGACAGATGGTTTATCGGCTTCGCCGTCGCTGTCGTCGGGCTGGACGCTTTCTGGGCATTCACCTGGGGCGTCAACACTCTGAACCCGACGCTCACCATCTTCGGCCCGCTGCCGCTGTTCCTGGCGGCCTGGGCGCTCGGCGCGTTCTTCCGCGCGAAGGAACAACTCGCCGAAGAAGAACGGCTGCGAGCCGAGCTGGCCGCATCCGAGGAACAAGCCCGTAGTCGCGCTTCAGTGGCCGAGGAACGCACCCGGATCGCGCGCGAGCTTCACGACGTACTCGCGCACAGCATGAGCGTGATCGTCCTGAACGCTGAAGGAGCGAAGCTCGCCCGCCACCACGACCCGGACGCTGTCGACCGTACGCTCGACACGATCAGCAAAACCGGTCGTTCCGCGCTCGCCGAACTACGACGGCTGTTAGAAGTGATGCATGCCGGTGAACCCGCGCGCGCCCCGCAGCCGACGCTCGATCAGCTGCGCACGCTCGTCGCGCAGTCCGGCCGCGACATCATCCTCGAAGTCAACGGCGACATCGCCGACCTGCCCGCCGGCGTCGCGCTTCAGGCGTACCGCATCGTCCAGGAGGCCTTGACCAACATGCTCAAACACGCGCCGCCGGACGCGACCGGCCGGGTCCGGGTCACCTTCGCCAGTCCGGAAGTCCACGTCGAGGTCACCAACACCGGCGGACGGCAACCGGCCGCGGCGGGCCTGCCCGGGTCCGGCCGCGGCCTCACCGGCATGGCCCAGCGCGTCGCGATGTACCACGGAAAGCTCGAAACCGGCGCGCTGCCGGACGGCGGCTACCGCGTGTCGGCCACGCTGCGGACGGACGCCGCATGACGTCCGTGCTGATCTGCGACGACCAGGAACTGGTGCGCGTCGGTTTGCGGATGATCGTCGACAGCCAGCCCGATCTGGAGGTGGTCGCCGAGGCGGGCGACGGCGCGGAAGCCGTCGAACTCGCCCGCGCGCAGCGGCCGGATCTCGTGCTGATGGACGTCCGGATGCCGGTGCTCGACGGCGTCGCGGCCACCGCACAGATCTGCGCCGAACTGCCGGACACCTCGGTGCTGGTGATCACGACCTTCGACCTCGACGAGTACGCCTACTCCGCGCTGCGCGCCGGGGCCAGCGGATTCCTGGTCAAAGACGCGCCGTCGGACGAGATGCTGGTGGCGATCCGCGGGGTGCTGCGCGGCGACGCGATGGTGTCGCCGTCGGTCACGAAACGCCTGCTCGACCGCTATCTCAGCGCGCACCGGACGCCGCTGGACGAGCAGAGACTCCAGACGCTGACCGAGCGCGAGAAGGACGTGCTCGGCCTGATCGCGCGCGGATTGTCGAACACCGAAATCGCCGCGACGCTGTTCATCGGCGAGACGACGGTGAAGACGCACGTCGGACGGTTGCTGAACAAGCTCGGACTGCGCGACCGCGTGCACGCGGTCGTGTTCGCGTATGAGTCCGGATTGGTACGTCCCGGCGGCTGAATCGGGGCATGCTGGACACATGCGTCTCGTCGCGTTGCTCGCCGCGCTCCTGCTGCTCGCCGCCTGCTCGGCTGCGCCGGCGAGTGCTCCGGAAAAGCCGGAGCCGGGCGGATTCGCCGTGCAGGAGGTCGCGAACGGCCTCGAACACGCATGGGACGTCGCCTTCCTGCCCGACGGCTCGCTGCTCGTGCCGCAGCGGCCCGGCAAGCTCGCGCTGGTCCGAGACGGCCGGACGACCGAAGTGCGCGCCGATTTCTCCGACGTCCTCGTGCAGGGAGAAGGCGGCCTGATGGGCCTGGTCCTCGCCGCGGACTTCGCGACGTCGCGCGAGTTCACCACCTGCCAGACCCACCAGGAAAACGGCCGCGCGGTGGACATCCGGCTCGTCACCTGGCGGCTCGCCGACGACGGCGCGAGCGCGGCGAAGGCCCGCGACCTGCTGACCGGTCTGCCGGTGAACCCGAGCGGACGGCACTCCGGCTGCCGCCCCACCCTCGCTCCGGACGGCGCGCTGCTCGTCGGCACCGGCGACACCGCGCGGTCCACCGTGGCGCAAGACCGGCACAGTCTCGGCGGCAAGGTGCTGCGGATCGACGCGAAGACCGGAGAACCGTTGCCGGGCAACCCTTTCCTGTCCTCCAGCGACCCGAACGAACGCCGGATCTACACCTATGGCCACCGCAACGTGCAGGGCGTCGCGATCCGGCCCGGCACCGGCCAGGTAGTCACCTCCGAACACGGTCCGGCGTTCGATGACGAGGTGAATCTCCTTCGGCCAGGCGGGAATTACGGCTGGGATCCGTCGAAGGGCGGCACCGACGCCAGTTACGACGAGAGCGTGCCGATGACCGACACCAAACGGTTCCCGGACGCTGTTCGTCCACTGTGGACCACCGGGCAGATCACCGAGGCGACCAGCGGCGACGCCTTCCTCACCGGCAAGCAATGGGGCGCGAACGAAGGCGCGCTGGTCGTGGTCGCGTTGAAGGGGCAGAAGCTCCTGCTGCTGCACCTGGACGCGGCCGCGAAGGTCACCGGAGTGACGCTCCCGGCGGAATTCAACGACAAATTCGGCCGGTTGCGCGCGGCCCGAAGCGCACCGGACGGATCGCTGTACGTGACGACTTCCAACGGCAGCAACGACAAAGTACTGCGCGTGACTCCCCGCTGAGGTCAGCCGGGGTACGCGCCACCGTTCACGTGCACGACCTGACCGGTGATGTGCCCTGCTTCCGGCGACGCCAGGAACCGCACGACCTCGGCGACATCCTCCGGCTTGCCCGCGCGTTTCGTCATCGTGTTCTCGATCAGCCGCTCCTGCCGTTCGGCCGACAGTTTCCCGCGGAAGAATTCGGTGTCCACGATCAGCCCCGGCGCGACGATGTTCGCGGTGATCCCCCGCGGTCCGAATTGCCGCGCGGTTTCGGTATTCCACACTTCCACCGCGGCTTTCGCCCAGCCATACGATTCCGCACCGGTGTGCCCGGCGATCGAGCCGATGGTGACGATGCGGCCGTTGTCGGCCAGCCGCTCCTTGAGCGCCGTCGTCACGAACGCGGCACTGAACAGATTCGCCCGGATGTTGGCCGTCCAGGCAGCGTCGAGCGCTTTCAGGCCTCCGTTGTCCGCACGCAGGAAATCGGTGTTGCCCCCAGCGTTGTTCACCAGCACGTCGACCCGCTCGGGCAGCTGGTCCCGCGCGGCCTCGACGGCTTCCGGATCACTCGCGTCGAAGCACACCGCCCGCGCGCCCAGCAGCGTCGCCGCCTCGGTGAGCACGTCCTCGCGGCGGCCGGTGATCGTCACCCGGTCACCGGCCCGGACCAGCGCCGCGGCGATCGCGTACCCGATTCCGGTACCGCCCCCGGTCACCACTGCTTCCCGATTCATCCGCACATCCTTTATTGCTAAAGTAACTCCCGTGGACGACGGTACCGACAGCGGGGAAAACCCGTCAAGCGACGAGGTGGACGAGATTCAGCGGGCGTGGCTGCGGGAGCGGCCGGGCACGCCGGTGTCGTCCATCGGCGTGATCACGCGGATCTGGCACATCGCGAAACTGCTGGAGGACGACCGGCGCGCGACCATGCTCGAACTCGGCATGGACGCCTCGACCCGCACCCTGCTCAGCACGCTGCGCCGGGCCGGGCCGCCGTACCGGCTCAGCGCGGGCGAACTCGCGAAACGCTGCCGGGTGAGCCCCGGCGCGATCTCCCAGCAGACCGCCCGCGCCGAACGCGACGGGCACGTCCGCCGGGTCAAGTCCACTTCGGACCGTCGCGCGGTGTACGTCGAGCTGACCGAGGCCGGGCACGCACTGATCGAGCGGACCGTCGGAGACCTGCTGGAGCACGAGGAAACCCTGGTGTCCGCGCTGACCCCGGCGCAGCGCGAGCAACTCGCCGACCTCCTGCGCATCCTGCTCGCGGACCTGGACCGCCGAGCGCGCAGGTAGGGTGGCCGGCATGTCCCCCATCGACAAAGTCGCCTGGCTGCACCTGGTCGACGGCAAGCTGCTCGCCGCGCGCTCGGCAGGCAAGGACACCTGGTACCTGCCCGGCGGGAAACGCGAAGAAGGCGAGTCGGACGTCGAGACGCTGGTCCGCGAGATCGCCGAGGAACTGAGCGTGACGCTGGACCCGGCTTCCGCGCAGCTGGCCGGCACCTGGGAAGCGCAGGCGCACGGCAAAGCAGAAGGCGTGGTGGTGCGGATGACCTGCTACACCGCGGACTACACCGGCGAATTGAAGCCGAGCAGCGAGATCGAATCGTTCGGCTGGCTCGCCCACGCCGATCGCGACCGGGTGTCCGCGACGGTCCAGCTGATCCTCGACGACCTGCACGCACAAGGAAAACTGGCCTGATGCTGCGACTGGGGATCACGGTGCTCGGCGTCGCTGACATCGACCGCGCGATGCGGTTCTGGTCCGAGGCGCTCGGACTCGTCGAAGACCCGGAATGGGCGAGCCCGACCTGGCGGACGCTGGCCCAGCCCGACGGCGCGCACGCACTCGGCCTGATGCGCAGCGAATCGCCCGCCGAGCCGAGGCCGCGGCTGCACCTGGACCTCTACACCGACACCGCTGACGAGCAGCGTGCCGAGGTGGAACGGCTCGTCGGCCTCGGTGCCCGAAGGGTCGACTGGGAGCTTTACCCGCCCGAACCGGACTTCGTCGTCCTCGCCGATCCGGACGACAACCTGTTCTGCGTCGTGGATCTGAGCAACGCGCCGTCCGGCAGCTGAAGCCTCAGCCGAGCAGCCGGGGCTTGTTTTCCAAGTGGGACAACCCGTTCCACGCGAGATTCACCAGATGCGCGGCGACCTCGTCCCGCTTCGGCTTGCGCGCGTCCAGCCACCACTGGCCGGTCAAGGCCACCATGCCGACCAGCGCCTGTGCGTAGAGCGCGGACAGCTTCTCCTCGTACCCGCGCGCGGCGAACTGCTGCGCGAGGATGTGCTCGACCTGGCTGGCGATGTCGTTGAGGACGGTCGAGAAGGTGCCGGTCGAACTGGCGACCGGCGAATCGCGGACGAGAATGCGGAAGCCGTCGTGGGAATCCTCGACGTAGCTCAGCAACGCGACGGCCGCCTGTTCCAGCATGACCCGCGGGTGTCCGCCGTGGAGCGTCGAGACCATCCGGTCGAGCAGCAGCTGCGTCTCGCGGTCGACGACGACGGCGTAAATGCCTTCCTTGCCGCCGAAGTGCTCGTAAACCACCGGTTTGGACACGTTCGCCCGCGCGGCGATCTCCTCCACCGAGGTGCCGTCGAAACCCTTCTCGGCGAACAGAGCACGCGCCACGTTCAGCAACTGCTGCCTGCGCTCGGTGCCCGTCATGCGCACCCGGGCGACCGGTTCGGCCGGCCGCGCGCCGGTGACCGCTGCTTCTCGCTTCGCCCGTCGTCTCCCCGCCATTCGCAGCAGGGTAGCGGGCTTGGGTCCGGCGGGCTTCAGGAGCCGCCGGTCCGCCTGGCCCGGAAACGAACGAACCCCGCCGGGAGACGGGGTTCGCCGGGAAGAAGCGGGCCGGGAAAACCAAGCCCGGCCAAGGGAAACTACTTGGCCTGGGCCGCGATCCGGGCCAGCCGCTGCGGGGTCGGCCACCGCACGTCGTGCACCCAGCCGAACTTCTCGAAGATCCAGATCAGCCGCGCCGACATGTCGATCTGGCCGCGCTTCACGCCGTGCCGGGCCGAGGTCGGGTCGGCGTGGTGCAGGTTGTGCCAGGACTCGCCGAAGGAGAAGATCGCCAGCGGCCAGAAGTTCGCCGAACGGTCGCGGGCGGCGAACGGGCGCTCGCCGATCATGTGGCAGATCGAGTTGACCGACCAGGTCACATGGTGCAGCACGCAGATCCGGACCAGGCCGGCCCAGAAGAACGCGGTCACCGCGCCCCAGAGCGACCACGAGATCAGGCCGCCCAGCAGCGCCGGGCCGAACAGGCTCACCAGCGACCACAGCCAGAAGAGGTCGTCGACCTTGCTGATCGCCTTGTCCTTCACCAGATCCGGCGCGAACCGGCCCTGGTTGCTCTTGTCGCGCTCGAAGAGCCAGCCCATGTGCGCGTGCCAGAAACCCTTGGCGATGGCCAGCGGAGAGGTGCCGTACGCCCACGGCGAGTGCGGGTCGCCGTCGCGGTCGGAGAACGCGTGGTGGCGCCGGTGGTCGGCCACCCAGGTGATCACCGGCCCCTGCAACGCGATGCTGCCCGAGATCGCCATCACGACCCGCAGCCACGGCTTCGCCTTGAACGAACCGTGGGTGAAGTGCCGGTGGTAGGCGACTGTGATGCCGAGGCCGCTGATCCCGTAGAACACGACGAACAGCGCGACGTCCAGCCAGGTCAGCCCCCAGCCCCAGGCGAACGGAACCGCGACCAGCAACGCCACGATCGGCAGCAGCACCCCGAAATACACCGACAGCTGGACCCCGATCGACCGCTGCCCTTCGATGATCGGCTTGGGGCCCTTCGGCGGGTCTCCCGCTGACTGAGAACGGTCGAGGGTGGCCGTCATGCGCTCACTTCTTTCCTCTCACAACCCCTTGCGAAGGGTGCCCTTACCTACGGTGTCGTAAGTTACGGTACAGGAGGTTTCCGGCGCTGTGGAGGCCCGAAAAGTCCGATTGCCCGGTGCCCGGGGCGGCGCTGTGGCGCACGCCTCCCCCTCCTGGCGCCCCCGTCCTCGATCATCGCTATCCTGACCTGGACCGATCCGCCGTAGTGTAATCGGCAGCACTTCAGATTTTGGTTCTGACAGTTCAGGTTCGAATCCTGGCGGCGGAGCTGCACATCCGGCGAGGGCGATGGGAGTGGGGGCGGCTGAGCGAGGAACCGAGCGACCCCGCGGGCGCCCGTCGCCCGACCCTGGTCGAAATGTCGGACGCGTGGCTGGTGGGGCGCGCGCGGGAGCTCATCGCGGCCGTTCAGCGCCAGGAACACGAGAACCAGCTCGAGATCGTCAAGATCATGGACGAGCTGCTCGAAGAAACCCTCCGCCGGGGTGAACCCACGCTCGTCGCCCAGCTGCTGCGCGCCTCCGCCTTCGCCCGGCTCGTCACCCGCGGTCTCGCCGCCGAGGCCGAACCCCGGCTCGACGAGATGCTCGCGCACACCCGGCGGCACGGCCTGTCGCTGCTGCGCGCGGACGCGCACGCGCTGCGCGGACGCCGGCTCGTGCTCGCCGCGCAGGAGGACGCCGCGCTCACCGAGATCGCCCGCGCGCTCGCGATCCTCGACGATTCCACGATCCCGGACCGCCAGGTCGGCGTCCGCAACTGGAACCGCATGCAGTCGATGGCGCTCATCGACTGCTGGATAGTGCTCAACCAGCTCGGCGTCTACGAGGCCGCCGAAGAGGTGATCGGCCGCGCGCACCAGGCGATCCGGGAAAGCGCGAGCCCGCACGAAATCACCCTGCAGCTGATGAACCGGGTCAAGATGCTGCTCGGCTGGGGCCTGCGGCTCGAGCGGATCGAGCAGTACGACGAATCCGCGGAGAAGTTCCGCACCGCCGCGTCGATGGCGGTGGCCGCGGAGGGCCCGTTCGCCGAATCGCTGTTCCCGCGCAAGATCGGGGTGGCCGCGGTCGACCAGGTCGGCGTGCTGGCCGCGGCGCTCGCGCTGCACAACCCGTCCGCCGAGCACGTCGAGCGGCTGCAGAGCATGCATCTCGGCCACCACTATCCGCACGAGCAGGAACTGGTCGCGATCGCGCTGGCCCGCTGCCTCGACCAGGCCGGCCGCCGCGA
Organism: Amycolatopsis orientalis DSM 43388; assembly: GCF_000411975.1. Lineage (GTDB taxonomy): Bacteria > Actinomycetota > Actinomycetes > Mycobacteriales > Pseudonocardiaceae > Amycolatopsis > Amycolatopsis orientalis_D. The sequence continues at coordinate 66,442 of NZ_ASXG01000045.1, forward strand.
CGACGCGCTGCGGGTGCTGCGCGAGTCCCGCGAGGTGCTGGCCAAGGACGTCTCGCAGCCGTCGATGCGGCTCACCCTTTCCCGCGAGCTCGCCCGGCTCGATCCGGAGGCCGCGAGCCAGTCGCTGATCGACTACGCGACCGCGCTGGAAACCGAAATGTGGGCGCTGCGCGAATCGCAGATCGCCACGCTGAACGCGCGTCGCGAGCATGAACGGCTTTCCGCCGAGCACGGCGCGATCACCCAGCAGGCGCTGCAGGATCCGCTCACCGGCCTGCCGAACCGCCGCGCGCTCGACGAACGGCTGCGCTCGCTGGCTTCGTCCGCGGACGCGCAGCCGCTCGCGGTCGCGCTGGTCGACCTCGACGGGTTCAAGGGCGTCAACGACAAGCAGTCGCACGCCGAGGGCGACAACGTTTTGCGTGTTGTCGCAAGCACTCTGCGCGACGCTCTGCGCGGCGACGACGTCGTGGCCCGCTACGGCGGCGACGAGTTCGTCGTACTGCTGCCCGGCGCGCCGGCGTCGGCGGCGAAGATGGCGCTCGGCCGCGCGGCCAAGTCCGTCGCGACGCTGCCGCACCACCTTTCGCACGGGGTGACGCTGTCCATCGGTCTCGTGTCGCTGCGTCCGCAGGAGCGGGCCGAACAGGTGCTCGCGCGCGCGGATGCGGCGATGTACGAAGCGAAACGCGGCGGCGGCAACCAGGTCGCGTCGGCCAACTCGATGGCCGGCGACGGCGCGGGCGGCTGGCCTGGGGAAACCGCTCCGACCGACCCCGCGTGGAGCGCTGAGGACCCCACGTAGGATCGTTGGTGCTCGTCAACGCACCGGTGAATCGTTGGGAGACTCGTGAGCGGCCCGCTGAGCACGCTGATCCTCGCTGCGGGTGAGGGCACCCGCATGCGTTCCTCCACCCCTAAGGTGTTGCACCCGATCGCCGGAAGGCCGCTGGTGGAACACGCTGTGCGCGCCGCCGCCGGCCTCGCGCCGCAGCATCTGGTGGTCGTGATCGGACACGGCCGCGACGCCGTGCGCGCGGAGCTCGACCGGGTCGGGCAGGCGCTCGGCCGCGAGGTCGCCACCGCCGTGCAGGAAGAGCAGAAGGGCACTGGGCACGCCGTTTCGTGCGCGCTGGCGCAGCTGCCGCAAGACCTCACCGGCACCGTGGTCGTCACCTACGGCGACGTTCCGCTGCTGGACACCGAAACCCTCGAAGCGCTGCGGGCCGAGCACGCCAAGGCAGGCAACGCGGTCACCGTGCTCACCGCCGAGGTCGCCGACCCGACCGGGTACGGCCGCATCGTGCGCGGCGCCGACGGTTCGGTCAGCGCGATCGTCGAGCACAAGGACGCGACGCCGGAGCAGCGGGCGATTACCGAAATCAACTCCGGCGTCTACGCCTTCGACGCGTCCGTGCTGATCGACGGCCTGTCCCGGCTGTCCACGGACAACGCGCAGGGTGAGCTTTACCTCACCGACGTCCTCGGCATCGCGCGCGAGGACGGCAAGGGCGTCGGCGCGCTGGTGGCCGACGATCCGTGGGTCACCGAGGGCGTGAACGACCGGGTGCAGCTTTCGGCGCTCGGCGCCGAGTACAACCGCCGCATCGTGCGCCGCTGGCAGCGCGAAGGCGTCACGGTCACCGACCCGGACACCACGTGGATCGAGGCGGACGTCACGCTCTCCCGTGACGTGCTGATCGAGCCGAACACCCAGCTCAAGGGCAAGACTTCGGTCGGCGAGGGCTCCGTGGTGGGCCCGGACACCACGCTGACCGACGTGCGGATCGGGGCCGGCGCCTCGGTCGTCCGCGTGCACGGCTCGGGCTCTGAGCTGGGCGACGGCGTCAACGTCGGTCCGTACACGTACCTGCGGCCGGGCACGAAGCTCGGCGCGAAGGGCAAGCTGGGCGCGTTCGTGGAGACGAAGAACGCGCAAATCGGCACCGGGACGAAGGTGCCGCATCTCACGTATGTGGGCGACGCGATCGTCGGCGAGCACAGCAACATCGGCTGTTCCAGTGTCTTCGTGAACTACGACGGGGTGAGCAAGCACCAGACCGTCGTCGGGTCGCATGTCCGGCTTGGGGCGGACAACACGCTGGTCGCGCCGGTGCGAATCGGGGACGGCGCTTACAGTGGAGCCGGTGCGGTGATCCGCGACGACGTTCCGCCTGGCTCCTTGGCGCTGTCGGCCGGCCCGCAGCGCACCATCGAAGGCTGGGCGGTCCGGCGCAGGCCGGGTACGCCCGCGGCGGAGGCAGCGGAAGCTGCTCTCGCCGCCCAGCAGCAGGACACCGTTGTGTCCGAGTCAGCAGCAGGAACCGACGGGGAGTCGCCAGCATGAGTCCGAAGTCAGGTACGCCGAAGAAGAATCTGATGCTCTTCTCCGGCCGTGCGCACCACGAGCTCGCGGAAGAGGTCGCCAAGCACCTCAACGTGACGATCACCCCGCAGACCGCGCACACGTTCGCCAACGGCGAGCTGTTCGTGCGGTTCGAGGAGTCGGTGCGCGGTACCGACGCGTTTGTGATCCAGGCGCACACCACGCCCATCAACGAGTACGTGATGGAGCAGCTGATCATGGTGGACGCGCTCAAGCGCGCGAGCGCCAAGCGGATCACCGTGGTCATGCCGTTCTACCCGTACGCGCGCCAGGACAAGAAGCACAAGGGCCGCGAGCCGATCTCGGCGCGGCTCATCGCGGACCTGTTCAAGACCGCGGGCGCGGACCGGATCATGACGGTCGACCTGCACACCGCGCAGATCCAGGGCTTCTTCGACGGCCCGGTCGACCACCTGATGGCGCAGACGGTGCTCGCCGACCACATCAAGGAGACCTACGGCGACGCGGACATCACGGTCGTCTCCCCGGACTCGGGCCGCGTGCGGCTGGCCGAGAAGTGGGCGCAGCAGCTCGGCGACCGGCCGATCGCGTTCATCCACAAGACCCGCGACCCGGACAAGCCGAACCAGGCCGTGGCCAACCGCGTGGTCGGCAAGGTCGAGGGCAAGCTCTGCGTGCTGATCGACGACATGATCGACACCGGCGGCACGATCGTGAAGGCCACCGAGGCCCTGCTCGAGGAGGGTGCCGCGGACGTGGTCATCGCGACCACGCACGGCATCCTCTCCGACCCGGCCACCGAGCGGCTCTCGCAGTGCAAGGCCCGCGAGGTCATCGTGACGAACTCGCTGCCGATCCCGGAGGAGAAGCGCTTCCCCGGCCTGACGGTGCTGTCCATCGCGCCGATGCTCGCGGAGGCCATCCAGCAGGTGTTCGAGGACGGCTCGGTCACCTCGCTGTTCGACGGCAACGCGTGACGCGGACTGCTTCCGCCTGATTGGAGCGTGTCACCCGGGCCCTTGGCGGAAACGCCAGGGGCCCGGTGTCATGTCGAGGCCCAGCGCGGTATCGACGCACGGTGCGGTGTCGGGGCCCGGTGCGGTGTCAGGGCCCAGTGCTGTGCCGAGGCCCAGTGCCATGACGACGCCCAGCGCGGTGCCAACACCTGGTGCGGTCTCGACGCCCAGTGCTGTGACGAGGACCGGCGCCGCGTCGACGCCCAGTGCGATGACGAGGCCCAGCGCGGTGCCGACACCCAGCGCGGCGCTGACGCCCGGTGCCATGACGGGGCCGAGCGCGGTACCGACGCCAGGTGCGGTGTCGAGGCCCGGGGCCATGACGAGACCCAGCGCGCTGTCGACGCCCGGCGCCGTGCCGACACCCGAGGCCGTCCCGAGCCCGGCACCATTCCAGTCAACCGAGAGCAACGCGCGAACGCCGCGGTACGTTCGGGCCCGGCGGGTCGGCCAAGCCCAGGAAGTCGCGCCGATTCCGGCCGCGACACCTCATTTCAGCGGCACCCCCGAGGACCTGACCAAGCCTTCCTCGACGACACCACAAATGCTCCAAACACCACCTCCTGCCTAATCGCCACATCGCTCAACACCGTCGCTGCGGGCGCCGACCACCGCGCCAGGCCCAGCCACCTCCGGCACACCACCGCGCCAACGGCTCACCCGTGCCAGTCACCCAGCACGCTTCCTCACACCGCGCCCATATCCGAGGACAACCACCTCTCCGGCCGCATGTGGATCGCCATGTGCGGCCCGAGCTGCGTCCGCTCGAACTCCACATACCCCGCCACCTCGTCGGCAGGCAGGTATCGCGAAGCCATCTCCCACGTCAGCTCGTCACTGCCCGGCCGGGTCCGCACCACCGGCCCCTCCACGGACACATACCGCACCGTCGGCTCGACCCGTTGCACCATCAGGCTGAACCGCCCAGCCGCCTCGATCGCCTTCGCCTTGCGCGATTCCGGCGGGGTGCTCACCCACAGCTCGCCGCCCGGCGTGTACTGGTACCAGATCGGCACCGTGAGCGGCGCGCGGTCCGGGCGCTCGACCACCGAGAGCGCGCCGATGTGCGGTTCGGCCAGAAACTGTTCCCGTTCTTCCTTCGACAACACCATGCCCCCGAAGCTAACGACGGGGTACGACAAAACCGGGTTCCGCCGGGGGCGAAAACTGGTGCGTCACCCGTCCGGGACTGGCTAGCGTCCAAGCCATGGGGAACTTCGAATTCGGCGTCAGCCTGCGGCTCGCCGCCAATGGCACTGAGTGGACCGAAAAATGCCGTCGGGCCGAGGAGCTCGGATACGATCACCTGACTGTGCCGGACCACCTCGGGCCGGAGCGGCTGTCGCCGTTTCCCGCGCTCACGGCCGCCGCGGCGGTGACCGAGCGAGTGCGGGTCGGCACGTTGGTGTCCAATGTGCCCTTCTACAACCTGGCGCTCTTCGCCCGCGATGTCGCGACTACCAACAAACTCACTGGAGGCCGCTTCGAACTCGGCCTCGGCTCGGGCCACATGAAGCACGAGTTCGACGACGCCGGCCTGCCGTGGCGCAAAGCCGCCGACCGGATCGCCTACCTCGCTGAAGGCCTCGACGAATTACGTACGCGGCTCAAGGACGAAGGCGGCCTGCCGAAGCTGCTGATCGCGGGCAACAGCGACGGCGTGCTGAAGCTCGCCGCGGAACAGGCGGACATCGTCGGCTTCGCCGGTCTTCGCCAGGACCGCGACCGTCCGCCAGGCACGTTCGTGCTCGACAACGACGCGGCGATGGACGAGCGCGTCGCGTATTTCCGTTCCCTGGCTGGGGATCGCGAGATCGCGTACAACATGCTGATCCAGCGCGTCGTGGTCGCCGACAACCGTCGTCAGGCGGCCGAGGAATGGCACGCCGAGACCGAGGAACGCAGCGCGGCGAACGTCGATGAGCTGCTGCGCGCACCGCAACTGCTGTTCGGCACAGTGGACGAAATGGTGCAGCAGCTGATCGCGCAGCGCGAGCGGTACGGCTTCTCCTACTTCACCGTTTTCGAGGGGATGATGGAGACTTTCGCTCCGGTGGTGGCTGAACTGCGGGGTCGCTAGCCGCCGCCTGCACCTTCGCGACGGCGTCCCCGGCGATGAGCGTGAGCACTCGGCCGAGAAGGCCGTCTGGCACCGCTTCGTCGTCGATGTCGGCTTCCACGGCCAGACCGTTGCTCAACGCGAGCAGCACGACGGCGAATTCCTCGGCGGGCAAAGGAAGTTCGAGGTCCAATCCCTCGGCGAGCCGGTTCAAGGCCCGCGCGATCGTGTCGCGAACTTCCCGGCGGCGTCGGCGCAGTGCGTCGCGCCGCCGGTCGTCGTGGTGTGCCATCGCGAAAAATTCGGCCAGCAGCCGGTGCCACACCGCGTCGGCGCGCATTTCGTACCTCAGCACCGCGGCGACGTTCGCCAGCCCAGCCCCGCCGTCGTCCGCTTCGGCGAAACTCGCCAAGCTCGCCTCGAGCCGGTGCGCGGCGTGCTCTTCCATCAACGCCAGCACCAGCTCGTCTTTCGACGCGAAGCTCGAGTAGACCGCGCCTTTCGTCAACCCGGCCGCCGCGGCCACCTCGGTCAGTTTCGTCGCGGCGATGCCCTGTTCCCCGAACACCGCGAAGGCCGCGTCGAGGATGCGCCGCCGGGTCTCCGCCCGCGTCGGCCGCGTCCGGCCGGTCATCGGCTGCTCCCTCGTCCGGGGGTTGACACGGCGTCAGCCCGCTCAATACCTTCAGGTATCCAATACCCACGGGTATCCACTGTCAAGGACGACAGGGAAGGACCGCTCCGATGAGGTTGCGCATCGTCCTGGCCGCCGCGGCATTGCTGACCGCCGCGTTCGCCGCCCCCGCAGCAGCCGCCCCGACCGGCGGCGTCAACGAACCGGCGTGCCGGCCGAGTTCCGCGCATCCGCGTCCGGTGGTGTTCCTGCACGGGCTCGGCGCGACGTCCGACGAGGACTTGAACTACCTGCAGGACCACGTCGCCGCCAAGGGCTACTGCACGTTCAGCCGGACCTACGGCGCTTATCCGCAATTCCCGTTCGTCGGCGGACTGCGCCCGATCGCCGACTCCGCAACGGAAATCAAGCAGTTCATCGGCGAAGTACTGGCGGAAACCGGTGCGGCGCAAGTGGATCTGGTCGGCCACTCCGAGGGCGGCTTCCAGACCCTGTACGTCACGAAAACGCAAGGCATCGCCGACCGGATCGGCTCCGTCGTCGCCATCGCGCCGCCCACGCACGGCACCACCTTCGCCGGCCTGACGAAACTGGCGTATCTCCTGGGAGCGCGCGACGAAGTCGGCAAGGCGCTCACCGCGTTCGGCTGCCCGGCTTGCGACAACCTGATCACCGACGGCAGCGCGGTCCAGACACTCACGAACGGTCCCATCGCGCAGCCGGGTGTGCACTACACCGTGCTCACGTCCCGATTCGACGAACTGGTCACGCCGACCGAAACGTCTTTCGTGCGCGAGCCGGGAGTCACGAACGAATACGTCCAGGACACCTGCCCGTTCGACCCCGTCGGGCACATCGGCGAGGCCTACGACCTCAACGTCTGGAACCTGGTCACCAACGCCCTCGACCCGGCCCACGCCACGAAATTCGCGTGCACCGCCGGATCTCCCGGCTGACCCGCCTGTCACCCGGTGGTGCCGCGAGAGGGCGCCACCGGGTCAAGCGCTCAGTACGCCAGCGTGAACCGGGCGCGCGAGTTCTTCGGCTCCTCGATCTCGTCCAGGAACGCGATCGCCAGGTCCGCGCCGCTGATGTGCGATCGGCCGTCGGCGTCGCTGACCAGCACCTCGCCGCCGAGGCGGAACTTTCCGGTGCGCTCGCCGGGGATCCAGGAACCGAACTCGGCCGCCGGGCTGACGTAGAACCAGTCGACGTCGTCCGGCAGCTCGCGCAGCGCCTCCAGGACCAGGACGTGGCTGCCCGCCTCCGGCTTGTACTCCTCCGGGAACTCCGGAGTGTCGATCAGGCGCGGCCCGTCCTCGCTGACCCGCAGCGAGCCCGCGCCGCCGACGATCGCCAGCCGCGCACCGTTCGCGCGGGCCGCTTCCACCAGCGTCGGCAGCGCGTCCACCAGGCGGCGGCCCTGGTCGTCCGCGCGGCCCGGCGTCGCGACCACGAGCACGTCCGCGCCCTTGGCGACCGACGCGACGAATTCCGCGTCGTGCATCGACCCCGACCGCGCTTCGACCTCCGACGGCAGCCCCTCGGCCTTGCGCGCGACCCCGACCACGGAGTGCCCGCGCCGCAGCGCCTCTTCGGTGATCCGGCCGCCGGCGAATCCCGTCGCGCCGAACACCACCAGCTTGCTCATGTGCCGCTCCTCGAAAAGAAGTCCGTATCGATGCCGCCGATGGTAGGGACGGATCTTCGGCTACTTCAACGGAAGCAACGCACCCCGAGGTGAGCGTGCAGGTCAGCCGCCGAGCGCGGCGAAAGCGGCGGCCAGCTTGGCCTTCACCGCGTTCGCGTCGACCGGCGAACGCACCTCAGCGACCGCCGTCGGCTTGGCCAGCACCTGGTAGCTCGCGGTGCGATTCGGCAGGGTGAATTTGACCGAGCAGGACATCGTGATGGTCGCGTCCGCGGCGGCGTCGCCCTCCGTCGCACAGCTTTGCGAGCCGAGCGTGTCCGCGCTGATCTCCACCGAAAGCTTGATGTGCACGTTCGGTTTCGAACCCGGCTGATTCCCGACCACGCTGTTGGAAACGTCCACTGTGGTCTTGCAGGACCCGACGTAGTCCTGGCAGTCGAGTTTGTCGTTGAGCACCGTCACACTCGCCTGCGCGAGACCGTCGAACGGCTGGCCGAGCGCGTCGACCGCGGCGTCGAAATCGGTGTGGAACTGCTTGATCTCGGCAGCGCCCAGCGGCCGGACCCGGAACGCCGCGCCCAGCTTCGGGCCGCCGCGCGGATCGAGCAGCGCGGGCGCGAATCCGGTGACCCGATGCGGTTCGGCAGTGGTCACCTGCAGCGCGCCGCCGAGGTCGTACACCTCCGTGCCGTCCGGGAGCTTCTGCGTCCGCGGCGCCCCGGAACCGAGTCCGCCGAGCGCCTTGCGCAGTTCGGCGGCGAGCTTCGGCGGAGCCATCCGCGCCGCCGGGTCGACCGGCAGTTCGCTTCCGACGGTGTGCACCCATCCGCTGCCGAACTGGGTGCTGTTCTCCTCCAGCCCGTGCGACTTCCAGTAGTCCGCGTCGGCCGCGAGGTACAACTGCCCGTCCGGTTCGGTGATCCGCACCGGTTTGCCTTCCAGCGGCAGCGTGCCGAAGCCGTTCCCGTCGCGCGCGACGCGGTACGTCAGCGTCGCCGGGTTGCCGGCACCGTCCTTCTGCGTCGCGTCGTATTGCAGCGCCGGTGCTTGCTCCAGCGCCTGCAGCGCGGCGTCGACCGCCGTCTGCTGCTGTGCACGCTGCGTAGCCAGCTGGCGGTCGGCATCGGACAGTCCCGCCGTGCCGGTCACCGCGACCTGGCAGCCCGCGAGAAGCCCACCAAGCAGCACCAGTGCTGTCGCAGTCCATCGAGCCCGCATGTCGGCCGCCCCTCTTTCCGCGGAAATCATGCCACCCTCGTCAGATCGGCGGGCGGGACGGGAATTGTGTCGTCACCCACCCGCCCGGGGGAGGCTGGCCCTACCCGGTGCGCGTCCGCGCGGACCGGCTGGTTTACACTTCTCGGGTTGTCTCGGCGAGGCGGGTGCGCCTGTAGGTGCCCGGCGTGATCGACGCGGCGGCTCGAGAAGCCCCGTGGTCTGCTCACGCCCGCAACCTCGCCGCCGTGCACAACCGCCCCCGAGCAGAGATCGACGATCCCGCCGCCCCCTGCCGCACGTCGTGTGATTGAAGGAGTGCTACACCGTGTCCGAGGTACGTCTTTCCGTCGAACCGCGCACCGAGTTCGGAAAGGGTGCCGCCCGCCGCACCCGTCGCGCCGGCAAAATCCCCGCGGTGCTCTACGGGCACGGCTCGGACCCGCGGCACTTCGCGCTGCCGGCCATCGAGTTCGCCCGCGTCGTCCGCGAGAACGGCTCCAACGCCGTCATCACGCTCGATCTGGAAGGCTCCAGCGAGCTGGCGCTGACCAAGACCATCGTGGTCCACCCGCTCAAGAACTACATCGAGCACGTCGACCTGCTGGTCGTCAAGCGCGGCGAGAAGGTCACCGTCGACGTCCCGATCGTCGTCTCCGGCACCCCCGGCCCGGGCACCCTGGTCGCCCAGGACCTCGACACGATCCAGGTCGAGGTCGAGGCGCTGCACATCCCCGAGCAGTTCGAGGTCTCCGTCGAGGGCATCGAGGCCGGCACCCAGATCACCGCGGGCCAGGTCGCCCTGCCCGCGGGCGCCGAGCTGGTCACCGACGCCGAGGCGCTGGTCGTCGCCGTCAACGAGGCCCCGCGCGGCGCCGCTGACGAAGACGCCGAAGCCGAAGAAGCCGAAGCCGAGGAAGCCGAATAAACTCGCTTCCGTGAGTGAAGACCTGCCCGGGGCCGGCGAGCTGATTCTGCTCGCCGGCCTTGGCAATCCCGGGCCCCAGTACGCCGGGAACCGGCACAACGTCGGGTTCATGGTGCTGGACGAGCTGGCCGGCCGGATCGGCGGGAAGTTCAAGGCCCACCGCAGCGGGGCCGAGGTGCTCGAGGGCAGGCTGGCCGGTGCCCGCGTGGTGCTGGTGAAGCCGCGGTCGTACATGAACCTCTCCGGCGGGCCGGTCGTCGGCGCCGCCCGGTTCTTCAAGGTCCCGCCGTCCGGCGTCGTGGTGGTGCACGACGAGCTGGACGTCGATTTCGGCGCGCTGAAGCTCAAGCTCGGCGGCGGCGACAACGGCCACAACGGACTGCGGTCCATCACCAAATCGCTCGGCACGCGCGACTACTACCGCGTGCGGTTCGGCATCGGGCGGCCGCCGGGACGGCAGGACCCGGCGGATTTCGTGCTGAAGGACTTCTCGACGGTCGAGCGCAAGGAGCTCCCGTTCGAGATCGACCGGTGCGCGGACGCCACCGAGGCGCTGATTTCGCGCGGGCTGGCCGCGGCGCAGAACGCGTTTCACGCCGCTTGACCCGCTTTGCCTGATTTCCCCCGGATGAGGCCTTAACGGCCCATTTCCGCACGTGGTGCCTGTGGGTGAGGCGCAGTGGCGGTGCGTGATGGATTTCTCACTCGATGGGCGGCTTCTGGGGCCCTGATCGAGTCTTCCGGACGGGCGCGGGCTTCCCGGGGTGGCTGGGACCAGTTAGGACGGAGCTCAGGAGTTCGCACCACCCCGACCCTGAATCGGAGAATGATCCATGCCGTTTACCGCCGAGGATCTCGCTGAGGTCGCTTTCGGTAACGCCCCGATCGGCCGCCGCGGCTACGCCAAGCACGAGGTCGACGACTTCGTGCGGCGGATCGCGAAAACGCTCGCCGACGAGGACGATCTCACCGCGGCCGAGGTCCACCACGTGCTGTTCTCCAAGCCGTTGATCGGCAAGCGCGGATACGACGAGCGCGAGGTCGACGAGTTTCTCGACGAGGTGGAGACGCAGCTGGCCGAGAGGTCCGGGAGGAGGGCTCCGATGATTCCGGGGAGCCGGGATCCCGGCGAGGCTGCCGCGGGAGGGACTTCTTGGCCGGTGGTCGCCGAGGCACCGGTGGAGGGGGTGTCGGGGAGGTAATGCCTGTGCCCGACGGCTCGTGCCGGTCGAGGCGTGGGGCACCCCGAAGCTGATTGTGACGACGGTCGGAGGGTGCTTGTCGAGGCGGGAAAGATGCCTTGGCAAGCACCCTCCGACCGCGTTTTCGGCTTCGTATCGGGGGCAGGGCCGGATCTGGCTGCTTGGTCGGCCCGGATGCAGTGGTGCGGTCTTGCCGAGGGTTAGGCTTCCGCGTTTTTCGCGATCTTGTCCGCGTACTGCACTGCGGTCGCTGCGCGCTTGACCTTGCCGGAAGGGGTTTTCGGCAGGCTTCCGGCGGGGAGGACCACGACGGCGAAGGGGCGCATGTCCACTGCGTCTCGGACGCGGGCGGCGATTTCCTTGGCCAGGCGGTTTTCCTCGGCAGCGGCACCGGCCAGTTTGGATTCCACGACCACGGCGAAGCGCTCGCGGCGGCTGCCCGCGTCCAGGCGGACGGCGACCGCGTTGCCTGCCCGGACCCCCTCGACCGAGCCGGCGGCGCGTTCGATGTCGGTCGGGTACAGGTTGCGGCCGCCCATGATGATGACGTCCTTGCGCCGGCCGCAGATCACGATCTGGCCGTCGACCAGGTAGCCCAGGTCTCCGGTCTTCATCCAGCCGTCCGCGTCCTGGGTGTCCAGCGGGCCGTCGACGGTCAGGTAGCCGGGGGTCACGGCCTCGCCGCGCAGCCGGATCTCGCCGACCTGGCGTTCGCCCAGCACGGCGCCGGATTCGTCGACGATGTCTGCTTCCAGACCGTCCAGCGGGCGGCCGAGCAGGGCGAACGAACGCACCTCGTCCGTGCCGCGCCGGGGGTCGCCTTCGGGCACCGGCACCGCGCGGTTCTCGGCCTCCAGGGCGTCCGCTTCGACTACGTCCAGCGTGAGCCCGGTGAACAGCGGCGCGAACGAGACCGCCAGCGTCGCCTCTGCCATGCCGTACGCGGGGAACACGCACTCGGGCGGCATCTTGAACCGCTTCCCGGCGTTCACGAAGGTCTCGACGGCCGTCTCGTCGATCGGCTCCGCGCCGTTGAGCGCGATGCGGAGCTTCGACAGGTCGTAGGCGTTGTCGTCCTCGACCCGCGCCATGCGTTTGCCGACGATGGCGTACGCGAAGTTCGGCGCGGCCGTCGTGGTGCCGCCGTATTTGCTGATCAGCTCCGGCCAGATCAACGGCCCGGTGAGGAATTCGACCGGGGTGATCTTGATCAGTTCGACGCCGAAGGTCATCGGCACGGTCAGGAAGCCGACCATGCCCATGTCGTGGAAGGTCGGCAGCCAGGACACCATCACGTCGCTGTCGAACTCGAACTCCGCGCGGTCGACCATCGCCTTGACGTTGGTGTACAGGTTGCCGTAGGTGATCCGGACGGCCTTCGGCTCCGCGGTGGATCCGCTGGTCAGCTGCAACAGCGCGGTGTCGCTTTCGGCGGTCGGCACGATCTCGGCCAGCGGTTCCGCTCCGGCCAGTTCGGAGATCAGCCGGTAGCTGATGCCCTTGCCTTCGAGCACCGGCGCGAGCTGGTCGAACGGCTCGCCGAGCACGACCAGCTGGGCCCCGATCATCTCGAGCACCTTCACCGTGTCCTCGGCCCATTCGGCGAGGTCGGTGCGCGGCGTCGGCTGGTGCAGCATCGTCACGCTGCCGCCGGTGAGCCACACCGCCTGCACGGTCGGCGCGATGAGCACCGGAGCGGCGGCCAGCACCGCCACCGCGCTTCCCGGCTTCAACCCGCCGCTGACCAGCCCGCCCGCGATCCGGCGCGCTTCGTCGTGCACCTGGGCCCAAGTCCGGCGCACCGGCTCCTTGGGCTCGCCGGTCACCATGCCGCGCCGCTGTCCCCGGTCCGCCGCGTTCCCGACGAGTGTGTCCACAAACCGACTCATGTGCGTCAGATTACTGTCCGGTTTTCCAGGCTCGCCCCGCGGCGGCGTGAACAGCGGATGTCCGGAGCCGGACAGCTTGCGGACGCGCCGGTCAACTCGTGAGTGGCTACGCCGGTTCTAACCGGCGTAGCCGCTCACAAGTCACTCGGCGAGTTCGGACGTCTCCAGCCACTGCGCCTCGACGTCGTCCTTCTCCGCCAGTACGGCCTTCAGCTCGGTGTTCAACTCGATCAGCTTCTCCGGGTCGGTAGCCGCCTCCGCCAGGGCGGCGTGCAGCTTCTCCTCCCGCTTCGCGAGCTGGTCCAGCTTTCGCTCCAAGCGGCCCAATTCCTTTTGCGCCGCACGGGTTTCCGCCGCGCTGCGCTTGGCCTCGGTCTTCTCCGCCGGGGGTGCCTCGCGACGCGGCGCGGTCTCCTTCGCGCGGGCGCGGCGCTGCAGGTACTCCTCGATTCCGCCGGGCAGGTGGGTGACCTTGCCGTCGCCGAGGAGCGCGTACGTGGCGTCGCAGACCCGCTCGACCAGGTACCGGTCGTGCGAGACCACCACCATCGTGCCCGGCCAGCCGTCGAGGAGGTCTTCGAGCTGCTGCAGGGTGTCGATGTCCAGGTCGTTCGTCGGCTCGTCCAGCAGCAGCACGTTCGGCTCGGCCATCAGCAACCGGCACAGCTGCAGCCGGCGGCGTTCGCCGCCGGACAGGTCGCCGACCGGCGTCCACTGCCGAGCCGCGGGGAACCCGAGTTTCTCGCCGAGCTGCGACGCGGTCATCTCCTGCTTGCCGAACACGACGCGGCCCGAGACCTGCTCGATCGCTTGCAGCACGCGAAGATCAGCCGGCAAATCGTCGAGTTCCTGGCGCAGGTGCGCGAGCGCGACCGTCTTGCCTTGCACGCGCCGTCCGGTCGACGATTCGACGTCGCCGCCCAGCAGTTTCAGCAGCGTGGTCTTGCCGGAGCCGTTCACGCCGACGAGACCGATCCGGTCGCCCGGGCCGATCCGCCACGTCACGTGGTCGAGCAGGGTGCGATCGCCGACCGACAGCGACACGTCTTCCAGCTCCAGCACCGTTTTCCCGAGCCGGCGTTTCGCGAACGCCATCAGCTCCACGGAATCGCGCGGCGGCGGCACGTCGGCGATCAGCGCTTCGGCGGCTTCCACGCGGTAGCGCGGCTTCGAGGAACGCGCCTGCGGACCGCGCCGCAGCCACGCCAGTTCCTTGCGCGCCAGGTTCTGCCGCTTCTCCTCCGCGGTCGCGGCGAGGCGGGCCCGCTCGGCACGGGCGAAAATCCAGTCCGCGTAACCGCCTTCGTACTGCTCGACGCGGCCGTTCGCCACCTCCCAGGTGAGGCTCGCGACGGTGTCGAGGAACCACCGGTCGTGCGTCACGACCACGACCGCGACCCGGCGGCCCAGCAGGTGGTCGGCGAGCCAGCGGACGCCTTCGACGTCAAGGTGGTTAGTGGGCTCGTCGAGCACCACCAAGTCCAGTTCGCCGGTCAGCGCGGCGGCCAGCGCGACGCGACGGCGTTCGCCGCCGGACAGATTCGCGGTCGGGGTGTCGAGGCCGATCGCGGTGATACCCAGACCGTCCACAATAGACCGGACGCGCGCGTCGGCGGCCCATTCGTGCTCGGCTCCGTAGCGCTGCAGCACGACATCGCCGACCGTGCTGCCCGCGGGCAGTTCGGTGCGCTGGGTGACGACGGCCATCCGCAGGTCGCGCATCTGGCTCACCCGGCCGGAATCCGGCTCGCTCAGTCCGGAAAGGACTTCGAGCAGCGTGGTCTTGCCGCCGCCGTTGAGCCCGACGACGCCGATGCGCTGCCCCTCGGCGACGCCGAGGGAAACATTGTCCAGCAACGGCTTCACGCCGTAGGACTTGCTCACCGATTCCAGGTTGACCAGGTTGGCCATCCGGATCCTTTCCACTGTGGACTGTTGATTCAGGCGTGCACGCGCGGCGGCGCGTTGCGCGGGGCGTCGTCGCCGCCGACCACGCGCGCGCCGGGCACCGGGCCGTGCGCGACCCGCACCGTCCGGCACACTCCCGCGCCGGACAATTCAGCGGCCACCTCGACCGCGGTTTCCGCGTCGGAGCAGAGGAACGCACAGGTGGGCCCGGAGCCGGACACGCAGCCGGCCAGCGCGCCCGCGTTCACCCCGGCACGCAGCGTGCGGCGCAGGCCGGGCCGCAGCGACACCGCGGCCGCCTGCAAGTCATTGCCGAGCAGCAGGGCGAGTTGGCGAGGATCTCCCGACGCGAGCGCCTCCACGACCGGCGTGTGCGAGCCGATCCGCGGCGGTTTGCCGTCCGCGCGCAGCCGGTCGAGTTCGCCGAAGACCTTGGGCGTGGGCAGGCCTTCCTCGTCGAAGGCCAGTACCCAGTGGAACGTGTGCCGCGCGAGCACCGGCACGAGCTGCTCGCCGCGGCCGGTGCCGAGCGCGGTGCCGCCGTAGAGCGCGAAGGGGACGTCGCTGCCCAGGCGACCGGCGATGGTGGCCAGCTCGTCGCGCGTGACGTCGAGCTTCCACAGCGACGACAGCCCGACCAGCGCCGCCGCCGCGTCCGCGCTCCCGCCCGCCATGCCGCCGGCGACCGGAATGCCCTTGCGCAGCACGATCCGCACTTTCGGCTGGTCCGCGTCCGGCCGTCCGGCGTAGGCGGCCAGCTCGCGGGCCGCGCGCCAGGCGAGGTTCGCGCCGTCGGTGGGCACCGTGCGCTCCCCCTCGCCGTACACCTCGAGCCCGGGCTCGTCGGTGGCCGCGACGGTCACCTCGTCGGTGAGCGAAAGCGCCTGGAAGACGGTGACCAGCTCGTGGAACCCGTCCGGCCGCAGGTCTCCGACGGCCAGGTGCAGGTTGACCTTGGCCGGGACCCGGACGGTGACTGGTGGAGGAACGACGGCGAGCACCCGTCCAGCCTACGTGGCTGTCGCGCGCCAGGGCTCACCAGGAGAAAACGCGGCCGCGGAAGTTCCCCCGGTCGTCGTCCGGGATTGGCCAATCGGGCGAATTTGGAACTACTTTGGAACTATGCGCGCACCGGAGGTCAACCTGTCCGAGCTGTCCCTGCACCCGCGGCGGGTCGTGGAGCAGCTCGAAGGTTCGCCGACCCGTTCGGTCCGGATTCGCCGACGGGAGAAGGACAAAACAGATCTGGTCCTGCTCACCGCCGAGCGCGCCGAGCAGGCGGCGGCCGGGTTTTCGACGACCGTCACGCTTCTCGTGGAACTGTTCCGGCGCAGTGCCGAGACGGCCGCGCTCGCCGCCGAGGCACTTCCCGCTGCGTTCCCATGGGCGCGCTACCTGTCGACGGAAGAGGTGCGCACGTTCGTCGGCGAGCTGGCCGAAACCCTGGAGCGAGCCGAGTCCCTCGGCAGCCCGGCGCCGTTCGCCGCTCTCGTCGCGCGGTGGAAGCAGACCGCCGAGGCACACGCGGATCCGGAGCTGGCGGCGATCTTGCGCCGGAACGACCACAATGGACAAACTTCCGGACGGCCGTCCTAATACTTGGACCGCGTGCCCTGGTTTATCGGGCGGTGCGTCCCGGGAGATGCGGCGAGGGCCGCCCCAACCGAATGGAGCGGCCCTCGAAACCGTTAGGACGAAAAGGAACTCAGGCGGCGACGACGCTCTGCGGTCCGCGAGCCGGCTGGCTCACGTGCGCGCCCCGGTCGGAGATCCAGGACAACGCGGCGTCGGCCCGCTC
The DNA here is from genome assembly GCF_000411975.1 of Amycolatopsis orientalis DSM 43388. Lineage (GTDB taxonomy): Bacteria > Actinomycetota > Actinomycetes > Mycobacteriales > Pseudonocardiaceae > Amycolatopsis > Amycolatopsis orientalis_D. Next base: position 83,089 of record NZ_ASXG01000045.1, read on the forward strand.
GCCGCGGACGCCGAGGCGGAACCGGGCGATCGGGGTGTCCCCGATGCGGGTGAGGCCGCCGCCGATGGTGGCCAGCTCCACGTCGAAGCGGCTGGCCGCCTCGGGCAGCAGGGCGCCCACCGACGCGAAACCGATCAGGACGACGTCGACCGCGCGGTCGTACTTCGCGGACTGGGCGCGCGAGGTCTCGATCGAGGGCAGCACCGCCTGCGCGGTCCAGCTGTCCGGCGTCGAGATCAGGTCGAGCACCGTGCCGCGTTCGACGACCGCGCCGTTGTCGAGCACCGCGACGTCGTCGCAGACCCGGCGGACGACGTCCGCGTCCGGCGTAGTGACGACGACCGTCACGCCCAGCTCGGCGCGTGCCCGGTCGAGCACGGCGAGCACCGCGCCGGACTCCTCGGCGGCGATCCCGGCGGTCGGGTCGTCGGCGAGCAGCACGGCCGGCCCGGCGGCGAGCGCCTTGGCGACCGCGACCCGGCGGAGCTGGCCGTCGGTGAGTTCTTCCGGCTTCTGCGCGGCGCGCGCGGTGAGTCCGACGAGGTCGAGCAGCGAGCCGACCCGGCTGCGCCGCTGCGGGCCGTCGACGCCGAGCTGCTCCAGCGGGCTGGCGATGTTGCCGGCGATGGTGCGCTCGGCGATCAGCTCCGGCTTGGTCCCGACGACCCCGAGCTGGCGGCGGATCTCCCGCAGCCGCTTGCCGTCGAGGGTCGCGGTGTTGAGGCCGTCGAGCCGCACGACGCCGCGGTCGGGCCGCTCCTGCAGCGCGATGCAGCGGGCGAGGGTCGACTTGCCGGAACCGGACGGACCCACGATCCCGAACAGCGAACCGGCTTGGACGTCCACGCTCACGTCGCGCAGCGCGGCGACCCGATTTCCGTGGAAGGGAAAGGACTTGGACACGTTTTCGACAGTGATCACGAAAGGGCTCCAGGCAAACGAGGCGCGGCGCCGTTTCCGGGCGCGCCAGGCGTCATCGAATTACCGTCCACTGTGGACGGCGCAAGAAACTGCGGAAAAAACGATCAGGCGATGACCATGGAGCGTCGACACGCACATACCGAGCGGCGACCTTCGTCGACTACGCGCCGGCGGGTCAGCAGGAGCGGGCGGGTGACCCTCTTCATCGAAAACAGCCTCCATCGGTCCTGGCGGTAGCACCTGCCCTGCGGAGGGTGGTTGCTGCGACTTCGGCGAGCCAGGTCTCTCAGTCGCTCGGGATGGACGCTTTTGAGTAAAGCCGATCCCATTGGCTGAACGCAAGCGCGTTGGTGCAGATCACACGTCTGGTGGTGCCCGCATGCCGGGACACCTCGTCCAGAGCCTGAAAGCCCGGAACCTCGGTCGCCGAACAGTGCCTCGACCTGGGAAACGTCTCGGACAAGCGAGCGCGGCGAACTAGTTCGTTCCACTGTGGACGATCAAGGATCTTTGTGGAACAAGAGTTTTCCCGTTGTCAAGGGGAGCGGTTTCGCGGGCCGCGCCGCCCGGCCCGCGGAGCCGCGATCGGGCCGAGATAGGTCATCGAAGCGAAGCACCTCCGGACGGTGTCGCGGAACAATCCGGGACTTGGCGCACCCGGACTCCCCCGAATGCCGAGCCGCTGGTCACAGGTAACCGGCCAGGTCCGCCGCACCCGCGCGATGACCGAGAGTAGCTGCCGGGCGGCGAACGCCCACAATCAGCGACGACTCGGCCTACGCAGCGAAACGAGCGGCGCGCATCCGGAATACCTGCCGCGACGCCGCTGTTGGACGTCGCAAAGCAAGTGCCTTGGGGGTCAGGTGCCAGCAGCAGCGATCCGCGCGAACGCGTGTACGTCCAGTTGTTCCCCGCGGGTCTTCGGGTCGATTCCCGCCTCAGCGAGCAGTTCGCCGGCCCGCTCGGCAGAGCCGGCCCATCCGGCCAGCGCGGCCCGCAAAGTCTTGCGCCGCTGCGAGAACGCCGCGTCGACCACCGCGAACAGCCGTGCGCGATCCACTCCGGAAACCGGGTCGGTCCGGGTCAGCGAGACCAGCGCGGAATCGACGTTCGGCACCGGCCAGAACACCGCGCGCGGCACCGCGGCGACCTTGCGCGCGGGTCCGTACCACGCGAGTTTGACGCTCGGCACGCCGTAGGTGCGGCTGCCTGGCCCGGCGGCCATCCGGTCGGCGACCTCGGTCTGGACCATGACGAGTCCGCTTCGCAGCGACGGCAGCTCGGCCAGCAGGTGCAGCACCACCGGCACCGCGACGTTGTACGGCAGGTTCGCCACGATCGACACCGGCTCAGCCGGGAGATCGGCCGCCCGCACCCGCAGCGCGTCGGCGCCGACGACGGTCAGCCGGTCCGCTGCCTCCGGCGCGCGCTCGGCGACCGTGCGCGGCAGGCGGGCGGCCAGCACCGGGTCGATCTCCACCGCGACGACCTGAGCGCCCGCGGCGAGCAGGCCCAGCGTCAGCGACCCGAGACCGGGCCCGACCTCCAGCACGACATCCCCTGGCTGTACGCCGCCGAGTTCGACGATGCGGCGGACCGTGTTGGGGTCGTGCACGAAGTTCTGGCCGAGCTTCTTCGTGGGCCGGACGTCGAGTTCGTCGGCCAGCCCGCGGATTTCGGCGGGCCCCAGCAGTTCCACCACCGGACGAGCCTACCGAGCGCCGTGCGCGACGCGACAACGCGGCGGACAAAAACAGGCGGCCGGGAGCGTGTTGCTCCCGGCCGCCTGCTGGAAAATTCGGGTCAGGCCTTCTTGCCGCACACCGGCCAAGCGCTGTAGCTGCCGCCGCGCGCGTCGCGGACCTTCTCGGCCACCGCGATCTGCTGTTCCCGGCTCGCCTGGTTCGGCAAGGACGCGTACTGGTCGCCGCCGTAGGCGTCCCAGGTCTGCTTGTCGAACTGGAGGCCGCCGTAGTAGCCGTTGCCGGAGTTGATCGACCAATTGCCGCCCGACTCGCACTGCGCGATGCGGTCCCACGCGGAACCGTCGCCGATCGCCGGCTGCGGCGGCTGCTTGGTGCCGACCTTGATGATCTTGGCCTTCGCCTCGACGAGGACCTTCTCCGAGACCTGCTCGCGAGAGACCTCTTCGCCGTTGCGCTTCGTGACCTTGTAGGTCACCAGCTTCTTGCCCGGCGTGCCCGGGTCCTGGACGGTCTGCTGGCCCTGCAGCTGCGTCGGGTCGTCGACCTTCTGCACGTCGGGGTCGATGGTCTCCTCCTGGTTGACCATCGACACGCCCATGCGGCTGACGTGGACCTCGGCGCCGTTCTTGAGGCTGACGTCGAGCCCGCCCTCGATCGCGTCGTCCGGGCCCAGGTTCAGCTTCAGGTCCGAGACGAGCTCCTTGGTGGTCACCGCGTTGGTGCTCACCTGGCGGGGCGCGTTGGTGCCGTCGAAAAGCGTGATGTGCTTGAGGGTCTTGACCTGGACGGTCGACCCTTCCAGCGGCAGTTCGCCGGTCGAGGGCATCGACGTCCACGCGCCCTGCGAAAGCATGCTGCCCATGCCGAGCTGGTTCATCGCGTCGCCGAGCGTGGTCGCGCGGACCCAGGAGGGCCGGGACACGCCGTCCACGACGAGGTTCAGCTGGCGGCCGCGCTCGAGCTTGATGACGCCGCCGTCGCCGACCGCCGCCTGCGGCGAGGGCGACAGCGCGTCGTGCTCGCCGACCGTCAGGCCCGCGTCCTCGAGCACCTCGCCGACGGTGCCGCCGTAGCTGTGCACGGTCTGCTGGTGGCCGTCGACGTCGACGGTGATGCTCTTGTTCATCGCGAGCGCCGCCGCGCCGCCACCGCCGACGGTGACCAGCAGCGAGAGCACAGCGCCCTTGAGGAAGCGGCGCTTCCAGGTCTTGGTCGCCTCGCGCAGCCCTTCCTCGACCGCGGCCTTCTTGGCCTGCGGGGAGGCGGTGCGGTCCTGTTCGACCTCCTCCGGGAGGACGAGCGGCGGAAGCATCGTGGTTTCCGCGTTGATGAGGCGGATCAGCTCGTCCACGTCGACGTCGATTTCCGACATCAGCGTGTCGGCGTCCGGCCCGAGCGCGGCGAGCACGTCCTGCTCGGTCACGCGGAGCTCGTCGGAGAAGTCAAGCTGCCCGTAGGCGGTGTCCTCGAGCTCGCGGTCGAGCACGGCCACCGAAGATTCGGAGGAGGAGAAATACGCCGTACCCGCGTCAAGACGCGAGTCATCCTGCCGACTACCAGTCACCGGGTCGTTCCCTTTCCCAAGACACCGCGCGTCGTGCGCGTCGCCCTTCGTTCGCGACGCACCCTCGGGTGCGCCTCTCAAGTCCGACACCCCCAGCCAGCGCCATCGTCACGGTTCCGAGTCGTACCAACCTCGGTTCCGCTTCCCCGACGTGCACTGACGTGACTGGTGGGCGTATCAGCCGGTATCCGCTGCGCGGTACCGACCGGCACGATCACGGGACAGTAACGGGTGTCGGCAGGTTGCGCAAACACCCCCCGGAGTGTCGTGACTTGTGTCACTCATCAGGTGGACGAATGCGAGATCTCGAATGTCGCAATCCGTGCAACTCGTTGTGACACTACGGAATCAGGCAGGCAGCCGGTATGCGCGTTCGGCAGTGGTCCGGACCGCGTCGGCCACCTCGTGGACCGCTTCGCCGCGCAGCTGAGCGAGGAACCGGACGGTGTAGGCAGTGCAGAACGGCTCGTTCGGCCGCCCACGGTAGGGATGCGGCGTCAGAAACGGCGCGTCAGTCTCGGCGAGGAGCTGCCCACGCGGCACGATGCGCGCGGCCTCGTGCAGCCCGCGCGCGTTCTTGAAGGTGACCGTGCCGGCGAAGGACAGGATGTAACCCTTGTCGATACAGCGGCGCGCGATGTGCTCGTCGCCGGAGAAGCAGTGGAAGACGACCGTCTCGGGCGCGCCTTCCTCGTCGAGAATGCGAAGCACGTCCTCGTGCGCGTCGCGGTCGTGGATCATCAGCGCCTTGCCGAGCCGCTTCGCGAGGTCGATATGCCAGCGAAACGCCGCCTGCTGCGCATCGTGCGGCGAGTAGTCCCAGTAGTAATCGAGACCAGTCTCGCCGACCGCGACGACCCGCTCGCCCCGCGCCAGACGCTCCACTTCGGACTGTTCTTCGGCCCCGAACTCCTTGGTACGCGTGGGATGGATCGCCACCGCGGCGAAAACCCGCGAGTCCCAGGTGGACGCTTCGGCGGCCCAACGAGCAGCAGCGAGATCATCCGCGACGGTCACCACCCGAGCCACGCCAGCCCGCTCCGCCCGGTCGACCATCTCCGCGACCTCGGCCGCGGTCTTCGCACCGCAAGCATCGAGATGAGTGTGCGCGTCCACCACCGTCACCGGCAGCCGGTCGGGAATCGGGGGAAGTTCGCGCTTCTCGTCACCCATGCTCCCCAAGCTACTGCGCACCTGCCCGCGAATGCCGTGAGGGGAACCCTCACCGCCCCAGATGCCCTCAGGGTTCCCGTCACGACCCGCCAGCATCGCCCCCTACGAACCGCAGCCAGCGCACCCAACCATCGAGGCACCCAGCCCCTCCCCCCGCACCCCGATACGAAGCCTCTCTGCGGTTCGGGGGTGCTTGTCAAGGCACGCTTTCCCGCCTTGACAAGCACCCCCGAACCGTCAGCACAATCGGGCTTCGGGGTGCCCCACGCCGAACCAGGCGCAATGTCGCCCGCCAGGGCGACGAGCAGCCCCCGACACGGACCTCAGTCAGTCACGATCGGAGCCCACTCCGGCCCAGTCTCCCCCAACTTCGGATCCAGCTTCGTGAACAACGGCGAAGGCTTCTTCAGCGGCTGCCCGACCTCGATCGGCCGCGACTCCCACCGAGCCTGCTCGCTCGCGTAGTCCCCGGTGAGAATCGGATTGACCCGATCCGGCAAGTCCAGATCCTCGACTTCCCGAAGCTCAGGCTGCGCGGCCCAAACCCCGGTCCCGCCGAGCGCCTCGTGCACCTTCTGCGCCGAGTGCGGCAGGAACGGCGTCAGCAACGTATTGGCGTCACTGACCACCTGCAACGCCGTGTGCAGCACCGCGTCCCGCCGGTCCGGGTTGTCCTTGAGCTTCCACGGCTCCTGATCCGACAGGTACCGGTTGGCCGCCGTAACCACCCGCATCGCCTCGGCCGCCGCCAGCTTGAACCGCGACCGGGCCAGATGCCCGCCAGCGGTCTCGAACGCCTGCCGGGACAGCGCCTTCAGCTCCTCGTCCGCCGGCGCGGGCGCGGTCGGAGCCGGAATCGCCCCGTTGTTCTTGTGCGCCATCGAGATCGACCGGTTGACGAGGTTGCCCCATTCGTTGGCCAGCTCGAAGTTGGTCCGCCGGACGAACTCGTCCCAGGTGAAGTCGGTGTCCTGGGTCTCCGGTCCGGCCACCGAAATGAAGTACCGCAGCGCGTCCGGCCCGAACTCGCGCAGGAAGTCGTGCACGTAGATGACCGTGCCCCGGGAAGTCGAGAACTTCGACCCGCTCATGGTGAGGAACTCGCTGGACACGATCTCGTCCGGCAGGTGCAGCTTGCCGTACTTGCCCGGCTCGCCGCCGCGGTCGCCGGCGCCGTTCTGGCCGAGCAGCAGCGCGGGCCAGATCTGGGCGTGGAAGGTGATGTTGTCCTTGCCCATGAAGTAGTAGGCGCGCGCGTCGGGGTTGGTCCACCACTCCTGCCAGGCGTCCGGGGTCCCGTTGCGCCGGGCCCACTCGACGCTCGCCGAGAAGTACCCGATGACCGCGTCGAACCAGACGTAGAACCGCTTGAGCGGCTGGTCGCGCCAGCCGTCCAGCGGGATCTTGACGCCCCAGTCCAGGTCGCGGGTGATCGGCCGCGGCCGCATGTCGTCGATCAGGTTCTTGGTGAAGTTGAGGACGTTCGGGCGCCAGTCGGTCTTGGTGCCCAGCCAGTCGCCGAGGGTCCGGGTGAACGCCGGCAGGTCGAGGAAGTAGTGCTCGGTCTCGACGAACTTGGGCGTCTCGCCGTTGATCCGCGACTTCGGGTTAATCAGCTCGGCCGCGTCGAGCTGGTTGCCGCAGTTGTCGCACTGGTCGCCGCGCGCGCCGTCGTAGCCGCAGATCGGGCAGGTGCCCTCGATGTAGCGGTCGGGCAGCGTGCGGCCGGTGGACGGGCTGATCGCGCCGCGGGTGGTCTTCGGGACCACGTAGCCGTTGCGGTTGAGCGCGAGGAAGATCTCCTGCGTGACCGCGGCGTGGTTGCCGGTGGTGGTGCGGGTGAACAGGTCGTAGGAAAGGCCGAGGCCCCGCAGGTCCTCGTCGATCTGGCGGGTGTACTTGTCGGCGGTCTGCTGCGGGGTCATCCCCTCTTTGTCCGCCTGGACGGTGATCGGCGTGCCGTGTTCGTCGGTCCCGGACACCATGAGCACCCGGTTGCCGGCCATTCGCTGGTAGCGGGAGAAGACGTCGGACGGGACGCCGAATCCGGACACGTGGCCGATGTGGCGGGGGCCGTTGGCGTAGGGCCAGGCCACCGCGGTCAACACAGGGGTGCTCATACCTGTTTAGCCTACGGATGCGCTCCAGGGCGTTTCCTGGCGGTCGGGGAAGGGAGAGCCGGTGTCGGCGACGCGTCTGCTGGTGCTCGGTGTCGTGCGGATGTTCGGCCGCGCGCACGGCTACCAGGTGCGCCGCGAACTGCTGTCCTGGTCGGCGGACAAGTGGGCGAACGTCCAGCCCGGTTCGATTTACCACGCGCTCAAGAAGATGGCCGCCGAGGACCTGCTGGAGAAGATCGACGTCGAACCGGGCGACGGCGGTCCGGACCGGGTCGCCTACCGGCTCTCGCCCGCGGGCGAGCAGGAGTTCCAGGTCCTCATCGCGAAGGGCTTGTCCGATCCCAGCGCGAGCAACGCCGAGCTGTGCGCGGCGGTGAGCCTGATGCCGGCGCTCCCCCGCAAGTACACGATCAGCCTGCTCAGGCAGAACCTGATCCACTTCGAGGCGGAAGAGCGCCGGTCGCGGCTGAGCCTCGAGGACGACACGTGGGGCAAGCCGCCGCACGTGTACGAGCTGTTCCGCCTGTGGGGCGGGATCGCCAGCGCGAGCCGGGAATGGCTCGCCGGGCTGATCGAGCGGCTGGAAGCGGGCGAGTACGTCATGGCCGACGATCCCGGTTCGGCGTTCGATCCCCCCGCTCCCGAGTAATCAAATTTGACTAACTCTCCCGCTGTCGGGCACAGTGTGCGCGTCAGGTAGTCAAGCTTGACTAGCTGATCTTCTGGGAGGAGAGGGGATTTCATGATCACCGCACGCGGGCTCGAGCGGCGGTTCCGCCGCAAGGGCAGAGCCGGTGGCGAGGTGCACGCGGTCAAGGGGGTCGATCTCGACGTCGAGGCGGGCGAGCTGGTCGGGTTCCTCGGCCCGAACGGCGCGGGCAAGACCACCACGCTGCGCATGCTCACCACCTTGCTGAAACCGACCGCGGGCACCGCGACCGTCGGCGGGCGCGACCTGCTCACCGACGCGGCCGGGGTGCGCCGCAACATCGGATACGTCGCGCAAGGCGGCGGGACCGCACCCGAATCGCGCGTCGGCGAGGAGCTGGAACTGCAGGGCAGGCTGTACCGGATGAGCAAGGCCGACGCGATCGCGCGCGGGAAGGTGCTCGCCGAGCAGCTCGACCTGACCGGGCTCGAGCAACGAGCCACCAAGACGCTGTCCGGGGGGCAGCGGCGCAGGCTCGACATCGCGCTGGGGCTGATCCATTCGCCCGGCCTGGTGTTCCTGGACGAGCCGTCCACCGGGCTCGACCCGCAGAGCCGGGCGAACCTGTGGGAGCACATCCGGCGGCTGCGCGCCGACCAGGGCGTCACGATCTTCCTGACCACGCATTACCTCGACGAGGCGGACGCGCTGGCCGACCGGCTGATCGTGATCGACGACGGCCGGATCGTCGCCGAGGGGCATCCGGACGCGCTGAAGGAGCGGGTCTCCGGCGACGGCGTGGCGATCGAGGTGGCTCCGGAATCCGCCGCGGCCGCCGCGGACGTGGCCCGGCAGCTGCCCGGCGCGCACGACTTCTCGGTGCGCGAGGGGTCGATCCGGTTCCGGGTGCCGCGCGGCGACACCGCGATGCCGGAACTGCTGCGCGCGCTCGACGCCAAGGACATCGCGACGGCCGCCATGCAGGTCACGCGGCCGACCTTGGACGACGTATTCCTTGCTCTCACCGGCCGGTCGCTCCGCGATGCCGAGCAGCCCGCGCCGGCCGAACCGGAGGTGTCCGGTGTTGCATGACACCTGGCTGATCTTCCGCCGCGACATGGCGGGAGCACTGCGAAACCCGGCGTGGCTGCTGATCGGCCTCGCCCAGCCCTTGCTGTACCTGTTCTTCTTCGGCCCGCTGCTGGTGAAGTCGCTGGGTGCGCAGGGGATGTCCGAAGTCGACGGCTGGATGGTGCTCACGCCCGCGCTGATCGCGCAGCTGGCGCTGTTCGGCAGTTCGTTCGTGGGCTTCGGACTGCTGGCCGAATTCCGGTCCGGCGTGGTCGAACGGCTGCGGGTCACGCCGGTGCACCGGGCCGCGCTGCTGCTCGGGAAGGTGCTGGCGAACGCGTTGCAGGCGGTCGTGCAGGCGATGCTGATCATCCTGCTCGCCTACGTGGTGTTCGACCTGAACGCGCCGTTCGCCGGTGTGCTGCTGAGCCTGGCGATCGTCTTCCTGCTCGCGCTCACGCTGGCGTCGTGCTCCTATGCGCTGGCGCTCACGCTCAAGAGCGAGGAGGCGTTCCCGGCGCTGCTCAACGCGGTGCTCATGCCGTTGCTGCTGCTGTCCGGGAACCTCATCCCGATCACGTCCGGGCTCGCCCCGAAGTGGCTGTACGCGATCTCGCAGATCAACCCGTTCCGGCACGTGGTCGACGTGGAGCGCAACAGCTTCCGCGGCGACTTCTCGATGGACGCGCTGTTCACCGGCGGCGTGGTCGTGCTGGTCATGGCCGTTTTGGCGGTCTGGTGGGGAACACGCACCTTCCAGCGGGAAAACGCCTGATCAAAGCCTATCGACACGCCGGGAAGCCTCACCCGGCTGAGGGGCTCCGGACGTAGGGTGGCCTTTCACCCGTCGTGGGGCTGATCAGGGGTGCGAGGTGGCGGAACCGGAGAGCGGGCGCGGGCTCACGCTCACTCATCGCGAGCAAGTGCTCGATTGGGCGGCGGTGCGCGCCGCCGAGGTGCGGTTCGCCTCGGTCACGATCAGCGAGAACGTCAACTGGAGCGATCCGGGCGCGGAGCGGATGCTGGCCGCCGCCCAGCACGCGGGCATCCACACCGGGGCGCGGCACTACGCCCGCCCCGGCGCGGTGCACGACCAGGCCGACCATTTCGTCCGGACGGCGAGCAGGCTCGGCGCGTTCGCACCGGGATCGCTCGCCCCGGCGCTGGAGGTGGACGCGCAGAGCGTCGACGACCGGTTCGTGAAGGCGTGGATCAAGCACGTGCGGCACGCCGCGAAGATCCGCCGGGTGCTCGTGTACGCCGGATACGACTGCTGGGCACACCGGCTGCACCCGGACCGCTGGGCCGATTCCGACGTGGTGCTGTGGCTCGTGCGGCACAACGGCATTCCCGGGCGGCCCGGCTGGTTCCACTCGCGGCTGGGACTGCACCAGCACGCCTTCGCGCCGGACGTGCCCGGGGTGGACGGGCCGGTGGCACAGGACGCGGTGGTGTATCCGTTCGCGTTGTCCGATGTGCTGCTCTGATCACCTTTTCCGCTGGTCACCGCAGCTTTCCGGCACAATGGCGCGATGCGTTTCCAGCGGCTGCGGACCGGCCTGACCCCTTCCCGGGTGCTCGTTGCGCTGTCCGCGTACGCCCGGGCGCACGGCCTGCCCGAGCCGGCCGCGGTGTGCGGGAACTGGTTCGGGTCTCCGGCGGTGGTGGCGCCGTTCGTGACGGTGGCTCCGCGGCCGTTCCCGTCGGCCGTTCCGGTCTCGGGTCCTTCCGGGCGGATCGGCGGCGGATGGTTCGGGTTCCTGGCTTACGACCAGGCGGATCCGTCCGGCCGTTCGACCGGGGTTCCGGCGTCGGCGTGGGGCTGGGCGGATCACGTGCTGCGCTGGGACGAGGCCGGGGTGTGCTGGTTCGAGTCGATCGAGGGGGACGCCGACGCGCAGCTCGCCGTGGTTGAGCGGGCGTTGACTGGGTCAGCGGAGTTGTCGTGGTCCGCCGGCGCGCTGGACCGGCCGTCCGGCCACGAGCAGGCGGTGAAGGCGTGCGTGCACGAGATCGAGGCGGGCGAGTTGTTCCAGGCGAACATCTGCTCGCGGTTCACCGGGACTTTCGAGGGCTCGCCCGCCGCGCTCTTCGCCGAAGGGGTGCGACGGCTGGCTCCGCGGCGGGCGGCTTACGTCACCGGTGAATGGGGTTCGGTGGTTTCGCTGTCGCCGGAGCTGTTCTTGGCCCGCCACGGCCGGCGCGTGCGGTCTTCGCCGATCAAGGGCACGCTGCCGCGCCGCGGTCCGGCGGACGACGGCAACGCGCTCCGGCTGCGACAGTCGGCGAAGGACGTCGCGGAGAACGTGATGATCACCGACCTGGTGCGCAACGATCTCGGCCGGGTGTGCGAGGTCGGCAGCGTCGTGGTGCCGGAACTGCTCGCGGTGCACCCGGCGCCGGGGGTGTGGCATCTGGCGTCCACTGTGGAGGGTGTGCTGGCGGACGGGCTGACCGACGCCGAGCTGCTGGCGGCGACGTTCCCGCCGGGATCGGTGACCGGCGCGCCGAAGATCCGGGCGCTGGACCTCATCGCCGAACTGGAACCGGCCGCGCGCGGGGTGTACACCGGCGCGGTCGGCCTCCTGTCGCCGCTGGCCGGGCTGGAGCTGAACGTGGCGATCCGGACGTTCGAAATCGCCGGGAACCGGATCGCGCTCGGAGTCGGCGGCGGGATCACGGCGGACTCGGACAGTGCGGCGGAATGGCAGGAATGCCTGCACAAGGCGGCCCCGCTGGAGGAACTGCTGGCCAGCCCTCGTGAGTGCGGAAGCCGGTTCTAACCGGCTTCCGCACTCACGCGACCTATCGGCGCGGGTCGAGCAGCAGCTTGCCCGTCGTGCCGCGGGACCGCAGCGCCTCGTGGGCCTTCCGCGCGTCTGCCAGCGCGTACTCGCCGCCCGCGATCGCACGGAGCTTCCCGTCCTGCACCATGCCGAACAACTCGCTGAGCGCGGTGCCGAAAACGTTGCCCGGCAAGCGAAACACGTGCGGCAGCCACATTCCGGCCACGGTCGTGCTGTGGCCGAGCAGGTTGCGCAACTCGATCGGCTTCGGCGACCGGCGGCCCGCCATCCCGTAAAACACCAGCCGGCCGAACGGGGCTAGCGCGGCGATGCTCTGGTCGGTCGTCGTGCCGCCGACCATGTCGAGGACGACGTCGACGCGCTTGCCGCCGTTGGCTTCCCGCAGGACCTCGGTCATGTTCTCCGCCCGGGAATCGACCGCGACGTCCGCGCCGAGTTCGAGCGCCAGCGCGCGCTTTTCCTCGCTGCTCGCGGTCGCGATCACGCGGCCCGCGCCCCAGGCGTTCGCCAGCTGCACCGCGATCGACCCGACCCCGCCGGCCGCGGCGTGCACGACCACGGACTCGCCCGGCTCGAGGTGCGCGTTCTTGCGCAGCATGATCCACGCGGTCGCACCCTGGACCAGCATCGACAGCGCGTTCAGGTCGTCGACGCCGTCCGGCACCGGGAATGTCATGGCCTCGTCGGCTGCGACGCGCTCGGCGTAACCGCCGCCGTCGTTGAGCAGCGCGACCACGCGCTTGCCGTCCGCCGTCCGGCCGACGACCTCGCCGCCCGGCACGAGCGGCAGTTTGCTCGGGGCGAGATACGAATTTTCCGCCTGATGCGTGTCCGCGTAATTCAGCCCGATGCGGTCGACCTCGATCAGCACCTGTCCCGGCCCGGCCACCGGATCGGGCAGCTCGACCGGCTTCAGCACCTCGGGACCGCCGAACTCGGTCACCTGCACAGCACGCATCTCCGCGGCTCCTCTCGCTCTTCGATGAGACATCCTGCCATATGTCTCATCCATGGGACACTCTCTGCTAACGTCTCACGCATCGACACGCCACTCTCCGCCCGCGCCTCGCGACCCGACGCCGTCGCGGCGTTCCGCCTCGCCCGCGCCCGGTTCCTCGCCGGAGACCGCGTCGACATGCGGGAACTGGCCAGCGACCTCGGCGTCAGCCGCGCGACCCTGCACCGCTGGGTCGGCAGCCGGGACCACCTGCTGAGCGAAATCCTGTGGGCGGAAACCTCGGCGGTGCTGGATAACGTCAGTTATGCGGGCCGCGGCGGCGACGGCATCGCGGAGGCGATCGGGGCGTTCGTGCGGACAGTCAACGCTTCCCCGCCGTTCCGCGCGTTCTTGCGCCGGGAGCCGGAACGCGCGCTGCGGTTGCTGACGACCAAGGCGAGCTTGGTGCAGTCGCGGACTATCGAGAAGGTGCAGACGCTGCTGGCCGACGAGGTCGCCGCCGGGCGGCTGGAGTCGCCGCTGCCGGTCGCGGATCTGGCGTATCTGCTGGTGCGGGTCGGCGAGTCGTTCATTTACACCGACGCGATCACCGGGGAGGAACCGGACGCGGAAAAGGCTTTGGTGGCAGCGAGAATGCTGTTGCGCGGTCGCTGACGCGTCACTTCCGAGCCGAGAGCACCGCCGCGTAAAGCTCCTTAGTAGACACCCCCGCCGCCCCGGCTACCTCGGCCGCGACGGTCTTCAGGCGTTCTCCCGAAGCGACTCGTTCCGCCACCTCCGGCACCAAGTCCGACACCGATACCTGTCGAGGCGTCGCACCCTCCAGCACCACCGTGATCTCGCCGCGCACCCCGTCCGCCGCCCACTCTGCCAGCTCCGCGAGCGTGCCCCGTTTGACCTCTTCGTACGTCTTCGTCAACTCCCGGCACACCGCGGCTCGACGCGAACCGCCCAATGCGGCAGCGGCGTCCGACAGCAGCGAAGCCACCCGATGCGGCGATTCGAAAAACACTGCCGTCCGGCGTTCCCCAGCCAGCTCTGCCAGCCACTTCGTCCGCTCACCAGGCTTGCGCGGCGCGAAGCCCTCGAAGCAGAACCGGTCGCACGGCAAGCCGGACAACGCGAGCGCGGTCGTCACCGCCGAAGGTCCGGGAAGGCAGGTGATCGGCAGGTCCTCTTCGACGCAAGCGGCCACGAGACGGAAGCCCGGATCAGACACGCTCGGCATGCCGGCGTCGGTCACCACCAGCACTGTCTCGCCGCCGTGCAGGGCTTCCAGCAGCTTCGGCAACCGGGCGGTCTCGACGTCCTCGTAGAAGCTGACCACGCGGCCAGCCGGCGACACGCCGAGCGCGGACGCCAGGCCGCGCAGACGCCGGGTGTCCTCGGCCGCGATCACGTCCGCCGAGCCCAGCGCCTCGATCAGCCGGGCGGACGCGTCGCCGGGATCGCCCAGCGGGGTGGCGGCGAGGACGAGCCGTCCGGGCGCAGAAGTCATGGCAGTCAGCCTAACCAGACGCCGCCGGTGGATCAGGCCGTACTATCGGGCCCCGTGACCGCGCTGCTGACCCGTGCCGACGACGAGAGCGTGCGGCCGGACCCGGTCGACGCGCGCCGTCCCCCGACCGACCGCGAAGCCACCCTGCTCGGCCGGGCCATGCCCGCCGACCGGCTGCGCGGCTGGATCGTCACGATCGTGCTGACCGTGATCGGCGGCGTCGTCCGGCTGCAGAATCTGGGCTTTCCCACTGACCACGGCAGTCCCGTCTTCGACGAGAAGCACTACGTGCCGCAGGCCGCGCAGATGCTGCGCAACGGCGGGTATGAGGACAACGCCGGGTACGAGCTGATCGTGCACCCGCCGCTGGCGAAGGACTTCATCGCGGTCGGCGAGTGGCTCTTCGGCTACAACGGCTGGGGCTGGCGGTTCATGTCGGCGATCGCCGGAACGCTGATCGTGTTGCTCACCGTGCGCGTCGCGCGCCGGCTGACCCGCTCGACGCTGCTCGGCGGCATCGCGGGCGTGCTGGTGATCTGCGACGGAGTCCTGCACCTGCAGTCGCGGATGGGGATGCTGGACATCTTCATCGCGTTGTTCGTGGTCGCCGCGTTCGCCTGCGTGCTCTGCGACCGCGACCAGGTGCGGCAGCGGCTGGCCGTCGCGGTGCGCGAGGGCTGGGTCAACGAATCGCAGTGGGGGCCGAAACTCGGCTTCCGCTGGTGGCGGTTCGCGGCCGGGCTGATGATCGGCCTGACCTTCGGCGTCAAATGGTCCGCGCTGTATTACATCGCGGCGTTCGGCCTGCTCACCGTGTTCTTCGACGTGGCGGCCCGGCGCGCGGCGGGCGTGCGCCGGCCGTGGGTCGGCACGATCCGCCGCGACGTCGCGCCCGCGTTGTGGGCGATCCTCGTCGTGCCGGTGCTGATGTACCTGGCGGCGTACTGGGCGTGGTTCGCCAGCGAAACCGCGACCGACCGGCACTACACCGAGATCAAGAACCTCGACCCGGGCATGTTCGGCTGGGTCCCGCCCGCGCTGCGTTCGCTCGGCAGCTACACCGCCAACGTGCTGCACTTCCACGAAACCCTGGTGACGCCCAAGGACAATCCGCATCCGTGGGAGTCGAAGCCGTGGACGTGGCCGATGGGCCTGCGGCCGATGCTCTACTACTACGACGGCACCGTCACCGGCTGCGGCGAATCGCGCTGCCTCGGCGCGACGATGCTGATCGGCACGCCGGCGATGTGGTGGCTGGCCGCCCCGGTGCTCGGCTGGGGCCTGTGGCGCTGGTTCTTCCGCGCGGACTGGCGCTACGCCGCCGTGCTGACCGGCTACTTCGCCGGCTACCTGCCCTGGTTCACCAACATCGACCGGCAGATGTACTTCTTCTACGCCACGCCGATGGCCCCGTTCCTGGTGCTCGGCCTGGTGCTCGCGCTCGGGCAGATCCTCGGCAGCGCCAAACGCGGCTTCGAACGCCGGGGCACCGGTCTGCTCGTCGTCTCGCTTTACGTCGGGCTGGTGGTGGCGAACTTCGCCTGGCTGTGGCCGATCCTCAACGGCGTCCCGATCACGAACGACCATTGGCAGGCGGAAATGTGGCTGCCTTCGTGGCGCTGAAGTAAGCCCCCGGCGGCATCCCGACCGCCCGGCGGAAGGCGGCGACGAACGCGCTGGCCGTCGCGTACCCGACCCGGTGCGCGACGGTCGTCATCGGCATTCCTTGGGCCAGCAAGGGCAACGCCGCACGCAGTCGCGCTTGCGTGCGCCAGGTGCCGAACGTCATCCGGCAGTCGCGGACGAACGCGCGGGCCAGCGTCCGCTCGCTCGCGCCGACTTCCCGGCCCAGCTCGGCCAGGCTGCGCGAGTCGGCGGGATCGGCGAGCACCGCGTCGGCGACGTCCTTCGCTCGCGGGTCGGCGGGTGCGGGCACCACGATCGGTGCCACGTCCATCGGCTCCAGGAGATCGAACGCGACCGCTTCGGCGCGGCGTCGGGCGTCGTCGCTGATGCCGTCCTCGGACAAGTGCTCCAGCAGTTCGCGCAGCAGCGGGCGGACGACGACGATGCGCGGGGACGGCCAGTCGACCGGGCACTGCTCGGGATCGGCGTAGATGCCGCGCAGTTCGACGTTCCCGGCCGCGCCGGTGCGATGCCGGACGCCGGCCGGGATCCAAAGCGCCCGCGTGGACGGCAGCACCCATTGCGCGTCGCCGACCATCACCGCGGCGACTCCGCGCGCGGCCCAGACGAGCTGGTGCGCCGGATGTTCGTGCCAGGGAAACCAGGCACCGGCCGCGATCGGGAGGGCGCCGAGCAGCATCGCGCCGGTTTGACCGTACTGCGACATGAGGTGACAGCCTATCGTCTTCCGGCCAACGCGGCTCGTCCCTAGCGTCGGAGCCATGCCGATGAACCTGATGCACCGGAAGCTCTGCAGCTCGGAAAAGTGGGCCGCCGCGGTGGCCGAGGTGCTGCCGGACTGGCTCGCCCGCTTCGACCTGGGCGACGATGTGCTCGAAATCGGGCCGGGGTTCGGCGCGACCACGCGGGTGCTCCTCGACGCTCTCCCCCGGGTGACCGCTCTGGAAATCGACCCGGCGTCGACCCGGCTGCTGCGGGAGAAATACGGGGACCGGGCGGAGATCGTCGAAGGCAGCGGCGCGGAAATGCCGTTCGAGGACGGCCGGTTTTCCGGGGTCGTGTGCTTCACGATGCTGCACCACGTGCCGACCGACGCACTGCAGGACCGGATCTTCGCCGAGGCGTTCCGGGTGCTGCGGCCCGGCGGCACCTACTGCGGCGTGGACAGCCAGCTCAGCTTCGGCTTCCGGCTGTTGCACCTCGGGGACACGATGAACGTCCTCGACGCGAACGCCCTGCCCGGCCGGTTGGCGACGGCCGGGTTCGAGCAGGTACGGGTGGGGATCGAGCGGAAGCGGCTGGAGTTTTCCGCGGTCAAGCCGTCGTGAGTGGCGATGCCGGTTAGAACCGGCATCGCCACTCACGAGCGAGACTCAGCGGGGTGACCGGCGCGGCACGATCTGCGTGACGGGCCCGTCCAGCGACTTGCCCTGCCGGCTCAGCCAGCCGTCGACCTCGCGGCGCACCGAGTTGAGCGTCGGACGCCGACGCGGCTCCGGGTCCAGCGACGCGGCCAGGATCCGTGCGTGCACCGAACGCTGCGGCAGCTGCGTGACCGGATCGGCCCGGGCCGCGGCCATCAGCGCGGCCATCGGCGTCTCGCGAGTGCCGCGCGGCGGCTGGCCGGAGAGCGCGTAGCTGATCGTGGCGGCGAGCTGCCAGGCGTCCGACGCCGGGCTCGCCGGGGAGCCCATCGCCTGCTCCGGCGCGACGAAGTCGGGCGTGCCGATCATCATCCCGGTGGCGGTCATCTTGGAATCGCCCTGGCTGCGGGCGATGCCGAAGTCGATCAGGTGCGCGATGCCCGCCGGGTCGAGGATGACATTGGACGGCTTCACGTCGCGGTGCAGCACGCCCCGCTCGTGCGCGGCGACCAGCGCGCCGGCCATCGTCGACCACAGCCGGCCGGCGGCGACGTCGTCGATCGGGCCCTGCGTGTCGACCACCTCGGCGAGCGGGCGGCCCTGCAGGTACTCCATGACGAGCGCCAGCCCGTCCGGTTCCTCGACCAGGTCGTACACGCGGACGCAGTTGGGGTGGTTCACCACGGCCAGCGCCCGCGCCTCGCGCTGCATGCGCTCCTCGGTGTCGCGGTCGGGCGCGTGCGCGATCTTGAGCGCGACAGTGCGGTTGAGCTGCGTGTCGACGGCTTCCCAGACCGTGCCGAAGCCGCCGTGCCCGAGCTGGCGGACGCGCCGGTACCGGCTGCCGCCCGCGTTGCGCGAACCGGGCGGCGGCGGGATCGCGCCGGGCGCGGCGGCCAGCATCCCGGCGGGCGGCGGCTCCGGAGCGGAGGCCAGCGCGGTGGCCGGGTACTGCTTGTTCTGCGGCGGCGGAGGCGGAGGCAGCGGCTCCCGGCGAGACGGCGGCGGCACCGCGGGCGGTTCGTCGCGGCGCGGCTCCGGCCGGTTGATCACCGACCAGGGCGGCGGCCCGACCAGCGCGACCGGGATCAGCCCCAGGACGCTGAACGGCAGGAACCCGAGCCAGAAGTGCACGGCGGTGTTGGCCGACATGCCCGCGGTCGCGACCGCCATGACCACGAACGGAATCCAGAAGAACCGCGACGGCCACTTCGGCCCGCGCCGGAAGGCGGTGCGTGCCTGCAGCATCACGAACAGCAGCGAACCGACCGGCAGCACGGTGAAGGCGAGCAGGTACAGCACGTAGGCGAGCTTGAGGCCGCGCGGGTAGAAGAGCGTCTCGAAGACGTTCGACCCGCCGCCGAGGTAGGTCTTCTGCGTGCCGACGAACGAGCAGTAGTTCGTGCTCAGCGAGGCCGCTCCGGACAGCCCGCTCGCGTGGCCCGCGTTGGCCGCGCGAAAGGTCTCCGAGATGCCCGAAGCCATCAGCCACGGCAGCACCAGCACGCTGACCACGCCGATGAGCCCGAACACGGTGAGCGTCGTCGCGTCGTACCGGTTGCCGGTCCCCTTGCGGACGATCGCCACGATCAGCGCCCCGGCCGCCGGGAAGAGCGCGACGAGCGCACCCGCTGTGGTCGTCGCCCACACCCAGTCGCCGGGGCAGAACCCCGGGCCGAACAAGGTGTGCGCGAACGAGAGCAGCGCGCTCGCGATTCCGCTCACCGGCTGGTTCCCCTCACTGTCAGTGTTGCCTGCGTGCCGCTGCGCGGCCGATCCCCACGGTCCAGCTTAGGACGCACACGGCCTCCGCGGGGTTGCCGGGTCGCGGCGGGAACGTGATCCACTGCATCGATCTTGCCGGACCGGGCTGACCTGCGTTCCGCCGAAGGAAAGGCCATCATGAGGGCACATCCGGCCGTCTGACGTCAAAGGAGACCTCGTGGGCGCGTACACCGAGACGTATCGGCGCAGTCTGGACGATCCGGAGCACTTCTGGCTCGAAGCGGCCCGGGCGATCGACTGGACGAAGCGGCCCACTCGCGCGCTCGATTCGTCCGGTGCGCCGTTCTACCGCTGGTACCCCGACGGGGAGCTGAACACCTCCTACAACGCGCTCGACCGGCACGCCGACGGCGGTCGCGGTGCGCAGGACGCGCTGATCTGGGATTCGCCGGTCACCGGTCGCAAACGCCGCTACACCTACTCCGAGCTGCGGGACGAGGTCGCGACTTTCGCCGGTGCGCTCACGTCGCTCGGCGTGACCCGGGGCGATCGCGTGATCCTTTACCTGCCGATGATTCCGCAGGCGGTCATCGCGATGCTCGCCTGCGCGCGGATCGGTGCGGTGCATTCGGTCGTGTTCGGCGGGTTCGCGCCGAAGGAACTCGCCGCGCGGATCGAGGACGCCAAGCCGAAGCTGATCCTCGCCGCGTCGTGCGGGATCGAGCCGACGCGGATCGTCGAGTACAAGCCGATCATCGACGCGGCGCTCGAGACCACTGAGCATCAGCCGGAGCACGTCGTGGTGTTCCAGCGCGAGCAGGCGCGCGCGGAGCTGTCCGGCAGCGACCTCGATTGGACCGAACTCGTCGCCGACGCCGACCCGGTGGATCCGGTTCCGGTGAAGGCCACCGACCCGCTGTACATCCTTTACACGTCCGGCACCACCGGGCGGCCGAAGGGCGTGGTCCGCGACGCGGGCGGGCACGCGGTCGCGCTGGCGTGGTCGATGGGCGCGCTGTACGACGTCCATGCCGGGGATGTGTGGTGGACGGCTTCCGACGTCGGCTGGGTCGTCGGGCATTCGTACATCGTGTACGCGCCGCTGCTGGTCGGAGCCACGACGGTGCTGTACGAAGGAAAGCCCGTCGGAACCCCGGACGCCGGCGCGTTCTGGCGGGTCATCTCCGAACACGGTGTGCAGGCGCTGTTCACCGCGCCGACGGCGTTGCGCGCGGTGAAGAAGGTGGACCCGGACGCGGACGAACTCAAGAAGTACGACCTGTCCCGGTTCCGCACCCTGTTCATGGCGGGCGAGCGACTCGACCCGGAGACCTACCACTGGGCGCACGACATCCTCGGCACGCCGGTCATCGACCACTGGTGGCAGACCGAAACCGGCTGGCCGATCGCGGCCAACCCGCGCGGGCTCGAACCGATGCCGGTCAAACCGGGGTCGGCGACGAAACCGGTGCCCGGCTGGGACGTGCGCATCCTCGACCAGGCCGGCGAGGAACTGCCCGCCGGACGCGAGGGCGCGATCACGCTGAAACTGCCGCTGCCGCCGGGTTCGCTGCCGACCCTGTGGGGGCGACGACGAGCGTTACCGCGAGGCGTACCTGTCGCGCTACCCCGGCTACTACCTGACCGGCGACTCGGGCTACCTCGACGAGGACGGCTACCTGTTCGTCATGGGCCGCACCGACGACGTGATCAACGTGGCCGGGCATCGGCTGTCGACCGGGTCGATGGAGGCGGTGCTGGCGTCGCATCCGGCGGTCGCGGAGTGCGCGGTGATCGGGGTCGCGGACCAGCTGAAGGGGCAGGTGCCGCGCGGGTTCGTGGTGCTGAAGTCCGGGGTGGACGTGTCCGAGGACGAGCTGCGGGACGAGTTGGTGGCGCTGGTTCGCCGGGACATCGGGCCGGTGGCGGCGTTCCGGGACGTGTCCGTGGTCGCCGCGCTGCCGAAGACGCGCTCCGGGAAGATCCTGCGCAAGACGATGCGCGGAATCGCCGACGGGCGCGACGAGGCGGTTCCGTCGACGATCGAGGATCCGGCGGTGCTCGACGCGCTGCGGGCGGTCCTGCGGCCCTGAGCAACGAACGCAGAAGTCCGCGGGATTCGGTGTCGCGGCATCCCGGCGAACGGGACATCCGGGTCCGCCGCCCCTTTCGGGCGTTGTCAGCGCCCCGGTAGTGGTCTATACCTCTTGGAGTCCGCCTTCTCCGCGACGCGACCGGAGGTATGCCGTGAGGAAGACCCTGTCCAGGGCCGTGCTTGGGGTGGCCGTGCTCGGGCTCGCCGCGGTGGGAGTGCCCGGGCCGGCCGCGGCGAGTCCCGCACCCAGCGAACGGCAGGTCACCGATCTCGTCCCGGTGCCGGTGCGGGCCGTGGCGAAGGCGGACGCCACCTTCCGGCTCACTCCGCTGACCGTGATCCGTGCCGGGCACGGCACCGGCGACGTCGCGGCGTACCTGCGCGGCCTCTTGCGACCCGCGACCGGATTCCCGCTGCCGGTCGTCCCGGCGAGTCCGGGCCTGTCGGCGATCTCGCTCGACCTCGGCCACGCCGACCCGCGCGTCGGCGACGAGGGATACCAGCTCGACGTCACGAAGACCGGCGTCCGGCTGCGCGCCAATACTTCCGCCGGGCTGTTCACCGGTGTCCAGTCGCTGCGGCAGCTGCTGCCCTCGGCGATCGAGGCGAAGACCGTGCAGCACCGCACGTGGACGATCGCCGGCGGCAGCGTCCTCGACTACCCGCGGTTCGCCCACCGCGGCGCGATGCTCGACGTCGCGCGGCATTTCTTCCCGCCCGCGCAGGTGAAGAAGTACATCGACCAGATCGTCCAGTACAAGATCAACACGCTGCACCTGCACCTCAGCGACGACCAGGGCTGGCGCATCGAAATCAAGAGCTGGCCGCGATTGGCGACCGAAGGCGGCAAGACCGCGGCCTACGGCGATCCGGGCGGCTACTACACGCAGGAGCAGTACCGCGACATCGTCGCCTACGCCGCGAGCCGCCACGTGACGGTCGTGCCGGAGATCGACATGCCCGGGCACACGAACGCGGCGCAATCGGTGTACGCGGAGCTGAACTGCGACGGCAGGGCAGTCCCGCCGCGCACGGACATCGAGGTCGGCTACAGCTCGCTGTGCATCAATTCGCCCACCACGTACCGATTCGTGGAAGACGTGATCCGCGAACTCGCCGCGATCACGCCCGGCAAGTACCTCGCGATCGGCGGCGACGAAGCACATTCGACGTCCGCTGCGGACTACAAGACCTTCTACGAGAAGGTCACCCCGATGGTCGCCAAGTACGGCAAACTGGTCACCGGCTGGCACGAGATCGCCAAGACGCCGTTGCCGGCTTCCGCGGTGCCGCAGTACTGGGATCAGGGCGGCCCGAACGCGGACGTGGCCGCCGCCGCGGCGCGCGGGAACAAGTTCATCATGTCGCCCGCCAACCACGCGTACCTCGACATGAAGTACACGGAATCGACGAAACTGGGCCAGGACTGGGCCGGTCTGGTCGAGGTCCGCGACGCCTACGAATGGGACCCGGCGACGCTCGTCCCCGGCGTCGGGGAGAAGTCCGTGGCGGGCGTCGAGGCTCCACTGTGGACGGAGACCATCCGGACCAACGACGACATCGAGTACATGGCGTTCCCGCGCTTGCCCGGCATCGCGGAGATCGGCTGGTCGCCTGAGCCGGCCCGAACCTGGGACGGCTACCGGGAGCGCATCGCGAAACAAGCACCCCGTTGGGAAGCGCAAGGAATCGACTTCTACCGCTCACCGCAGGTCGACTGGAAATAGCTACCTCGCGCGGTCCACTTTGGACTGGATCATCGCCAGGTAGGTCTTCGGCAGCTCAGCGCTCGCCAGCACTCGCTCGGCCAGCTCGCGGACGTCCTGCTGCGCGTAGTTCGCCGACGACGCGAGGAACGCCTCGCCGACTGTCGGCTCCCCCTCGACCCGGTCGACCAGGTCGAGGGGCCCGGCAGTCGGGACCGTGCCCGGGCGCAGCACCCGCAGGTACCAGCCGCACCGGCCGGTGTCGATCATCGCGGGCACGACGTCCTTGCGGCCGGTGCGCATGGCCAGCTTGAAGCACGGATTGCGCGGTTGGGAGACCTGCACGAGCGCGTCGCCCCACGACCAGACGTCGCCGATCCGGGTCTCGTCCTCCAGCATGCCCCGCACGGAAAGGTTCTCGCCGAAATCGCCGCGCGCGACGTCGAATCCCTCGCTGGTCCAGGCCGGGTAGTGCTCAGCGGGGTAGACGTAGACGGCCTTGTCCGGACCTCCGTGCACGGTGAGGTCGGCTTGCCGGTCGCCGGTCAGGTTGAGCTCGGACAGCGCCAGTTCCGGTGCGCCGACCCGGGTTTTGCGGATCGCGCTCAGCACCGGCGTGTCCCGCCGGAGGCCGAGCACGGCGGGTTCCCCGACGTAGACTTCGTTCAGCGACAGCATGGCTTCGAACCTAGCAAGAGCGGGCCGGCGGTTCGCCCGGTTTTCCCGGCGGAGGAGCCTGGACCAGCGTCGTCAGCACCGCGGTGAACCGGGTCAGCGCCGGCGGCAGGGACCGTCCGGCCATCGTCTGCACCTGCGCCTCCCGCTTGCGGAAAACCGGGTTGTCCACGAGCACGTACTCGACGCCCTCCGCGGCCGCGTCCTCCTGCGGATCGCCGAGCCCGCCGACCAGCGCGATACCGCCGCCGCGGCGGACGAACTCGAACTGCGGGGCCAGTTCGCCGCACTCCAGGACCCCGTTCACCGTCCGGTCTTCGATGCGCAGGGCGATGTCCAGCAGCTCCCGCAGGCTTTGCCCGGGGACGGGCAGCGCGATCGGGTGCTCGCACAGGTCGGCCAGGCTCAGCCGAGCGCGGCCGGCGAGCGGATGGCCGATCGGCACGATCGCGTACACCGGCACCACCACCGCGCTTTCCACCCGCACGCCGCGCTGCAAACCGGTCGCGTAGGTCACCGCGACGTCCGCCGAACCCTCCAGCACCCGCCGGGTCGCCTCTTCGCGGCCGACGACTTCGAGGCGGAACGCGACTTCGGGATGGTCCTCCCGGAACCGCGCCATCGCCTGGGGCACCACGCGCCGGGCGAACCCTTCGGAACACGCCACGGTGAGCGTCCGGGCCTGCCGGGCCCGTCCCGAACGCAGTTCGCCGAGCAGTGCCGCGGACTCGGCTTCGGTGCGGCGCAGGTGGTCGAGCAGCAAGCTCCCGGCTTCGGTCGGCAGCATGCCGCGCGGATGCCGGACGAACAGCGGGACGCCGATCGACGCTTCGAGTTTCGAGATCTGCCTGCTGATCGCCGACGGCGCGACAGTGAGCGCGGCCGCCGCCTCGGTCACCGACCCGGTGCGGGCGACTTCGAGGAAGTAGGTCAGCCCGGCTGGCAGAAGGTGCATCGCGTCGCCCTTCGGTCTGGTTTGCCGAAATGAGAACGGCAACCCACCCAATCGGCAATGGTCAGGACGTATCGGCGCAGCTTACGCTGCCCGGACTGCTGGCGCCGAATTCGGGAGAAACGCCCGTGACACCGACTGAACTGCTCACGAAAGCCCGGGATGAAGTGGACTCAGGCGCGTTCTTCGCCGAACTCGCCCGGCTGGTCAGCTATCCGACCGTGAGCACCAGCCCGAACGGGCGGGTTGCCATATCGGCATACCTCGACGAGGTGCTGGCACCAGCGTTGACCGCGCTGGGCAGCACGGTCGAGACCTTCCCCAACCCCGACCCGAGGGGTGGGCCGTTCCTCGTCGGCACCCGCGCGGAATCGCCCGAGCTGCCGACGCTGCTGTGTTACGGGCACGCCGACGTGGTCGACGGGCACGCCGGCCAGTGGAGCGAGGACCGCGACCCGTGGACGCTGACCGCGGACGGCGAGCGCTGGTACGGCCGCGGCTCCGCCGACAACAAGGGCCAGCACCTGGTCAACCTCACCGCGTTGCGGCTGGTGCTGGAACACCGCGGCGCGCTCGGGTTCAATCTGAAGTTCCTCTTCGAGACCGGCGAGGAAATCGGCTCGCCCGGACTCGCCGAGTTCGCCGCTCAGCATCGGGACCTGCTGGCGGCCGATGTGCTGATCGCCTCCGACGGCCCGCGGCTCGACGCGGCGACGCCGACGCTGTTCCTCGGCGCGCGCGGCGGGGTGCGAATCAACCTCGATGTCGATCTCCGGCCGGACGCCTACCACTCCGGCAACTGGGGCGGCCTGCTGCGCAACCCCGCGACCACCCTCGCCGGAGCGATCTCGTCGCTGGTCGACGGGCACGGCAGGATCCAAGTGCCGGAATTGCTGCCGGGCGAACTGCCGGACACCGTGCGCGAAGCGCTCGCGGACGTGGTCGTCGCGAACACCCCGGGCGATCCGGTCCCGGATCCGGGCTGGGGAGCGCCGGGACTGAGCGCGGCCGAACGGCTCTACGGCTGGAACACCCTCGAGGTGCTCGCGTTCGGCGCGGCCGACGTGGCCCGTCCGGTGAACGCCATCCCCGGCCGGGCGCGCGCGGTGCTGCAACTGCGTTACGTCACCGGGACAAAGCTGGCCGGAATGACCGAGGCGATCCGGAAACATCTTGCCGCGCAAGGCTTCTCGATGGTCGAGGTGAGTCTTTCGGAGAGCTATCCGGCCAGCCGGACGCCGGTCGACCACCCGTGGGTGCGGTGGGCGCGGTCCGCGCTCGCCGGCACCGGTCTCGCCACCCTGCCCAGTTTCGGCGGCGGGCTGCCGAACCACGTCTTCACCGACCTTCTCGGCCTGCCCACGCTGTGGCTGCCGCATTCCTACCCGGGCTGCCTGCAACACGCCCCGGACGAACACCTGCTCGCACCGATCGCCCGCGAAGGCCTCGTCCTCGCCACTTCGCTGTTCGACGCCCTCGGCCAGTCCGGAAAGGAGGTGCGATGAACACCGCCGCGACCAAACCGCGCAGCGGTACCGGCACGCGCCGCGCCGTCGCCGCGGCCGTTATCGGAAACGCGCTGGAATGGTTCGACATCGCCGTCTACGCGTTGATGGCGAGCTATATCGGCAAAACCTTCTTCCCCAGCCACAATCCCGCCATCGAACTGGTGGAAGCGTACGCCGTCTTCGGCATCACCTTCCTGATCCGGCCGCTGGGCGCGCTGGTCCTCGGCTCGTACGCCGACCGCCGCGGCCGCAGGCGCGCGCTGGTGGTGACCATCCGGCTGATGGTCGCCGGCACCTTCCTGCTTGCGGTCCTGCCGGGGTACGACACGATCGGCGGGTTCGCGCCGATCGGCGTCATCGTCGCCCGGCTCCTGCAAGGATTCGCGGCCGGCGGCGAGTTCGGCGCGGCGACGTCGTTCCTGATCGAGCACGACGGACGGCGCAAGGGATTCCTCGGCAGTTTCCAGTTCGCCAGCCAGGGACTGGCGACGCTGCTTTCCTCGGGGTTCGCCGCCGGGCTGACCGCGCTGCTGCCCGCCGCCGAGATGACCTCGTGGGGCTGGCGGGTCCCGTTCGTGTTCGGCCTGCTGGTCGGCCCGGTCGGTTACTACCTGCGCCGGCACGTCGACGAGACCCCGCGTCCGAAGGAGGAGCGGCCGCGGTCGGCGGTGCGCGAGATGTTCCGGCGAAATTGGGGCGGACTGCTGATCGCCGGCGGCGCGCTGGTGGTTTCGACGTCGCTGAACTTCATCCTGCAGTCGCTGCCCGCGTTCGCCGTCAAGAACCTCGGGCTGGACGCGTCGGCCTCGTTCGCCGCGCTGCTGATCACTTCGGTGCTGCTCACCCTGGTGCCGCCGGTGGCCGGCCTGCTGTCGGACCGTTACGGACGGGTCCGGATGATGGCCGGCGCGGCCGTGTTGATCGGGATTTCGGTGGTGCCGCTGTACCTGTGGGTCACGTCGGCACGATCGTTCGCCGTGCTGGCCGTCGCGATGGCGGTGCTCGGCTTGCTGAAGGCGGTCTACTTTGGACCGTTGCCCGCGGTGATGGCGGACGCGTTCCCCGCGCGGACGCGAGCGACCGGCCTGGCCTTCAGCTACAACACCGCGGTCGGCGCCTTCGGCGGGTTCACGCCGGCGATCGCCACCGCACTGGTCGCCGCCACCGGCTCGCCGGTTTCGCCGGGCTTCTACCTGGTGGCGACCGCCGCGGTCAGCCTCGCCGCGTTGTTCGCCGCTCACCGGACCCGCGGGATCCGGTGAGCGGCGAGCCTTATCCGTTCAGCTCGGCCGACTCCTCGTCGCTGAGCAACCGAGACCGGATGAGGAACCGCACCCCCTCCGGCGCCTCCAGCGAAAACCCGCTGCCCCGCCCCGGCACCACATCGATCGTCAGATGCGTGTGCCGCCAGTATTCGAACTGCGGTCCGGACATCCAGACCGGCACCGCGTCGATGCCTTCCACCGTCAGGTCGCCCAGATGCACGTCGCGGGACCCGACCTGGAATTCGCCGGCCGGGTAGCACATCGGGGCGCTGCC
Organism: Amycolatopsis orientalis DSM 43388; assembly: GCF_000411975.1. Lineage (GTDB taxonomy): Bacteria > Actinomycetota > Actinomycetes > Mycobacteriales > Pseudonocardiaceae > Amycolatopsis > Amycolatopsis orientalis_D. The sequence continues at coordinate 110,767 of NZ_ASXG01000045.1, forward strand.
GTCGCAGCATCCGCCGGACTGGTGGAACATCACCGGTCCGTGGACTGGCACCAGCCGCCGCAGCAGGTCGGCGGCGGCCGGGGTCAGGTCCACCCGCCGCGGCATCAGAAGAAGCCCAGCGCCTGGTCGGAGTAGGAAACCAGCATGTTCTTCGTCTGCTGGTAGTGGTCCAGCATCATCTTGTGGGTCTCCCGGCCGATGCCGGACGCCTTGTAGCCGCCGAAGGCCGCGTGCGCCGGGTAGGCGTGGTAGTTGTTCACCCACACGCGGCCGGCCTGGATGTCGCGGCCCGCGCGGTAGGCGGTGTTGCCGTCGCGGGACCAGACGCCGGCACCGAGGCCGTACAGGGTGTCGTTGGCGATCTTGAGCGCGTCGTCGTAGTCGTCGAACTTCGCCACGGACACCACCGGGCCGAAGATCTCCTCCTGGAAGATGCGCATCTTGTTGTCGCCCTCGAACACCGTCGGCTGCACGTAGTAGCCGCCGGACAGGTCGCCGCCGAGGTCGGACTGTTCCCCGCCGGTGAGCACCTTCGCGCCTTCCTGCTTGCCGATGTCGATGTAGGACAGGATTTTCTCGAGCTGGTCGTTCGAGGCCTGCGCGCCGATCATCGTCTCGGTGTCGAGCGGGTTGCCCTGCTTGATCTTCTTCACGCGCTCGACCGCGTCGCCGAGGAACCGGTCGTAGATGCCGGCCTGGATCAGCGCGCGCGACGGGCAGGTGCAGACCTCGCCCTGGTTCAGCGCGAAGAGCGCGAACCCTTCCTGCGCCTTGTCGTAGAACGCGTCGTTGGCCGCGGCGACGTCGTCGAAGAAGATGTTCGGGCTCTTGCCGCCCAGTTCGACGGTCACCGGGATGATGTTTTCGCTGGCGTACTGCAGGATCAGCCGCCCGGTCGTGGTCTCGCCGGTGAACGCGACCTTGCGCACGCGGTTGCTCGAGGCCAGCGGTTTGCCCGCCTCGACGCCGAATCCGTTCACGACGTTCAGCACGCCCGGCGGGATCAGGTCGCCGATGATCGACAGCAGCAGGTGGATCGACGCCGGGGTCTGCTCGGCGGGCTTGAGCACGATCGCGTTGCCCGCGGCCAGCGCCGGGGCGAGCTTCCAGACCGCCATCAGCAGCGGGAAGTTCCACGGGATGATCTGGCCGACGACGCCGAGCGGCTCGTGGAAGTGGTAGGCGACGGTGTTGTCGTCGATCTGCGAGATACCGCCTTCCTGGGCGCGCAGCGCGCCGGCGAAGTAGCGGAAGTGGTCGATCGCGAGCGGAATGTCCGCGGCGAGCGTCTCGCGGACCGGCTTGCCGTTCTCCCAGGACTCGGCGACCGCGATCTTCTCGAGGTTCTGCTCCATCCGGTCGGCGATCTTGAGCAGGATGTTCGCGCGTTCCTCGGGCGAGGTGCGGCCCCACGCGGGCGCGGCGCCCTCGGCCGCGTCGAGCGCCCGGTCGATGTCGGCCGCCGTCCCGCGGGCGATCTCGGTGAAGGTCTTCCCGGTCACCGGCGTCGGGTTCTCGAAGTACTGCCCGCCGGCCGGCGCGACGTACTCGCCGCCGATGTAGTGGTCGTAGCGGGTCTCGTAGTCGACGACGGAGCCGTCGGTGTTCGGTGCGGCGTATACGGCCATCTTGCCCTGCCTCGTTGCTGGTCGGTGACGGTCGGCGGCGACCGTAGGCCGGGCAACGTTGCGCCGACGTTGCAGCCTTGTGACCAGGGTCTCTACTCTCGTCCACGTGGCAGAGCCGCCCGAACCCGATCTGCTGCGCGACCCCGAGTCGTACGCGCAGCTGCTCCGGCACGTCCGCGAGGCGGTGCTGTCCGGGGCCACCGCGCCGCGCTCGCCGCGCTCGGTGGTGTCGGCGTCGTGGGAACGCTCGCTGGCCGCGCACGTCGATCCGGACGCCGGCGAAGCCCCGCTGATCTGCGAGGCGGACGAACTCACCGAGCTGCGCGCGGAACATCCGCTGGCCCCCGTGCTGCCATTGCTGCGCGAGATGCTGGTGAGCATCGCCGACGACGCCGAGCACATGATGATCGTGACCGACGCGAACGGGCTCATCCTGTGGCGCGAGGGCGCGAGCGGCGTGCTGCTGCGCGCGGACCAGGTCGCGCTCACCGAGGGCACGCGGTGGAGCGAAGAGGCGATCGGCACGAACGCGATGGGCACCACCCTCGCCACCGGGAAGCCGGTGCAGATCTACTCCGCTGAACACCTCGTGCGCCGCTACCACACCTGGACCTGTGCGGCGGCGCCCGTACGCGACCCGGACACCGGCGCGCTGCTCGGCTCGATCGACGTCAGCGGTCCGCTTCGGACGGTGCATCCGGCGATGTTGTCGCTGGTCACCGCCACCGCACAGCTTGCCGAGGGACGGCTGCGGGCCCAGCTGGCGGTCCGCGACGAGAAGCTGCGGCGGGCGAACATGCCGCATCTGGCGTCGTTGCGCGGCCAGCCCGGCGCGCTCCTTTCCGCCGGCGGACGGGTGCTGGCCGCCGAAGCGTGCACCCTTCCGTCCACTGTGGAGGTACGGAAGGGCGGCGGCACCGTAACGCTGCCGGACGGCCGGATCGCCACCGTCGACCCGCTGGACGAGGGCTACCTGCTGCGGATCGCCACGTCCGGCTCCGCGACCCGGCGGCGGTTGTCCCTCGAATACCTCACCGATGGCCCCGGCTCGACCACTTTGGACGGTCGCGACATCCCGTTCACCTTGCGGCACGCCGAATTGCTGACCCTGCTGGCGCTGCAGCCGCGCGGTCTGTCGGCGGAGAAGCTGGCGTTGCAGCTGTACGGCGAGTCGGGCAATCCGGTGACCGTGCGCGCCGAGATCCACCGGTTGCGCACCCAGCTCGGCACGGGGGTGTTGCAGACGCGCCCGTACCGCCTCGCGGCCACCGTGGACGCGGATTTCCTGCGTACCAAAGCCGCCGTGCGCGCCGGGGACGCCGCGGCGGCGGTCCGATCGTTCCAGGGCCCGCTGCTCGCGGAGTCGGAATCGCCCGCGATCCTGGAGGAACGCGAGTCGATCAGCGCGCAGGTCCGGCAGCTGGCGTTGAACAGCGGGGACGCGGACACGTTGTACGCGTTCTGGGAAACGTCCTGCGGCGCGGACGATCTGGCGATTCTGGACGCGTTGTGCGCGGTGCTCGCCCCGTCGGACCCGCGGTTGGCGGCGGTGCGGACTCACCGGGCCCGGCTGGGCTGATTCCTACCGCGCCGCAGCGGTTTCCCGGATGGCCTCGTCCACCGGAGCCGGATAGTTCAGCTCCAGATACAGCTCCCGCAACAACAACCCGTCCAGGTGCTGCACCGTCAGCCCCGGCTGCTTCCCGCTCAGCCCGTTGAGGAACCCGCCGAGTTTGAACGCGCCGCGCACCGGCCAGGACGGCATCGACCGGACGCGGCGCGGGCACCCCGCCGCCGCGGCCAGCCGGGCGAACATGTCCGCCCACCGCAGATTTTCCTCCGCCACCGGGAGATCCGCTCCCGACGCGTGTTCCAGCGCGTCCACCGTCGCCACGCCAACCCCGCGCGCACTCGTCGCCGCAGTCCCGCCAGGCGGCGCGAATAGCGGCGAGTTGGAGCGAACCCACTTCACGATCGGCACCGACCACTGCGGCACCCGGTCCTCCGCGACCCCGAACACGAACGGCACCTCGATCACCGCCACCGGCAACCCGGGACCCGCCGTCTCGCGGGCGACGCGGGCCTGCTCCAGCCGACTACGCACGTACGGATGCTTCGCAGCCAACCCCCACTCGGGGTGTACGCGGTCGAAGTACGTGTAGTACGACCCAAGCACCGCCGCCCGCGTACAGCCCGCTTCGCGCGCCGCGCGCAACAACGCCGCTACAGGTGCGACGTTGCCCGCGCGCAACCGAGGCTCAACCGGACCGCGTCCAACCGCACGGTCGTCCATACCGCCCGCGAAGACGACGCCGTCGTGTCCGTGGAGCACTTCGCACAGTTCGTCGTGCGAAGCCTTCGAGACGTCGAGCGTCCGGTCGACGCCCTCGCGTGCCGTGCGTGCGATCGCGGTCGTCTCGTGCCCGCGTTTCCGCAGTTCCTCGAGCACGTGCTGACCTAGCAGGCCACTGCCGCCCACTACCAAGATCTTCATGCCGCGTCCGGTTGTCCGTGGAGGTCTGAGCTGGCCACGTCCGCGAGTCTGGCACGCCCGCCGCGCGGGTCCGCCGAGACGTCACGGTTCGAGATCGACGACGCCCTTGCCGGTCGCGATGTCGAACGGCACGGACGCCTGGTCGTGGACGATCACCCAGTCGCCGCCGGTCTTCCGGAAGACAAAGGTGGCCCGGACCCACATGCCGATCACCTCGGTTCCGTCGCGCAGCAGCCCGCTCACGCGCCCGAAACCGTGGCCGACGGCCAGGTCCGCGCCCACGGTGACGGTCAGGTCGCGGACCTCGTAGTCCACCTTTTCGAAGAGCGTGAACACCTTCTCCCAGTTCTTCAGCTTCGCGTCGACGCCCACGTGCTGCAGCGGCGGCTCAACGTCAAAGGAAACGACGTCCGGGGCGTAGACGCCCTTCAGGCCTTCGGGGTCCTTCGCCCGCAACGACTCGATGATCTTGTCGATGCGACCCCTGATCTCGGCTTCTTCCCCTTCCCGTCGCGCCCGTACCGAAGCGAGCGCGGTGCTCCACCGGACGACGTGGTCCAGCATCGTGTCCAGCGCCGCGACGTTGTACTCGCCCGGTTTGAAGACCTCGCCCTCGAACTCTGTGGCCAGCGGCAGAGTGACCTGAGGGGCCACGTCGGCCACCTGAATCGCCCCGCAGACCAGCCGCAGCTGCTCGACCGCGCGAGCCCCGCCGACGCCGCCGTACGAGACGAAGCCGGCCGCCTTGTCGTTCCACTCGAAGTACACGGTGTCCATGGCATTCTTGAGCACGCCGGGCGCGGAGTGGTTGTACTCCGGCGTGACCAGCACGAACCCGTCGAACGAGCCGAGGACGGCGGCCCAGGCCCGCGTGTGCTCGAACCGGTAGCCGCCCGGTGCCATCGGCGGCTCGTCGAGGTGCGGCAGCGGGTGGTCGCGCAGGTCGACGAGCTCGAACTCGGCGTCCGTGCGCCGGGCCGCCGTCTCGTACACCCATCGCGCGACCTGGTCCCCCTTGCGGCCCGGGCGGGTGCTGCCGAGCACGATTCCGATTCTGATCATCGTTCTCCCCTGTTCGGATGCGCCTTCGCCGGGTACGACGAGATCGCCCGCCGGAACGTCAGGCCTGACGTTCCGGCACGCTGTGTCGTCGGAGGAGGCATGACAACACCACCGGAGCCGGTCACCGGCGAGCGCAGGCACCTGGTCAACCTCGCGTACCGGCTTCTCGGCTCGCTCGCCGAAGCCGAGGACGCCGTCCAGGAGGCCTATGCCCGCTGGTACGCGTTGTCCCGGCCGCAGCGGGAAGCGATCTCCTCGCCCGGCGCGTGGTTGACGACGGTCGCCAGCCGCATCTGCCTCGACCTGCTCGGGTCGGCGCGGGTCCGGCGCGAGCGGTACGTGGGCGAGTGGATTCCCGAGCCGGTGCCCGACCACGCCGAGGGGGCGGGCGGCGACCCAGCCGACCGGATCACCCTGGACGAGTCGGTCAGCATGGCGTTCCTCGTGGCGCTGGAAGCGATGACTCCGGCCCAGCGCGTCGCACTCGTGCTGCACGACGTCTTCCGCTATTCCTTCGCCGAGGTCGCCGAGATCACCGGCCGCACGCCCGCGGCGTGCCGCGAACTGGCCTCCGCGGCCCGCCGCCGCATCCGCACGGCGCGGCCGTCCGCGACTCCGGCCGCGCACCAGGCCGGCCTGGTGCGCACCTTCAAACAGGCCTGGCAGGCCGCGGACATCGACGCCCTGATCGGCCTCCTCGACCCCGACGCCACCTTCACCGCGGACGGCGGCGGTCTGGTCCAAGCCGCCCTGGAACCGATCAACGGCGCCGAGGCGATCGCCCGCTACCTCACCGACCTGGCCGTCCGCGGCGGCGGCTCGATGACGCTGGTGGAGCGCGCCGTCAACGGCTGGCCCGGCCTGGTCATCCGGCGCGGGGAGGAGATCTCGGCGGTGTACGCGTTCGACGTCGCAGACGGCCGCGTCACGCACATCTGGGCCGTCCGCAACCCGCAGAAGCTCCGGCGGTGGACGGGCGGCTGATTCGATGTCCCGTCCGCCTGAAGGCGTCGGCGGCCGGGCGGGCTTGATCGCCCCGAACAGCCACGAGGCGGCGGGTTCGATCACGAGTTCCAGGGATCTTCGCCAGATAGTAGCCATGGCTATAGTTGCCATATACTCTATCTGCATGGAACCAACGCTCGGGTATCTCGTCTGGCGGCTGTCGATGAAATGGCGGTCCTCCGTCGACCGGGCACTGGCCCCGCTGGGCCTGACCCACGCGCAGTACGCGGTGCTGGCGTCCCTCAGCGGTTTGTCGGCGCGTGGCCCGGAGCCGAGTCAGCGCCAGCTCGCGGACCACGCCGGCCTGGAGCCGATCTACGTCTCGAAACTGGCCAGGGCACTGGAGAACGCGAGGCTCATCGAGCGGCCGGTGCATCCGGACGATCCGCGTGCCGTCCGGCTCGTGCTGACCGACCGCGGCCGGAAGACGGTCGCCGAGGCCATCGCGATCGTGCGTTCGCTCATGACCGAGCAGACCGCCGCCATCGGCGGGCCGAACGGCAAACAGGCCAAGGAGTTCCGGGAAAACCTGCTCGCCCTGCTGGGCGAAAACCCCTCACCCTAAGGAATCGGACATGACCGCGTTCAACGCTCGCACCGTCGTGATCGCCGCCGCCGCTTTGACCGCGCGGCGGGACGCCATCCTCAGCCAGGCAGGGCTCGGTTTCGCGGAGTCGCTCGCACTGCGGGCCGTCGCGGCCGGATCGGCGACGCCGGAGGAAGTGACGGCCGCCGTCGTGACGCCCAACGTGATCGACGAAGCACAGGTGTCGGCGGCGCTGGAAAGCCTCGCCACGGCGGGGTTGATCGACGGCACGATCTCCGCGACGACGAAGGGCGAGGCACTCAACGCCCAGCTCAACGCGGCCAACGCGCGTTCGGCCGCCCTGCTGCTCGACGGGATCGACGAACGGGACCTGGCCGTCGTGACCCGGGTGCTCGATCTGATCACCGAGCGCTCGGCGACGCCTGTGGCTCTGTAGCCGAATTCCCTTTCTCCGCCCCTCGGGCTCCCCGACCAGCACCTCCGGACGGGACAGCGCTCACACCCCCCGGAGGTAGACACCGTCTACCTACTTTGATAGACAGTGTCTACAAGGTGAACCAGGGGTTACGGAGAGCGGAATGGGTTTCCACACGTTCGTCGCCGTCGGCGACAGCTGCGCGGAGGGGCTGGACGATCCCTATCCGGATCACAGCCAGTACCGCGGCTGGGCGGATTACGTCGCCGGGCGGCTCGCGTGCGACGAGCCCGCGTTCCGTTACGCCAATCTGGCCGTTCGCGGGCGGCGGCTCGACCAGATCGCCGCGGAGCAGCTGCCCGCGGCCGAGCGGCACGAACCGGACTTGATCGCGCTGTTCGGCGGCGGCAATGACGTGATGAGCCGCGGCTGGGACGCTCGCACGGTCGCTCGCCGGGTGGACACCGCGATCCGGCGGTGCACGCAGATCGCGCCGACCGTCGTCACCTTCACCTTGAGCGACATCGCGCATCGCATGCCGATGGGCGGGCGGATGCGGCCTCGGGTCACCGCGCTCAACGACGCCATCCGCGAGGCTTCGGTCAGCTACGGAGCGAAGCTCGTCGACCTGTGGCCGGACCAGGCCGCGCACGACTCGCGCTACTTCGGACCGGATCGGCTGCACCTGTCGCAGGCCGGGCACTTGCGCGTCGCCGGCCATGTGCTCGACCGGCTGGGGGTCGCGCACGACGGCAGCTGGCTGCAGCCGCTGCCCGGCGCTCCGTCCCCGGGCAGCATGATCGCGGACCTGCGCTGGCTGTGGCAGGAGGTGCTGCCCGTGGGGATCACCCGGCTGCGCAACCGCCTCACCGGCCGGTCCCCTGGCGACGGCTTCCTGCCGAAGCGTCCGGAGCTGCTGCCGGTGGCCTTCTCCGAAGCTCAGGTATGAGCGCGCGACAGCGGTTGATCCGCACCGCGGCGGACCTGCTCGTCGGCTCCGGCGTCGAGGCCGTGACGTTGCGCGGTATCGCGAAGGCAGCGGGCGTTTCGCACGGCGCACCGCTTCGCCACTTCTCGGGACGCGCGGAGCTGCTGTCCGCCGTCGCGACGCTTGGCTTCACACAGCTCCTCCATCGCGGCGCACAGTTGCCCGACGGCACTCCTCGCGAACGCGTCACCGCCGCCTGTCACGCGTACGTCGACTTCGCGGTGACAAATCCCGCCATGTTCGAGCTGATGTTCCGTCGCGATCTCATCGACCCGGAAGAACCAGGGCTCGTCGCGGCCAGCAGCGCCGTCTTCGACACCTTCGCCGAGCTAGTGCGTCTCGACCGCGCCGAAGCGGACGACGACCGGCTGCGGCCGGGTACGGATCCACGGTTGGTCGCAGCGTCGCTGTGGGCCGCGTTGCACGGTCTCGCCCAGCTGTGGCTGTGGGGCGGACTGGCCGGTGCCAGCTTCGCGCCTTCGCCGGAATCGGCGTTGGCGGTGACGCTCGACGCGTATCTGGGATGAAGCTCAGCGGAGAGCCCGGAATCCTCCCCACCCCTGGCTCTCCGCCGAACAGCGGGAATGGATGACCATTCAGCGCCGACGGTAGCCGCTCGCTCCCGTCCGCGGAATCCGCCCTTCGCCGCAGCCGCGGGTAAACCCTGGCGGTAGGCCGACTGCCGCGAGCGCGGTACGGAATTGGGAAACCGCCGGTCAGAGAGGTAGTTTCGGCGCGTGATGCGGATCCTGCGAGCGCGCCCGCTGGGCACGGATTCGCTCTTGGCGGTCGCGGTCGGACTATTCCTTTTCGCCGGGGCGGCGGTGCACCACGGCTCGCTCGGCGACCGGCCCGGGCCGTTCGGGCTGCTCCTCGCCGCAGCGGGCGCGGTGCCGCTAGCGGTCCGGCGGCGCTACCCGAGAAGCGTGTTGATCGCGGTAACCGTGCTGGTCGGCGCGTTCGCGCTGGCCGGATACCGCGCGACGCTCGGCCGCCCGGACCTGATGATCGCCGCGTACACGGTCTGGGCGCGTTATCCGGTACGGCAGGCCTGGCTGCCGTCGCTGTTCGCGGCGGCTGGCTTCGAGGTCACGATGCTCGTCGGCGACAACTCGAATCCCGTCGGCGACACGGTGATCGCGGCGCTGCAAGCGTGCGTGATCATCCTTGGACACTCGGTCTACCTCCGCGGCCTCGCCCTGCACGCGACCGCGGAAAGGGCTGACCGCGCCGAGCTGGCGGTCGTGGAAGAACGGCTGCGCATCGCCCGCGAGCTGCACGACGTCGTCTCGCACCACCTGTCGGTGATCTCCGTGCAGGCCAATCTCGCGCGGTACGTCTTCGAGTCCGCTCCGGGCACCGCGCGCGGCGCACTCGACACGATCACCGGCACGACCACCGAGGCACTGGACGAACTCCGCCGCCTGCTCAGCGTGCTGCGCCCGCCGCACCACGAGCCGGGCGAATACCGTCCGCAGCCGGGTCTCGCGGACCTTCCCGCCCTGGTCGGCCGGGTCCGCGAGGCCGGGCTGCCGGTGCGGTCGCGCGTCACCGGAACCCCGCGGACGTTGCCGTCCGGCCAGCAGTTGTGCGCGTACCGGGTCGCGCAGGAAGCGCTGACGAACGTCCTGAAGCACGCGCCGGACTCGTCCGCCACGCTGGACGTCGAGTACCTGCCCGAGGCCTTGCGGCTGAGCGTGGCCGATTCCGGCGGCGGGCCGCGCGGCGACGGCAATCCCGCCGGGCACGGCCTCGTCGGCATGCGGGAACGAGCGCGTATGTACGGTGGCGAGATCGAGATCGGGCCACGCGAACCGGCGGGGTTCGAGGTGGTGCTGACCCTCCCGTACCCGGACCGGATCGGCGGAGAACCGAAGTGACCAGTGTGCTCGTGGTGGACGACCAGGATCTCGTCCGCGCCGGCCTCGTCGCGCTGCTCGGCGCCGCGCCGGGCGTCGAGGTCGTCGGCGAGGCGCGGGACGGGCTGCAGGCCGTCGAGGAGGCGGCGCGGCTGCGGCCCGAGGTGATCCTGATGGACATCCGGCTGCCCAGTCTCGACGGAGTGTCGGCCACCGCCCGTATCCTCGCCGGGCCGGACAAACCGCGCGTGCTGATCCTGACTGTCTTCGACCTCGACGAGTACGTCTACCGCGCGCTGCGCGCCGGAGCGGCCGGGTTCCTGCTCAAGGACAGCCCGCCGGAGACGCTGATCTCCGGCATCCAGGCGGTCGCGCGCGGGGACATGCTGTTCGGTCCGACAATCACGCGACGGCTGGTCGAGGCGTACACGAGCACGCCACCCGCCGAACCCGCGCCGGAACTGACCGCACTGACCGAACGCGAACGCGAAGTGCTCCGGCTCGTCGGCACCGGAATGTCCAATGCGGACATCGCCGCGCGGCTGCTCGTGAGCGAGGCGACGGTGAAGACGCATCTCAACCGGCTGATGTCCAAACTCGGCATCTCCAGCCGGGCGCAGGCCGTGGTCGTCGCTTACGAAACCGGCCTGGTCCGGCCGGGACGGTAGCCGAATTCGTTGCGCAGCACCCGTTCCGCGGCGTGCTGACCGGCCATGCCATGCACTCCCGGCCCGGGCGGCGTCGCGGCCGAGCACAGGTAGACGCCGCGCAACGGCGTCCGGTACGGGTCCCAGCGCAGGACCGGCCGGCCCAGCACCTGGCGCGTCGTGACCGCGGCGGCCGCGATGTCGCCGCCGACGTAATTGGCGTTGTAGGCCTCGAAATCGCTCGCCGGGATCGCGCGCGAGGCGAGGATCGTGTCGCGGAAGCCGGGCGCGAAGCGTTCGATGCGGCGGACGATCGCGGCGGTCGGATCGAGCGGATCCCCGTGCGGGACATGCGCATAAGCCCAGATCGGCTGCTTGCCCGGGAGACCGCGAGACGGGTCGGCGGTCATGGGCTGCGAGAGGAGGACGAACGGATCCCGCGCCCGCTTCCCGGCAGCTACCGCGTTTTCCGCCGCGTACACCTCGGCCCTGGTTCCTCCGAGGTGGACAGTCCCGGCTCCGGCTAGTTCCTTTTCGCGCCAGGGGATTTCTTCGGAGACCAGGAAGTCGACCTTCGCCGCAGCCGGGCCGTAACGGACTTTCTCGAGCGCTCTGCGGTACTGCGGCGGCAGCAATGATCCGGCTAGCTCTAGGACACCTTTCGGTGCCAAGTCCAGCAGCACGGCGCGCGCATGCGCTAACTCGCGTACATCGGTGACGCGCGCGTTGGTGCGTACGCGACCACCGTGCGCCTCGATGTCGGCTACGAGCGCGTCGGTGATGCGCTGCGAACCGCCGCGAGGAATCGGCCAGCCGGTGCTGTGCGCTAGATGCGCCAGCAGGACCGCGATACCACCACCGATCAGTGAGGGGAGCTTGCCAAGCGCGTGCGCCTCGACACCGGCGATGAGCGCTGCCGCTTCCTTGTGCTTGAAGGAGTTCACCGCGAGGGCGCGCGTCGCTAGGTACGCCGCGATCCGCGGACGCGGCGGGTGGCGAAGGTCGCCGAGGAGCGCTTCGGTGATCTCAGTGCTGTGCTCGACCAGTGGTGCCATGAAGCGCCGCCACCGCACACCGTCTGCGCCTAGCCGCGCACAGGTGCGGTCGAGATCCGCGTACGCGATCGCTGTGGTCTTCTCGTCGATCGGATGGGCGTACGGGATTCCCGGATGACACAGGTCGAGATCGAACTGCCGGAGAAACGGCGAAGCCGCGGCCATCGGATGGACCGCCGAGCAGATGTCGTGGACCACGCCGGAGTCGAACAACCGCTTCGACCGCGCCCCGCCGCCCGGCTCGGCCGCCGCCTCGTACACCTCGACCGACAACCCGGCCCGCGCGAGCAAAACGGCCGCGGCCAGGCCGTTCGGCCCCGAGCCGACGACCGCGACGTCCAGCGTGACGGGCGGAGACACATCCCGAGCCTACGGCTGCGACGAACCGGGCGCCCAGTGTCACGCCCGAACACCTGATCGAATATTGTCGTACCCCTCGCCTACCGTGCACCCCATGCCGGTCCGCACGGGCCGCGCCTGCTGGAGAGGGGGGTCATGCCCGACCACGACACGTTGCTGGAGCGCGTGCGGAAGCTGCTGGCCAAGGCCGAGGACCCGGCCGTCACGCCCGCCGAAGCCGACCTGTACAACACCAAGGCGGCGCAGCTGATCGCGCGGCACGGGATCGACAACGCGATGCTGGCCGCGTCCGGGCAAAGCGGCGACGACATCACGGTGCTGAAGCTGCCGATCTCCAATCCGTACAGTCGGGACAAAGCCAGCCTGCTCACCAGCATCGCCTATCCGTTGCGCTGCCGGACGTTGCTGCACCGGGTCGGCCAAGGGGTCGAAGAGGTCACCGTGTTCGGCTTCCGCACCGACCTCGCCCGGGTCGAGCTGCTGTTTACCAGCCTGTTGCTGCAGGCCAGCACACAGCTCACGCGGGTGCGTCCGGAGGAACGGGTGTTCCGCGAATCGCTGGCGGCCTACCGGCGTACCTGGCTGCACGGGTTCGCGCGGGCGGTGCACGAACGGCTGACCGCGGCGGAGGAGAACGCCGCGCGCACGTATTCCGACGCGACCGGCGGGAAGTCGGCGGAGCTGGTGGTGCGGGACCGGACGGCGTTGGTGCAGCAGGCCTTCGACCGCGAATACGGCGACCTGCGCGCAGCCGCGCCGCGCCGGTTGTCCGGCTCGGGATATCGGGAAGGGCACCGGGCCGGGACGCGGGCGAATCTCGACCCGGCGGCGCTGGGGCGGCGGAGGTCGGCGCTTCCGGTGCGGTGAGTCCGGGGAGTTCGCCACCCGGCCGGGCAGCGAGAGGAGGTCTGGTGTTCCGGATCGAAGACCTGGCCACCCGGCCGGAGCTGCGCGTTCCCGCACTCCGGCTGGGATTCACCGGCGGAGAGTTCCTCGGCCAGGGCCTCACCGCCGGGTTGGCCAGTTCGAAGCGGCTCGCCGCGCAGTGGCCCGAGTTCTTCCTGGTGCTGCTGGACGACGACGTGCCGGTCGCGCGAGCAGCGGCGGTTCCCGTCGCGTTCCCGACCGCGGACCGACCGGAGCTTCCCGACCACGGCTGGGACGCTGCGCTCGTCTGGGCCGCCGAAGACCACCTCGACGGCCGGGAACCCACCACCCTCGCCGCGCTGGAGGTGTACGTCGCGGAATCCGCGCGCGGACAAGGCATTGCCGCCCACGCGCTCGTCGAGCTGAAGAACCGAGCGCGCCGGGCGGGGCTTTCCCGGCTGGTCGTGCCGGTGCGGCCGACCGGCAAGCCGCCCCTGGAGTCGATTGTGGACTACCTCGGCCGGAGCGCCGATCCCTGGCTGCGCAGTCACGAGCGGCTCGGCGCGGAGTTCCGGAGAATCGCCCCGTTCGCCATGACCGTCACCGGAACGTTCGCGCAGTGGGAGCGGTGGACCGGCGTCCGCCTCGACGACGGCCGCACCGTCGTGCCGGGTGGAATCGCGCCGGTGCTGGCGTCGACGGAACAGGATCTGGGCGTCTACGTCGAGCCGAACGTCTGGTACGAGCACCCGCTCTGACTAGGCCGGCTCCCAGCTGGGCAGCCACACCCCGTCCCCCGGCTCCGGCCCGGTCACCAGGTAATCGCGCAGTTTCCGCACGTCCGGATGCGCCGGCTCCCGCCGCCACAGCAGCGACATCGGGTACACCGGCGTCGGATCGACCACCAGGATCCGGCGGAGGTCGTACTCGTCCGGCCAGAAATACCGCGAACCGGCGCCGACGAAGGTCGACAGGTCCGGCGAGGTCGCCAGTTCGTCCAGCATCGTTTCGTTGCCGAAGACCGGGCCGGACACGTCGATGGTCAGATCGAACGCCTCGGCCAGCTCCGCGTAGTACGCGCCCCATTCCCTGCCCGCCGACAGTCCCGGCATCCAGATCGGGTGGCCGGCCAGTTTCGCGATCGGCACCGACGGCAGGTCGGCGAACGGGTGCCGCGGGCCGACCAGCAGCTCGTGTGCGTCGTAGTCCACCACGCCGCTCAGCACGCCGCCGGGCAAGTCGCGCTTCGGCACGCCGCGGAACGCCGCGTCGACCGAACCGGCCGCGACCGCGGCGACCGCGGCGTCGAAGCTCAGCTCGGCTCCGGTGGTCACGACCTCCAGCTCCACCTCCGGAAACGCCCGGTGGAACTTCAGCGCCAGCTGCGCCGACTTCGTCCGCCGGTTCAGCACGTCCACCCGCAGCGGGCGCTGCTCCGGACGCACTGCCGCGAGCGCGCGTTTCTCCGCGTCGAGCAGGACCCGCGCGTGCGGCAGGAACGCCTCGCCGTCGCTGCTCAGCCGGGCCCCGCGCGCGGTCCGGGTGAACAACCGCACGCCGAGTTCGCGCTCCAGCGCCCCGACGCGTTTGGACACTGCCTGCTGCGTGATCCCCAACTCCGCGGCCGCTTCCTGGAACTGCCCTCCGTCCACGACAGCGACGAAGGTCCGCACGAATTCCAGCTCCACGGGCCAATCCTAAGCGCTCGCGCCGTCCGCCGCGGCGACGTTCCCCAACCCCGCTACTTGTCTGAGGAGTTGTGCTAAGCTCCGCCTCGATGTGCACGCGCTTCCTTCTCCTTCGCCGCCACGGCGGGGCCTGACCGGACCGGCCCCCCCGCCGTGGGGCGAGCACGCGCGCCGGTCGGCTTCCGACCTCCCGAGAAGGACCGCAGATGACCACCTTGTGGAACCGGCAGCGCCCCTCGCGCATGCCGTCGCACCGCTACCGCGACGTCTACCAGCGCGTCGACGTCCCCCACACCGACCGGGCCTGGCCCGGCAACCGGATCACCCAAGCGCCGCTCTGGGTGCCGGTCGATCTGCGCGACGGCAACCAAGCCCTCGCCGAACCGATGGACCCGGCACGCAAACGCCGGTTCTTCGAGCTGATGATCCGCATGGGGTACAAGGAAATCGAGGTCGGCTACCCCTCCGCCTCGCAGACCGACTACGACTTCGTCCGGCTGCTCGCGGACACCGACCTGGCCTCAGACGACGTCACGATCGTCGTGTTCACACCGGCGCGCCGCGACCTGATCGAGCGCACGGTCGAGTCCGTTCGCGGCATCCGCAACGACGTCGTGATCCACCTGTACACCGCCACCGCTCCGACGTGGCGCACCGTGGTCCTCGGCCACGATCGGGCGTCGCTGAAAGAACTGATCCTCGCCGGTGCCCGCGACGTGCTGCGCGCGGCCGGCGACCTGCCGAACATCCGCTTCGAGTTCTCTCCCGAGGTCTTCAACCTCACCGAACCCGATTACGTCCTGGAGGTCTGCGACGCGGTCACCGACACGTGGCAGGCCAGCCCGGAGCGCCCAGTGATTCTCAACCTGCCGGCGACCGTCGAGATCGCGACGCCCAACGTGTACGCCGATCAGATCGAGTACATGCACCGCCACCTGGCGCGCCGCGATTCGGTGATCCTGTCCGTGCACCCGCACAACGACCGCGGCACCGGCGTCGCCTGCGCCGAGCTCGCCGTGCTGGCCGGCGCCGAACGCGTCGAGGGCTGCATTTTCGGCAACGGCGAGCGCACCGGGAACGTCGATTTGGCGACGCTGGCGCTGAACCTGCACGCGCAGGGCGTCGACCCGATGATCGACTTCTCGGACATCGACGAGATTCGCCGCACCGTCGAATACTGCAACCGGATCGAGGTCCACGCACGGCATCCGTACGTCGGCGACCTCGTGCACACCGCGTTCAGCGGCACGCATCAGGACGCGATCAAGAAGGGCTTCGCCGAACATCACGCGCGCGCGGCGGAAACCGGCGTACCCGCGGACGAATTGGACTGGCGCGTCCCGTACCTGCCGATCGACCCAGCTGACCTGGGGCGTGACTACGCCGCCGTGATCCGCGTGAACTCGCAGTCCGGCAAGGGCGGAATCGCCTACCTGCTGGAAAACGAGTACGGCATCACGCTGCCGCGCCGCCTGCAGATCGACTTCGCGCGCCGCGTCCAAGGCCACACCGACGACTCCGGCCACGAAGTGACCGCGACCGAACTGTGGCAGCTCTTCGCGGCGGCTTATCTCCAGCCGAATCCGGCAATCACGTTGTCCCGCTTCGAGAACTCGGCCGACGAACACACCAGCATCACCCTGCGCGTCGACGGGGTCGAGCACACCAGCACGCACACCGGAACCGGCCCGGTCGAAGCACTCACCGCGGCGCTGGCCGAGCACGGACGGAAGGTGGACATCGTCGGGTTGCACCAGACCAGCATCGGCTCCGGCAACGACAGCGAAGCGTTGACTCTGCTGGAATATCGCACCGACAGCGGCACCCAGTGGACCGCCGGACGCGATCGTTCAGTGCTCGCGGCCAGCCTGACGGCCGTGGTGAACGCCGCCTGATCCCAGCGGTGCGGGCGCGAACCGCGCTCGCACCGCTTTCAGCCGTTGCCGCGAAGGAACGCCAAGACGGCCAGCACCCGCCGGTTCGCGTCGTCTGTCGGCGGGAGGTCGAGTTTCGCCAGGATGCTCCCGACGTGTTTGCCCACCGCGGCGTCGGACACCACCAGCCTTCGGGCGATCGACGCGTTGGAATGGCCCTCGGCGATCAGCGACAGCACCTCCCGTTCCCGCGCCGACAGCCGGGCGAGCGGATCGGCCCGCCGGCGCAGCAACTGGCGCACCACCTGCGGATCCACCGCCGTTCCGCCGCCGACGACCTGACGCAGCGTCCCGACGAACTCCTCGACGTCGACCACCCGGTCCTTCAGCAGGTAACCGACCCGGCGTCCCTCAGCGGAGTCGAGCAGTTCGGCCGCGTGCCGGTGTTCGACGTACTGGCTCAGCACCACCACCGGCAGCTCCGGCCGCGTGCGACGCAGCTCGACCGCGGCGCGCAACCCCTCGTCCGAATGTCCGGGCGGCATTCGGATGTCGGTGAGCACCAAGTCCGGGTCGCGCTCGCGCACGGCGGCGTGCAGCCCCTCGGCATCGCCGACCGCGGCGACGACCTCGAAGCCGAACCGCGCCAGCAAACCACCCAGTCCCTCGCGCAGCAGCACCTCGTCTTCGGCGAGGACGACCCGCATCGGCTCTCCCCTCAGCACGGCAGCTCCACTCGCACGACGGTCGGCCCGCCGACCGGACTGCGCACCCACATCCGTCCGCCCAGCACGGCCACCCGGTCGCTCAACCCGGTGATCCCCGTGCCGCGCGAAGGATCAGCACCGCCAGCTCCGTTGTCCCATACCTCAATAGTAAGAAGCCGACCGACAATTCTGGCGGTCACCGAGGCGGAGCTGGCCGCGGAATGCTTCGCGACATTGGTCAGCGACTCGGCGACCACGAAGTACGCGGTGGATTCCACCGACTCCGGCAACCGCTCCGGCACCGACACGTCAACGGTCACCGGCACCGCGCATCCGTCGGCAAGTTCCTCCAACGCAGCAGGCAAGCCGAGTTCGGCGAGCGCGCGCGGGTGGATTCCGTTGATCAGCTCACGCAGCTCGACCATCAGCTTCTTGGCCTGGTCATGCGCGTCCGACACCGCCCTCGCCGCGTCCGAATCCGGCGGCAGGTCGACCTTCGCGAGCCCCAGCTGCAGGCTCAGCCCGACCAGCCGTTGCTGCGCGCCGTCGTGCAGATCGCGTTCGATGCGCTTGCGTTCCGCGTCGAACGCCGACAGCAGCCGAGTGCGGGATTGCGAGACCTCGGTCAGTTCGCCGCGAAGCTCGTCGGCAGCCCCGTCGGTCAGCAACGACCGGGCCAGCATCGCGTGCAGGCCAGCGAATCCGGACAGCAGATAGCCGGACAGCACGAGCAACACCACCCCGGCGAGCGCGTACGGCAACGCCCCGCCGGGAGTGGAAACCTCCGTGAAACCAATGGAAATCGTTTCGTTCTCGCTGACCAGCAGCGGACTCAGCACCAAAACCGCGGCGAAGAACGCGGCCATGGCCGCCACCGAGTACAGTGCGGGAATCGCGGTGCACAGCAGAACCGCGTACCCGAGTTCACGCCACGACGCCGGTTCGGTGTACCGCGCTCGCAGTCGGGGCCACCATCCCGGTTCACTGGTCGGTCCAAACGGGACAGTCACCGGGTTGAGATCGACCATGCGCAGACGCTGCCGTTCGACCCCGGCCACCACCGCCGCCCACGCCGGGCCCGCGCTCAGGAACAAGAGCATGCCGAACACCGAAAACACCGCGACGAGCCCCAGATCGGACGTCTGCCCGTGCACGACGCGGCTGATCAGCACCGCGAGCGGCAGCAGGCAGAACCCGAACGGCAGGCCGAACAGCAGCGTCATCGGGCCGGTGCTGATCCCGTAGAGCAGCGCCCGCCACGGCCAGGAAGACAGCAGAAAGGTCCGACGCGACAAGGCATCCAGCACAGTGCGCGGTTTCGCGGTCGAGGAGAGGGTAGCCACGAGATCCAGGTTAGCCAGCGTGCTGTCCGGTTTCGATCAGCTTGCCCGTAGTCCCGGAGGTAGGGCTAGGCATACCGCGGAATCCGGCAACACCCGTTCTGCCCTGTTGGCCGGTGACAGGTCGGATGCAGAGAGTAAGTTTTGCCTTCATCCGGGCCGACTCAAGGCGCGCTCTTCAACTTCTCGCATTTGATTCTTGACTTCACGCCAACTACGCCGTGTTTTCCACGACCCGAGCAGGACAAGTCAAACACCGTCCGCATTACTGACTACCGAGTGTCGCCACCCCCGCCGAGCCAAGCGTGAGGATACGACAATTGGCCTATCTCGCTACGCCCGTTCGTGTCGATGTACCGCCCCATCGGTTGTCATCACCGGTTGGCTTCTGCAAAGGTCAGGGCAGCTTGGCGCACTCATTCGAAACCTGCACTCCACTACCGTCGGACACGAGATCATAAGGGGATAAAATCATGCGGGTCATGGCGGTCATGAACTACAAGGGCGGCGTTGGAAAAACGACGCTGACGGCCAACCTCGGTGCGGTGGCGGCCAAACGCGGGTTCCGCGTTCTCCTGCTCGACCTCGACCCGCAGACCAACCTGACATTTTCTTTCTTCTCGATCGAAGAGTGGCATAATCGCCTCAAGGACAACTGCACGATCAGGAAATGGTACGACGCCGAGGTTCCAGGACGGGATGTATCGCTTGCCGACCTCATAGTCACGCCTGAGCGAGTCAACAAGACTTTCCGAGACTCCGGAGGTCGACTCGACCTGATCTCTTCGCACCTCGGCCTCATCGACATCGATCTGGAACTCGCCGCGAGACTGGGAGGTACTACCACCATCGACGGGTCGAAACGGAAGTTCCTTGACCTGCACAGCTGCCTCCGCGGCGCGCTGACAAAAGACGATTTCCCAGACTACGACCTCGTGCTCATCGACTGCGCGCCGAATTTCGGACTCGTCACCAAGACCGCGATCGTAGCCTGCGATCGAATCTTGGTTCCGGCAAAAGCGGACTATCTCTCGACCTTAGGACTCGACTACCTCGTCGGCAATTGCGCCAACCTGGTCGAGCAATTCAATGATTACGTGAACCACAAGGATGGAACCACGAGATACCGACCGATCACCCCGGAATTTCTCGGCGTGGTGTTCACCATGGTTCAGATCTACTCACAGCAAGTTACAGCGGCACAACAAATGTACATCCAGGAAGTACTTGCAAATTCGGCAGTGCCGGTTCTGGACAACAAGATCCGCAACAGCCCACGCCACTTCGGCGACTCCGGGGAAGGCGGCGTACCCGCAATGGTGAGAGGGAACGGCACCGACGAAGTGACGAGGGAGTTCGACCACTTAGCGGATGAGGTTCTCGGCGGCCTCGCGATGTCCTCGGCCGGACGCCGATGAGGGCCTTGCATCTAGTCGCCGCCCTGCAGGCTCGCTTGTGGGGGTTCCTTGAGCACCAAGACGAACAGGTGCTGCTCGCACTCGTAGACGGGCGAGCGCGCTTGAGCGTTGTTCGCGGAGACGACACGTCGCCCGAATCGGTGCCGCCGACAACGAGCAGTCGTACGTCGACCCCATTCTCAAACCCCCTGGACGTCGCAAGAGAACTGTCCAAAATAACCACAGCAGAGGAACGGCGGACGTTCCTAATCTCGGCTGGTCTGACGGTGACCAGCCTGCGACAGGTAGCGAAATTCGCCGGCCGGAGAAGATACAGCAAACTCGGCCAGACTGATCTCATCGCTTTGCTCGCGGGCGACAGCCCAGGTCCGATGTCCCCGCACGCACCAAGCTCGGCCGCGGAGACCGCGTCTGCCCCACCGGGTGGCAAGGCCACCGCCGTCGCGGCCCATCTCCGGCAAACCGAAACCGAAGAAGAAGGCGAAGCCTACCTGCGAGAACAACACCTGAGCAAGGACGAACTGCTCGCCGTTGCGGCCGAACTGCAACTGACCAGGGTAAGCAGACTGAGCCACCAGGAACTTGTCAGAAGGGTGCTCAAGCAGGCGATCGGTGCACGTCGTAAATTTGCCGGGCTGCGAAAATGGTGACCGCTCATGACTGGTGAACCGGAGAAGAAGGAAGACCATAATTCTAGCGCACGTTCAATGCACCTGATCGGCGGACGGAGGGTCACAGTCTCAGATCTGATCGACGCGGGTCTTCTCCAGGCCGGCGAGAGACTCAGATTCGCACGCAACCGAATCGGTGTCGCCTACGACGCCACAGTGACCGCCGAAGGGCGAATCCGGCTTGCGTCCGATGGCGAAGAGTTTCGGTCTCCTTCCCGGGCCGCGATGGTTGCCGCAGGCATGCGGGCAGTGGATGGCTGGCGCGCCTGGCAGGTGGTCGAGCAAGACCGCTTGCTAGACGGCCTTCGGCAGGACTTTCTCGACCAAGCGCTCACCGGCACTGCCAACACAACCCAGCAGCAAGCTGACGACGAAAACCGCAAGCGGGTTCATGAGCGGCTGAGGCGGGCGCGAGAGCGAGCTGACCGGCGGGACCCTGAACGTATCACTGTACGAGAGCTGCTGTCTTTCTGGCGCGCAACAGGGCGTGGCGACCAGGTAAGCCAAATCGAAGCCGACCTTGCCAACCACGGCCTCGTGACTTCCCCTAATTTCCGTGCAGTCACGCTTGACACCATGGTTTCACTGACAATTCCGCCGGACGACAGTGAACCCGCGGATACCGATACATCGCCGGAAATCGACCCTATGCCAATACCAGAAGACGACGAGGATGGCGGAGATCTCAACGTTCGTCTGATGGTGGGAACACTGTCGCCACTCGTAGGGGTAGCTTCCGTCGGACCCGATAGCACATTCGAAGAAGCAATTACCAAGATGATGCTGAACGACTTCTCCCAACTGGCGGTCCTCAGCGGGCCACATAACCTCCGCGGTGCCGTGACCTGGCGATCGATCGCACAGGCGATGCACGAGAGGCCCGACCGGCGTTTCACCGATGCGATCGACCCGCACGTCGAGGTCGTAGCATACGACCGTGACCTGTTCGAAGTTCTTCCAGTGTTGCAGCGGAGGGATTTCGTGTTCGTCAGAGACCAAAGCAGGGCAGTGATGGGTATAGTCACCACCGCGGACGTAGTACATCGGTACGGCGAGATGGCCACCCCGTACTTTCAGTTGGGCGAGATGGACCAGACTCTCCGCTGGATACTGCGCCGCGCCTTCGACGTCGACACAGTCCAAACGCTGTGCAAAAAAGTCGTTACCAGCTTCGACAAGCTGACTATCGGCGACTACCAGCGCGTTCTCGAGAACAAGGCTGCCTGGCAAAGGCTGGGGTGGCGCATCGATCGCGCTGCTTTCATCGCCCGCCTAGAGGAAATTCGACATCTTCGCAACAAGATAATGCACTTCCACTCCGACCCGGTACCGCAGGATACCGTAGACAAGTTGCAAAGGTTCAACGAGTTGCTGCACCGATACCGTGGCTCTGCGTAGGCTTCCCTTTGACGGCTCACACGCACCAGGCTGCCCGCGCAAGCTGATCACCCGGTCCTGCGTCGCAGCCTTGACCTCAAGTTAAGTTGAGGTCTTACCTTCGGCGTCGTGACCGAAACGACTGACGCCGGAGTGCGGCGCACCCCGAGATCCCTGCTGGCGACGCTGCTCGGCGTCAGCACCATGACCATCATGGCGAGCGCCACGATCACGCCCGCGTTGCCGGGCATGCAACGGCATTTCGCCGCCGAACCGCACGCGGAACTTCTCGTCCGGCTGGTGCTCACTTTGCCGGGGCTGGCGATCATGGTGTCCGCGCCGTTGCTGGCCAAGCTGAGCGGACGGACCGGGCGCGTGCCGGTGCTGCTCGCCTGCCTCGCCCTCTACACCGTCGGCGGCGGATCCGGACTGCTGCTCGATTCCCTCCCCGCCCTGCTCGTCGGACGGGCCGTGCTCGGGATCGGCATCGCCGGGATCATGACCACGTCCACCGCGCTGATCGCCGATCACCATGCCCCCGAGGAACACGGTCGCGTACTCGGATTGCAAGGCGCGGCAATGGGTTTCGGCGGGGTGATCGCCCTGCTGCTCGGCGGCTTGCTGGCCGCGCTCGACTGGCGGGGGCCGTTCGCCATTTACCTGCTGGCGATCCCGATGCTGGCACTCGTGCTGCGCTTCGTGCCGGAGGCACCGGTCCAGCCGACCGACCCGAAAGATCCCGCGACCGCCGCATCACCGTGGCAGCCGCGGTTGCTCGGCTTGTACGCGCTGGTCTTCATCGGAGTCGTGGTCTTCTACACCGTCCCGACGCAGGCTCCGTTCTGGCTGGCCGAGGTCGGCGGCGCGGGACCGGCCGTCGCGGGAGCCTTGATCGCGGCGGTCAATCTGGTGATGACGTTGGTGGGCCTGAACTTCCGCCGCCTGCGCGCACGCTGGTCCTTCCCGATCCTGGCCGTCGCCATGTTCGCCGCGTTCGCCGTCGGACTGGTCGTGCTCGGTACCGCGAGTGCATTGTGGACTGCCGCACTGGGCATGGTGGTGGTCGGGCTCGGCGTGGGGCTGCAAAACCCGACGATCAACGGATGGCTGGTCTCGACCGCCTCGCCGGGCGCCAGGACCAGGTCACTCGGACTGCTGACGTCCGCGTTGTTCCTCGGACAGTTCTCGTCGCCGCTGATCGCGCAGCCGGTGATCGACGCGGTCGGGATGGGGACGACGTTCGTCCTGTCTGGAGCATTGGCCGCGGTAATCGGCGTTGTCGTGGCAGCTATCCATTGGCGCTCGGCTTAGCGACATAGTCGACGACTTGCGCGTGCGTAGCGAACCAAACCCCGTCGTGCGAAGCGATGTGCTCCAGCAACTCGGCGAGAATCGTGATACGGGAACGATGTCCGATGAGATGCGGATGCAGGGTGAGCTGGAAGAGACCGCCCTCGGCCAACGCGAGATCGAACTCGTCGCGCCAGATCGGCAACACTTCCCGCGGCGGGGTGTAGGGGCGCTGCGAGCCGAAGCGATTCATCGTGAAATACGGCGCGTCGTCGCGGATCCATTCCACCGGAAGCTCGACGATGCCGGTCGGTTCGCCGTCGGCGAGGATTTCGTAGCAGTCGTCGTCCGCCATCAACGAGGAGTCGTAGGCCAGGCCCAGTTCGCGGATGATCGAGAGCGAGCTTTCGGAAAAGTCCCACGACGGGGTGCGGATGCCGACCGGACGCGTGCCGGTGAGGCGTTCCACCGTGTCCGCAGCCCGGAAGGTGAGGTCCCGCTCCGCCGCGGGCGGCAGTTGCGCGTTGCTCTCGTGGATCCAGCCGTGCAACGCGACCTCATGTCCAGCTTCCACATAGGACTGAACCTCGCCGTCGTGCAGCAACGCCGAAACTGCGGGCACGAAGAACGTCGCGGGTGCCTCGAACCGTTCAAGCAGCTTCAACACTCGTGGCACGCCGACCCGCGAGCCGTACTCGCCCTGCGAGAGCTTGCCCGGCAGCACGTGGCCGTCACGCAACGAGATCGTCTCGTGGTCGGAATCGAACGACAACGCCACGGCCACTCGCGCCCCGCCCGGCCAGGACGCCGGGCGCAACGGCCGCCCGGCACGCACGCGCTCGACGTGTCCCCGCCAGGTTCGCTCGCTCCACTGCCACGGTTCGGTCATGCTTCCTCCCCTGCGACGCGCCGGCCTCATCGTATCGCTGTGCCACGATGAGGCACATGCACGACAAAGCGGCCGACAAGCCGGCCAGCGGGATCCGGTCGATGAACAGCGTCCTCAGCACGCTGCGAGTTTTCGAGGAAGTCGCCCAGCGGCAGCCGATCGGCGTCTCCGAGCTGGCCCGCTGCACGGATATCCCGAAGAGCACCGTGCAACGCGGTCTGATCACGCTTCAGCAAGCAGGCTGGCTGAAGGTCGTGGACGCGGAACGCGCGCGCTGGGGCGTCGCACCGCGGGTGCTGGCCCTCGGCTTGCGCGACTGCGGGAAGCCGGACCTCAAGGAGGTCGCCGCACCGGTCGTCAAGCGGCTCGCCGCCGAGACGAACGAGACGGTCCTGCTGGCCGAACGCGACGGCGACAGCCTCGTCGTCGTCGCCGCTCAGGACACCGACCAGGTCGTGCGGGTCGTGCTGGAGATCGGCACGCGGGTTCCGCTGCTGGCCACCTCCGGCGGCACGGCGATCATGGCGCTGCTCGACGAATCCGAGGTCGAGGAGCTGTTCACGCACGAACTTCCCGAGTTCGCCCAGAAGCCGGATTTAGTCGCGCTCCGTCGCGACATCGCGCTGACCGCGAAGCGTGGTTACGCGCTCAACGGATCTTCGTCGTGGTTCCGCCCGCAGGTTTCGTCGATCGGCGCGGCCATCACGGATCCGTCCGGACGCCCGGTGGCGACGATCACTCTCGCGATCCCCGACACGCGCTACACCCGTGCGCAAGAGAAGACCTTCGCGCCGCTCGTCGTGGCTGCGGCAGCCGAGGTCAGCCGCCTGCTCGCCGAAAATTGACGACCGCGTGTGCCGTGATGCGAAATGAGGCGTACCGTGTGGCGGCATGAGTGAGTTCAACGCGGAGTCTCCGGAGGCGACCCCGCTTCGCTTGCGAGACGTCACTTTCCGCAATCGGATCTGGATGTCCCCGATGGCGCAGTACGCCGCCGGCCCGGACGGCCTTCCGACCGAATGGCATCTGGCGCACTACGGCCCTCGCGCGATCGGCGGCGTCGGGCTGGTCATGGTCGAGGCCACCGCGATCAGCCCGGACAACCGGTGCACCGTGGCCGACCTCGGACTCTGGAACGAGGAACAGGCGCTCGCGCACCGCACACTGACCTCGTTCGTCTCCAGTCACGGCGCGGTGCCCGCGGTGCAGCTGAACGCCGTCGGCCGCAAAGGATCGCACCAGGTCCCGTGGGTCGGGGCCGGGCAGAACGAACCGCTGCCGGTCGCCGACGGCGGCTGGGACCTGATCGCGCCGTCGGCAATCCCGTTCGGCGACCTGGCGATGCCCCGTCCGGCCACCGCGGCCGACCTCGACCGCGTCGTCGAGGAATTCGCGCACGCGACCCGCATGGCTCAACTGGCTGGCTACCAGGCGGTCGAAATCCATGCGTCGCACGGTTATCTGCTGCACCAGTTCCTGTCCCCGCTGTCCAATCACCGCACCGACGAGTACGGCGGAAGCGCGCAGAACCGGATGCGCTTCCCGCTGCGCGTTGCCCGCGCCGTGCGGGAGGCGTTCCCCGACGACAAGCCGGTGTTCGTCCGCATCACCGCCACCGACTGGGTCGAGGGCAGCGTCGCACCCGACAACGCCGCGGAGTTCGCGAAGGAACTGGCCGCCATCGGGATCGACCTTCTCGACGTCACCTCCGGCGTGCTCGTGCGTGATCGCGGAGCGCGACCGCCGAACCGAGAAGGGGTGAACGTCGAATTCGCTGCCGCGCTCAAGGATGCGTCCGGCTTGGCCGTCGCGCCGGTCGGCCAAATCACCGACTTGACGGCCGCGGGCCGGATCATCCGCGCGGGCAAGGCCGACGCCGTCCTGATCGGCCGCTCGCTGCTTCGCGACCCGTACCTCGCGTTGCGAACCCAACCCAAAGACGCCTGGCCAGTCCGTTACCAGCGAGCTTTCTGAGGGACTTCACCGGGAACCGCGCAACCGGTCCTGCCGTCGAGCACCTCCCGCCCGAGATCCGGGCGATGGCCGACGAACTGCCTACGCCCTGCGTCCGCCGTCGACCGACAGCGTCGTCCCGGTGACATACGACGCGGCGTCCGAGCAAAGCCAGACCACGGCCGCGGCGGCTTCTTCCGGCGTCGCCAGCCTGCCGAGCGGGGTGATCGCCTCCTGCCGGGCGATCATCTCCGGGTCGTCGGCCCAGCGGTCGAACCCCGGCGTCCGGGTCGGTCCCGGGCACACCGCGTTGACGCGGATGCCGTCCGCCGCGTAGTCCACCGCCGCGACCTTGGTCAGGCCGACAATCCCGTGCTTCGCCGCGACGTATGCCGGCGCGTTCGGGATGGCGGACAACCCGCCGTTGGACGCGACGTTCACGATCGCGCCGCCCTTCAGGTGCGGCAGTTCGTACTTCAGGCACAGGAAGGTCCCGGACAGGTTCACCTGCACGATGCGCTCGAACTCGGCGAGCGTCAGCTGGTCGACGCGTTTGCGAGACGACATCCCGGCGTTGTTCACCGCGAAGTCGAGCCCGCCGTACGCCTCAACCGCCTGCTTGATCGCGGCTTGCATCGAGGGCTCGTCGGAGATGTCGACCTGGACGGCCAGCGCTTCCCCGCCGTCCTTCTTGATCAGCTCGACGGTCTCCGCCGCCGCTGCCTCGTCGATGTCCAGCACGGCCACCGCGGCTCCGGTCCGGGCGAACTCGATCGCCGCCGCCCGGCCGATTCCGCTGCCCGCCCCGGTGACGAGCCCGCGCCGCCGGCTCACGCCAGCGACTCGTGGTTCGCCCAGGCCACGCGGTACGAATGCCGCGCCTGCCACCGGTCGATCACCTCGTGCAGCACGGGCGCGGTGAAGCTCTTGGCGAGAGCGTCGAGGTCGGCGAGGGCGACCTGGACGATCGCCGTCGCGATCAGCGCCGGGATGGCGTCCTCCCCGGGGATCGGCAGGTGCCGCCGGGTCTCGACCGACTTGGCGTACCCGGTCTCCAGCATCGCCTGCTTGATGTCGCTGAGGTACTGATCCAGCTCGGTGTCGGGAAGCGGCTCGTCGAACGAAACAATCATGGTATGCGTGATCATGCTTCAAGTTTTGCCCTCGTTGCGCTCCGCCGTCCAAGACCGGTTCGCTATTCAGCGATAACCTGGAGGCATGGCTGAGCTGGAAACGCGCGAACTCGAGTACTTCCTGGCAGTCGCCGGCGAGCTGCACTTCGGCCGCGCCGCCGTGCGGCTGTCGATCGCCCAGCCCGCGCTGTCGAAGGCGATCCAGCGCATCGAAAACCGCCTCGGCGTCCAGCTGTTCACGCGCTCCAGCCGCCACGTCGAGCTGACCGCGGCCGGCGAGGCGCTCCAGGAACACGGACGGCACGCCCTCAACGCGGTCAGCGCCGCCGCGCGCAACGCCCGCCGCGCCGGGGAGCGCCACCTGCGCCTGGTGCTCAAACCCGGTGGCGACGCCGGGCTGCTGTCCGGAATCCTCGCCGAGTACTCGCACGATCCCGAGGCACACCAGGTCGACGTTCTGTTCAGCGGTCCCGCCGACCGCACCGACTACCTCCTCAGCGGCCGCGCGGACGTCGGCCTGCTGTTCGTCCCGTTCGACGACCTGACCGGGCTTGCCTGCGAAACCCTGCACGCCGAGAACCGCGTCGCCATCCTCCCCGCCACCCACCGGCTGGCGCGGCGCGCGTCCGTCCGGATGTCCGATTTGGACGGAGAAACGCTGCCGTCGTGGAAGGGAGTGCCCGGGGTCGAAGGAACGGGACCGCAGGTGGCGGACGTCGTCCAGCTGCTGCACCTCGTCTCGCTGGAGCGGATGATCGGCGTCCTGCCGCGGTCGCTGGTCGACCAGGTCCCGCCGGGCGTGGTCAGCGTGCCGATCGAGGACGCTCCGCCGAGCCAGCTGGTGCTCGCCTGGAACGAACAGGGCCGGCGTCCGCAGGTGGCTTCGTTCGTCAATGCCGCGCTAGCTTCGGTCCGGCGACGCGGCGCCAGCTGACTAATTGTGTGCAATCCTGCGGAGCGGAATGTCATGCTGGCCGGTGTGGAGGACATCATCGCCGCGGTCGGACCCCGCCTCCGCCATTTCCGGCGGCAACGAAACCGCACCCTGGAAGAGTTGTCGAACGAGACTGGCATCTCCGTCAGCACCCTCTCCCGGCTCGAATCCGGCCAGCGCAAAGCCACCCTCGAACTGCTGCTGCTGATCTCCCGCGCGCACCGGATCCCGCTGGACGTACTAATCGGCACCGCCCCGCTGCAGCCGGTCGCCCGCGACGACCGCACCGTCGTTCCGCTCACTCGGCAACCCGGACGGCTGCAGCCACTCAAGATGATCTTCGACCCCGACCGATGCGAACCCGCGCCGCGCACTCACCCCGGCCACGAGTGGTTCTGCGTGCTCAGCGGCAAGGGCCGGCTCGTCCTCGGCGAACACGACGTTGTCATGAAGGCAGGCGAGGTCGCCGAATTCGACACCCGGATCCCGCATTGGTTCGGCAGCACCGGCGAGGGTCCGGTCGAAATCCTCAGCCTGTTCGGCAAGCAGGGCGAGCGCCTGCGCATCCGGGCCAAGACGCGCTGATTACTCCGCTTGGCGGCATAACGCCGAACGCCTCGGAAAACCTATGCCCACGCTGACCTGCACTGAGTGGAACACCCCGCCGAAAGTCGGTGCCTGACCGCGAAAATCCCGACTTAACATCCGGGTCCCGCGGACGGACCCGCTTTTCCCTCCGCACGTTTCCTTCGCCTACGACGAGGAGATGCGCCGATGCGGAAACTCTTTGTCCTGCTCACTTCCGCCCTCGCGGCCGCGGCTGTCGTCGCCGGCAGCCCACCGGTTTCCGCGTCCCCGGGCAGCGGGGTGGTGCCCGGACTGACCGGTGCCGCCGCGAAGGCCGCCGCCGGGACCGCCGCGGACAAGTTCCGCCAGCTGCGCCGGGAAAAAGCCGGCCGCGCGGTCAGCCCGAAGATCGACGCGCAACAACACACCTTCTGGGGCCCGGAACCGCAACTTTCCAGTGGCGCGGACGGAATTCTCGTCACGCACAGCGTCGTCCCGGACCTCCGGCTCTCGAACAGCGCGGACGTCGTCTACGCCCCGACGGTGAAGCCTACCGGCCATTCCTGCATCGAAGTCGTCACCGCGTACGGACTCGACCAGGGCGGCCAGGTCTGGGCCTGGGACTGGTGCGGGACGGTCGGCCCCGCGAAGGTAGTCCCGCTGGACAGCTCCTTCCTTTCCACCTATACCTCCACAGTGGACGGACATCCGGCGTTCACCGTGCAGGAAGTCCAAACCGACGCGAGCAGCAATAGCTGGACCGCCTCGCTCTACAACGTGAAGACCGGCAAGTGGGACGACCTGTTCACGCAAAGCGGCAGCGACCAGAGCACCCTCAACGAGGGCTGGGACATCTTCGAGCTGTACTCGACCGTCGACCCGTCGACCGGCCAGGCGTACTACTGCTCGGACGCCAAGGGCAAGGTGTTCGAAGCCAGCCAGCTGCAGCTGCGCATCGGCGGCCAGTGGACGCCCGCGACGGAGTCGAACTCGCCGTTGCAGCCAACGGCCAACCCGAACCCCAGCGATTACAGCTGCTCGTCGCTGCAGTTCGAGGTGCCGACGCCGAACAGCAACTGGCGCGTCACCGTCTAGCCCCGGCAGGGGTGCGGTGCCACCAGCGATCGAAGGCGGCACTGCACCCCTGCCGGTTGGCGTAATCCCGCGCGACCTGCTGAGACAGCTCGCCGACCCGATCCGCGATCGCCGTGCCCGGCCGGTAACACAACCGCAGCTCCTGCCACAGCGGCGCGTCTTCGATCGCCCGCACCACGATGCCGTCCCGCTGGTCCTCCCGCGTCGCCAACGCCGGCGCGACCGCCATCCCCTCGCGCACCAGATCCAGCAGGGTAGCCAGACACTGCGGCCGATGCGGCTGGTCCAGCACGACCCCGCGCTGCCGGCAGACGTCCTGCAGATATGCCGACCACCGAGTCGTCCACGGCGGATCGTCCGCCCAGGGATACGCGGCCAGCTCTTCGAGCGGGATCTCCGCGCGCGACGCCAGCAGATGATCTTCAGCCAGAATCACGAAAACCGGCTCCCGCGCCTGCACCACGACACTCTCCACGCCGTCCGGCACGACCCGGTCCGGCAGCGGCGCGAGGTACACGAGCGCGAGGTCAAGGTGCCCGTCCGCGAGGGCCGCCAGCGTCCGCGCCTCGTCCTGCTCCTCATGCACCCGAACCGCGGGACACCACGGCTGATCCCGCAACCACCTCGCCAACGCGAGATGCAAAAACCCGCTGTACCCGCCGACGCGCACCGCCCCCGCGGATTCCCGCCGCGCCCCGGCCCGCTCGGTCAGCGCCGACATCCCAGCCAGCACCGCCCGCGCATCCGCGACGACGTCCTCCCCGAGCGCGGTCGGCACGCACCCCGTCGGCGAGCGCGCGAACAAACTCCCGCCGACCGACCGCTCGACGCGCCGCAGCAACCCGGACAACGCCGGTTGGGAAACGTGCAATGCCTTGGCCGCACGAACGAGACTGTGCGCGTCGGCGATAGCCACGAGCGCGCGCAGGTGGCGCAGTTCCAGCTCCATGACTCCTCCGGCCCCTCGCTCTGGCCACTGTAACGCCGAAGAACGAGGGGAATTACCGACGCGAGTCGGTACTCAGCCCTGATCTCGTGACTGCACCCGTGCTCGTGCGGGAGGATCTCGTCCAGCGCAAGAGTGCCCAGCCGGACGATCTCCGGCTGCTTCTCGCCGACCTCCACCGAAAACGTCCGCACGTCCTGATACCGGATCTCAGCGGAGCGGCGTGCGAAAACGGGCTGTGCGCGAACCTCAGCACGAGATCGACCGACTCGCCCTGATCCGCGTAGTCGATTCCGGCCAGCTTCAGGTCCTTCACCGAGTACGCGGAACCGAAGTCGTAGTGGTGCGGGTCCGTTGCGAATTCCCGCGCCCCCGGCGGAAGCTGGCCAGCCAACTCCGGGAGTTTCGTCAGGTACTGGCTCGCGTCGAAGGGGAGCGCCACGTACTTCATGTTCATTCCTTGCGCTTGTCAGCCCCAGCCTATACCGGGCAATCGCGAATGACCGCTTCCCGGTGATCCTGACCGCGTGCGGCTCGACTACCGTGGCCGGTCCACCCAGGCTGGCCGTCCCGCCGGCAAGCAACGTGCCCAAGTCGTCCGATCTTCGACCTCAACGCCTGAGACTCGGGGAATCCGACTATCGTCGGCCCGATAGGTCTGGACAACTCGCCGAGTGATCTAGACAATATCTATCAGGGGGTCGCATCGGACCGGAGGCACCGCAATGAAGCGTGCTCGTTTCCTCGTCGTGCTCCTGCTGGCCGCGGCCGGACTTGTCGTCGGCGGACCAGCGCAAGCAGCGAACCTGCTGACCAATCCCGGTTTCGAAACCGGTTCGACGTCCGGCTGGACCTGCCCGGCAGGCACGGCCGGGAAGACGCCGGTGCATTCCGGAACCTACGCGCTAGCCGTCACCCCAGGCGCGTCCGACCAGGGCCAGTGCACCCAAACCGTCTCCGTGCGCCCAAACACCACCTACTCGGTTTCCGCCTGGGTACAAGGTGCACCGGTGTACCTAGGCGTCACCGGCAGCTCCCCCACTTGGACTAACGCGTCGGCGTACAGCCAGCTTTCGCTGTCCTTCACCACGACCGCGAACCAGACGTCCGCCGAGCTGTACCTGCACGGCTGGTACGGTGCCGGCCCGTACTACGCCGACGACATCGTCCTCGACGGCCCCGGCGGCGACACCCCCGGTGCGCCAGGCGTCCCAGGCACCCCCACCGTCGGCACCGTCACCGACACGTCGATCGCCCTGAACTGGGGCGCAGCCGCAGGCACCGTAACCGGCTACCGCGTCTACGAAGACAACACCCTGCGCGCCACCGTCACCGGAACCACCGCGACGCTCTCCGGCCTCA
The DNA here is from genome assembly GCF_000411975.1 of Amycolatopsis orientalis DSM 43388. Classification (GTDB taxonomy): domain Bacteria; phylum Actinomycetota; class Actinomycetes; order Mycobacteriales; family Pseudonocardiaceae; genus Amycolatopsis; species Amycolatopsis orientalis_D. The sequence continues at coordinate 142,938 of NZ_ASXG01000045.1, forward strand.
CCGCCTGCACCTCGCACAGCTACTCAGTCACCGCGTACAACGACAACGCCGAATCCGCCCACACGCCCGCCGTTTCCGCCACCACCAGCGGCTGCACCAGCGCCGGCCTCCCGAAACACGCATTGATCGGCTACGTCCACGCGAGCTTCGCGAACGGCTCCGGCTACCTGAAGCTCGCCGACGTCCCCGACGCATGGGACATCATCGACCTAGCTTTCGCCGAACCCACGTCGGTGACCTCCGGCGATATCCGCTTCAACCGCTGCTCAGCCACCGAATGCCCCGGCGTGGAAAGCGACGCGGACTTCATCGCAGCCATCCGCGCGAAGCAGGCGCAGGGCAAGAAGGTCCTGATCTCGATCGGCGGCCAGAACGGCGAAGTCCAACTCACGACGACCGCCGCCCGCGACAACTTCGTCAACTCAGTCGCGGCGATCATCGACAAATACGGCCTGGACGGCTTGGACGTCGACTTCGAAAGCCAGTCCCTGTCCCTGAACGCGGGCGACACGGACTTCCACAACCCGACCACCCCGGTGATCGTCAACCTGATCTCGGCGTTGAAGACGTTGAAAGCCCGCTACGGAGCCAAATTCGTCCTGACAATGGCCCCGGAAACGTTCTTCGTCCAAGTGGGCTACCAGTTCTACGGAGGCTCCGGCGGCGGCGACAGCCGTACTGGGGCTTACCTGCCAGTCATCTACGCCCTGCGTGATTCGCTGACGGTGCTGCACGTCCAGGACTACAACTCCGGCCCAGTCATGGGATTGGACAACCAGTACCACACCATGGGCGGCGCGGACTTCCTGATCGCGATGACCGACATGCTGAAGTCCGGCTTCAAGGTCGCGAACACCGGCCAGACCTTCCCCGGCCTGCGAGAGGACCAGATCGCCGTCGGCCTGCCCGCAGCCGTCAGCGCCGGAAACGGCTACGTCTCCCCGTCCGAAGTCCAAACCGCCGTAACCTGCCTAGCCCACGGAACCAGCTGCGGCTCGTACACCTTGCGAGGAGGGCCGTCGCCTGCACTGCGAGGGTTGATGACGTGGTCGGTGAACTGGGATCGGTATTACGGGTGGGCTTTCCAGAACGCGCATCGGCCGTTCTTGGATGGGCTCGGGTAAACCCAAATTCACCGGCTGCAGACCGGCTGGCCGGGGCTCTCGTTTTCAGCGGCTAGCACGGCGGCCTCGGCGCCGGTGCACCAAGCTTCTTGGCAGCAGCGGTGAGATGACAGCCAGTGCGTAGCCGTGCCGACGTTGAGTTCTGCCGGGTATTGATCGTGGAAAACGACCTCGTGATCGCCGGGCCGGTCGACCGTGATTTGGCTGGTGCCGAAGCCGTACTGGGCGGCGATCGAGCGAACTGCGTCGACGGCGTGCGGCCACATGCCGTCGGGAATGTTGCCTTCAGCCGTCCAGTTCGGCAGTCCCTTGACCACGGCGTCGTCTGTGCGCAAGCCGGCATCGACGGCCGCGAAAATCGTTCCCGCACGCCGGACTCACTCGCCTGATTCGAGATCTGCCACGACTTCAAGTCGGGGGCCGCAGTGGCGATTGCGTCGCGGATACGGCTGTACATCTGTTCGTATCGCGCGGTGGCCTGGTCAATGTCAGGGCGCTGGAGGAGCTGGTTGAACTTTCGAGTCGCCCGGTCCACGTTCGTCTTCTCCGGGGACGTATCCGATCCGGTGCACCCGGAGAGCGCCAGCTAGGCCAGTGCCAGTCCGGTGGCTGTCAAGGTCGCGGTTCCTTCTCGTCGCGAGGCTGGGAATCTCGGCCAGGCGGCGCGGGAACCGGCTCACGCTGGCAGACCCAGCGCGTCCAGAAACGGCATCTTCCCCATGCTCAACATCATCACAGCGGCGCTGAAGCTGTGCCTAGCCCGCGGGAACCGAGACCACCGTAAAGCCGCCGTCTGGACAGAGAGCACTCTGCCGTTCACTACCCAACTCGGCACCCCTCTCGAGCCGCGCAACATCGCCCGCTGCGCCGCAGCTTCCAATGGGCCGCTGCGGTACTTTGCCGCTGTGCGGGCACGAAAAAAGCCCTCCCCGGTGTCCCGGAAAGGGCCTTTCACCTGCTGTGGAGCTGAGGGGAATCGAACCCCTGACCTTCTCGATGCGAACTGTCGGCATCGACGTTTCTGCAGGTCACTGAGGTTACGTCAAGGGCCATAAAGGCTGGTGAAGGTCGCTGGTGGTCGGTGCGGTTGCTGTACTTTGCTGCTGTACAGCAACCGCCATCAGCGCTGGTCACAGCCTTCGTCCGGCACCGTCAAGCTACCAGAGTGTTCGCGCCGGGCTGGACGTCGAGAGATTGCGACTGGTTGCCCCACTGGTCCGTTCAGCGCAGTGTGGTGGGTATGGGCGGAGGAACGTTTTTCGAGCGCATTGCGGCGTACGGGGAGCGCTCAGCGGCTCGTGAGAAGCGCTGGGCACAGGTGGCGCGGGGGCTGCGGTGGGGTCTGCCCAGGCTTCGGTTGACACCGGAGCTGACTGTTTCTCAGGCCGCTGCTGCGG